>VEOY01000039.1 GCA_012026685.1 Nitrospirota bacterium
ACCGGGCAATGAACATTCGATCGGCAGGATCATCAACCACCTCTTCCGGAGAGGCGCAAACGTGATCTATGAGAAAGTATCGGAGATCCATGTGTCCGGCCATGCCTCCAAGGAGGAGCTGAAACTCATGCTCAATCTCGTGCGGCCGAAATATTTCATGCCGGTGCACGGAGAATTCCGTCATAAGTTCTACCATGCGAGGCTCGCAGACAAGATCGGGATACCGAAGGAGCATATTTTCAACATCGAGAACGGGGATGTGCTTGAGATCACGGAGCATGAGGCGCGCAGGGCCGGGACCGTCACGAGCGGTAGGGTCTTCGTCGCCGGCAAAGGGGTGGGAGATGTCGAGGGTATGGTGCTCCGGGACAGGAGAAGGCTTGCCCATGACGGCATCGTTATCGTGATCATCACGATCGAGAAGCTCTCGGGCAGCATCATGTCCGGTCCTGAGATCATATCCCGCGGATTCATCTTCGAGGACGCATCGCAGGATGTGCTCAACGATGTGAAAGAACTCGTATATCTGACCTTGTCTGAAATGACCCCCGAGCTTGTTGCGGACAAAACCCTGGTACAGGCGAAGATAAGGAGCGTTCTCAAAAAATACCTTCGCAGCACCATGGACCGTAAGCCGATGATCATGCCGCTCATTTTTGAGGTGTAGGAAGCCGTCCGGGATAGTTGCATCGCAAATCTGCTATAATGCTAAACTATGATAGAAGCCTTGATTTTAGGGATCGTACAGGGGTTGACCGAGTTCCTGCCGGTCAGCAGTACTGCCCACCTCGTCCTGTTCCCCTGGTTCTTTCACTGGACGGGTGAACTGGATTCCCTTACCTTTGACGTCGCTCTTCACGCCGGAACGCTGCTCGCCCTTCTCGTCTGTTTCTGGAGGGACTGGATCGAGCTCATCTTCACCAGGCGGAGGCTTTTTTCCCTGATCGTGATCGCATCCGTCCCGGCAGGTATCGCAGGCTTCTTCCTGAACGATCTGGTCGAACATGCGCTCAGGAGTCCATACGTCATCGCGGTCTCACTGGTGGTATTCGGCTGCATCATGCTGATAGCAGAGAAACTGAACAAGTCGAGGACGATGGAAAACATCACGCTTGCGGATGCGCTGACGATCGGGATCGCACAGGCGATTGCTATCATTCCCGGAGTCTCACGTTCAGGTATAACCATCTCTGCGGGACTCTTCCGGGGGATTGACCGTGAGTCGTCCGCGCGCTTCTCCTTTCTGCTCTCCACTCCCGTCATCGCGGGAGCCACGGTGCTCCATGCCAGGAAACTGATGAACGGAAACGCCGATCACCATGTGAGCCTCTTCGTTATCGGCCTGATCGCGTCGGCGGTCACCGGCTTTGCCGCCCTGCGTTTCCTCATGAGCTTCTTCAGAAAACATCCGTTGAACGCCTTCGCCTATTACCGCTTCGGACTTGCGGCGGTGATCATCGCTGGACTATGGCTAAGAAAATAGGAAGGATCAAGGAGGAGATCACGGGGATCGTCGCGGTCCTTGTCAGTATCTATATCGGACTGAGCGTCGTCAGCTATTCGAAATGGGACAACTCGTTCTTCACCTATTCGGCATCCCCCGCACGGAATTACGGCGGAGTGGTCGGAGCCTATGTCTCAGACATCCTCATGTCGTTCGGCGGCTTTGCGTCGTACCTGGTACCGCTTGCGCTCATGGTATACGGCATTCGCAGACTGCTTGGCAAAGAGAAGATGAAGATATACCTGCTGGGCACGCTTCTGCTTATGTTGTCGGTCTCCATGCTTTTATCGCTCCTGTTCAGGACATTTCATCTCTCATCGGAATATAACCCGGGGGGGATCACCGGTTCGGTAACGGCAGATGTCCTTGTGCACTATCTCTCTGTCCTCGGCGCGTATCTTCTTTCGTTGTCGCTGTTTTTTTCATCACTCATCCTCCTCATCCCGGTAGCGATAACTCCTTCCCTGTTCTTCATGAAGAAAAAGAATGACGAGGAGCCGAAGAAAAAAGGCATTCTCGAAGACAGCGCCCTGATCACGGAACCAGAGGAGCTGTTCGAGCCGGAGATCATTGAACCCGTGCATTCCATAGAACCGGAACCCGAGCCCGAACCGGAACCAGCGCAGAAAGCCCGGACCGTGCAGAAAACCGCGCGCCTCAGGGACGGATATATCCTGCCTTCATTCGAGCTGCTTTCCGATTATGAAGCGGCATCGGCGCGCCCATCGAACGAAGAGATAAAGCAGAACAGGGAACTCATCAGGGACAAACTCGCCAATTTCGATGTTGAGGGAGAGATCACGACGGTCCAGCCGGGTCCGGTCATAACGCTCTACAAGTTCGAACCGGCTCCGGGCATTAAGATAAACAAGGTCGTGTCGCTTGCCGATGACCTTGCGCTCGCACTCAAGGCACAGAGCATCAGGATCTCGCCGCTGGCCGGTGAGAACACGATCGGCATTGAAGTGCCGAACAAGAAACGCGAGATCGTGTCCCTGAGGGGTCTGGTATCTTCGGACCGCTTCCTGAAGAGCTCTTCAAAGCTGACGCTCGCCCTGGGGAGGGATATCGCAGGGGAGACGGTCATCGCCGATCTCACCAAGATGCCCCATTTGCTCGTTGCCGGCCAGACCGGTGCCGGCAAGAGCGTCTCAGTCAACTCCATGATCATGAGCATCCTGTTCAAGGCTTCGCCGCGGGAAGTGAAAATGCTCATGATCGATCCCAAACTGATCGAGCTTTCCATGTATGAGGATATCCCGCATCTCATCTCGCCCGTGATCACCAACCCCAAACAGGCCGCAGAGGCGCTGCGAAAAATGGTCTTTGAGATGGAGCGGAGATACCGCCTGCTTGCCGAAAAAGGCGCCCGGAACATCGAGGGGTACAACAGGGCCGCAACCGGAGACGAGCAGATGCCGTATATTGTCATCTTCATCGATGAACTTGCGGATCTCATGTTCGCTTCTTCACGGGAGGTCGAGGATTCGATCACCCGGCTCGCCCAGATGGCGCGGGCCGCCGGGATACACCTCATCATCGGCACCCAGAGGCCGTCAGTTGATGTTATTACCGGGATCATCAAGGCGAACCTCCCCTCGCGCATATCTTTCAAGGTGACGTCGAAGATCGATTCACGCACCATCCTCGACACGCAGGGTGCAGAGCAGCTTCTTGACAAGGGCGACATGCTCCTCATGCTCTCCGGACAGGGCATCAAGCGCGTACACGGTGCTCTGGTGACCGAGGACGAGATCCACCAGGTCACCGATTTCATCAAACCGCAGGGCTCACCGGATTATTCCATATTCGAACAGATACCGGCCGAATCGCCGTCGGCCTCAGAGGGTGATTCGGACGAGCGTGACGAAATGTATGACAAGGCAATGGAGTTTGCAGAATCCGTCGGCGAGATCTCGATCTCATCACTCCAGCGCAGGTTCAAGATCGGCTATAACCGGGCTGCCCGCATTATGGAGATGATGGAAGATGACGGGCTTGTCGGCCCGCCGAAGGGCGCAGGCAAACCAAGGGATTTTCTCAGGAGGCCGCACTGATGATACGCATATGCTTTCAGAGAGTTCTTTTCTTTGTTCTTGCCTTAATGTTCGCTGCATTCGGCTCACCTGCATTCGGAGACGAGTGTGATGACGCCGTCTCAAGGATCCAGAAGGCATACGAGGGGATCACGGACATGAAAGGCACCTTTGTTCAAAAGAATGTCATTAAGGATCTGAACAAATCCGATACCTATACCGGCGAGTTCTTCATTAAAAGACCGCTGAAGATGAAATGGGTATATAAGGGCAAGTCAGCACAGGACCTGACCATCAATAACGACACGGTCCTCATTTACAAGAAAGGGGACAATCAGGCATACCGGTCCAGGTTCAGCAAAGAGTCCTATGGCCAGACTCCGGTGGTGCTTCTGACCGGCATGGGCAACCTCCGGGATGAATTCAGCGTCACCGGAAAAGGCAATGTGCTGTATCTCAAACCGAAGAAAGCAATGGCAGGCATCGTATCGATCACGGTCTCCGTCTCCGGAACAGGCTTCCCCATTAAAGGCTTTACGATCCACGACGGCCGTTCAAATGTCGTCGAGATCGAACTGAACAACATCATCGTAAACCCGGGCCTCAAGGATTCCCTGTTTGACCTGAACCTGCCCAAAGGGGTCAATATTTATGAGCAGCGTTCCTGAGATACGGGTCAGACCTGCCGTTGCGGCCCCTTGTCCATAGACTAAGGCAATGCTGATCCTCGGTATAGACACGTCATGTGACGACACGTCCGCTGCTGTCGTGAAAGACGGCAGGACGATCATTTCAAATGTCGTCTCCAGCCAGTCTGATATTCATACGAAATACGGCGGCATTGTGCCCGAACTGGCATCCAGAAAGCATATCGAGATGATCATGCCCGTTGTAGAAGAAGCGCTGGGACAGGCACATATAACGCTTCCCGACCTGTCGGCAGTTGCGGTGTGTCAGGGGCCGGGGCTCATAGGTTCTCTTCTGGTGGGATGCTCGTTCGCAAAGGCTGTCTGCTATGCCGGAAACATTCCCCTCGTCGCGGTCAACCATCTCGAGGGCCATCTCCTTTCCCCGTTTCTCGAAGATCACGCGCCGGATTTCCCGTTCATCTCTCTTATCGTTTCGGGAGGGCACACCAGCCTGTACATCGCAGAGGATTACGGCGCCTATACCGTGCTGGGCAGGACCCGCGATGACGCAGCAGGAGAAGCCTACGACAAGGTCTCAAAGCTCCTTGGGCTCGGATATCCCGGCGGGCCGCTTATCGACCGCCTTGCGCAGGAGGGAAATCCCGGGGCAATATCCTTTCCGCGGGCCTATCTTCCCAAAACCTTTGATTTCAGCTTCAGCGGTCTCAAGACCGCAGTACTCAACCATCTGAGATCATCGGGAGGAAGCCAACCCTCCTCCGTGCCGGTTGATCCCGCCGGTCTCAGTGCTGATACCATCAAAGATATCGCGGCATCATTCCAGGCTGCTGTCATTGATGTCCTCGCGAAAAAAGCAGGATGGGCAGTCAGGAAGACGAAGATACGAAAGCTCACGCTCTCAGGCGGGGTATCGGCGAACAGCGCGCTGAGAGAGCGCATGCGACGGATGGGCGAGGAGCTTCAGGCAGAGATATTCATCCCGTCGGTTCCGCTCTGCACCGACAATGCCGCAATGATCGCAGCAGCGGGTTTTCACCGGTTCTTAAAAAAGGAGTTTGCCGGCCCTGACCTTAACCCGAAGGCTTATCTCGCACTGTAAAAGAACGGCTTGTCAGGAACGCCGCTCTCCGGGAAAGAAGAGCCCCGCATCAGACCCTGTTGCGCTTCAGTTTCAGCAGGAAAGCAATCGCAGTTGCGAACATCGCCGCACTGATCCCCTGAGAAAGAGAGATGCCGGGCAGGATAAATCCCCTATCGAGGTCGCCCCTGAAAAGCTCAATAACAGTCCTGATGACGGCATAGTTCAGCACGTATACCCAGAACAACTGACCGTGAAAGGTCTTTCTGCGGCGGAGCGTGACAAGAAATGCGAAGTTCAGGAGCTCGGCAGCAGATTCATACAGCTGCGTCGGATGCAGGGGGACACCCCGCACCGCGAGGGTCTCGGGATTGCTGAAGGTAACCCCCCACGGAAGGTCTGTGGGAAGTCCGTAACAGCAGCCGGCACAGAAACAGCCCAGCCTGCCGATAGCATGCCCAAGGGCGATGGACGGCGCCCAGATATCAACAGTCTGCCAGAGCAGGAGCCCGTTCCTCCGCGCGTACCATATCGCAACCGGAATGGCAAAGATCACCCCTCCGTAAAAGACAAGGCCGCCTTCCCATATCTTGAGCATATCAAGGGGATGCTCTGAGAAATGTCTCCATTCTGTTCCGATAAAAAAGATCCGGGACCCGATGATGCCGGCAAAAAGCGCATAGAAGCCGATGTCCGATATCTTTTCCCTGGAGAGCTTTTCCCTATCAGCCTGCCTGAGGGCCAGCCAAAGCCCGAGGAGAAAGGCCGCGGCGATCAGGAAACCGTACGTATGGATCGTGACCGGACCTATTCTGATAAGGACCGGGAACATTACTGCCTGCCTCTCAGGAGACTGACAGCCATGAGAACCATACCGACGGAGAGAGCTGAATCGGCAACGTTGAAAGCAGGCCAGTGATAGCCACCCGCACCGAAATAGATGAAGTCAACGACATATCCGAGGGTGACCCTGTCGATAAGGTTTCCGGCAGCCCCTCCTGCAAGGAGGGCAAAGACCCGATGGTCCTCCCTGCCTTTAACGATGACCCAGATCATGAAGAGGATGGCGGCGATCGATACCGAGATGAAAAAAGCGTTCCCGAAACTGCTGAACATGCCGAACGCTGCGCCCTGATTGCGGACATTTACGAGGTCAAGCACAGGGAGGATCCTGATCGTCTCGAACGGATGAATATAGGTCCTCGCCAGGTATTTCGTTATCTGGTCAAGAAGTACGATTGCCCCGGCGATGAGGAGCGACAGCAGGACCCTTCTTTTCATGAAACAACTGCGTAACACTTGTCGCAGACTTCCGGGATATCGCCGAATGTCCCGACGCTCTCGCTCCAGTTCCAGCATCTCTGGCACTTGCCGCCCGTTGCACGTTCCACCCGTATCCGGAGCCCTTTGATGGCCGTGCCTTCATGAGCATCTGAGAGGTCTTCATCGCTGATCCGCACTGATGATACCAGGAAGAACATCGGCAGGAAGGATGCATAGTCTTCCGCAAGTTTCCGGTAATCTTCCGGCAGCAAGAGGCTGAGGCGGGCTTCAAGAGAGTTGCCGATGAACTTCTCCGCCCGTTTGATCTCAAGTGCCTTGTTCACCTCATCACGCAGGCTGAGGAGGCCCTTCCATCTCTCTTCGAGCGCTGCATCAGCGAACTTCTCTACCACATCGGGAAAGGAGGCAAGAAAGACCGAGCCATCGCTCACCGTCGCGGTCCCCGTATCCTGCGCGGTGATATATCCCCATACCTCCTCGGCAGTAAAAGAAAGCACCGGTGCCATAAGCCGCGTGAGCGCTGACAGTATCTCGGACAAGACCCACTGGCTTGCACGACGTTCAGCGGAGTCCGTCCTTGCGGTGTATAGTCTGTCCTTGAGGATGTCGAGATAGATCGAGCTCATATCGACAACGCAGAAATTGTGGATCGCGTGGAACACCTCATGGAAATCAAAGTTTTCGTACGCCCGTGTGACCCTCCGGGTAAGGCCCTGAAGGCGGCTCATTGCCCAGCGGTCCACCTCCTGGAGATTGCCGGAATGATCCGCATGGTCAAAATCGGAAAGGTTGCCAAGAAGGAACCTGCAGGTGTTCCTGATCTTGCGGTAGGCCTCCGTAAGCCTGTTCAGTATCTCCTTGGATATCCTGATATCATCACGGTAGTCCTCTGCGGAAACCCATATGCGGAGGATCTCCGCACCGAAGTTCTTGATGATCTCCTGCGGCGCGATCACATTCCCGAGGGACTTGGACATCTTCTTGCCTGCCCCGTCAACAACAAATCCGTGAGTGAGAACGGTCCGGTAGGGTGCAGTCCCCCGCGTGCCGACCGAAGCGAGGAGCGAGCTCTGAAACCAGCCCCTGTGCTGATCACTGCCCTCAAGATAAAGGTCTGCCGGCCAGCTAAGCCGGGGATCGTTCTCAACGACCGCCGCATGACTGACCCCGGAATCGAACCAGACGTCGAGAATGTCCATCTCCTTGCGAAACTCCGAGGCTCCGCACGCTCCGCAGGCATATCCCTCCGGAAGGAACTCCTTTACATCCTTGACGAACCAGGCATCTGCCCCGTCCTTTTCCACGAACTGAACAATGGTATTAAGCACATTCTCATCCCTGATGAACTCCCCGCACTCCGTACATTTAATGATCGTGATCGGGACCCCCCAGCTTCTCTGTCGTGATACACACCAGTCAGGTCGGTTTGTTACCATCGCATGGATCCGGTCCCTGCCCCATTTCGGGACCCATGCCACCCGGTCGATCTCTTCCAGGCACTTTGCGCGGAGTCTGTCGTGCTCCACCGAAATGAACCATTGTTCTGTTGCCCTGAAGATGACCGGCTTCTTGCAGCGCCAGCAATGGGGATACGAATGCGATATCTTCTCTTCCCGGATCAACGCGCCCCTTGCCTTCAGCGTCTCTATGATTGTCGCGTTCGCCTTGAAAACGAACTGTCCCTGAAGATCACCTGCCTGCTTCGTGAACTTTCCGCTGTCATCAACCGGCGCATAGATGTCCAGACCGTATTTGAGGCCGACCTCGTAGTCATCCTCTCCGTGACCGGGTGCGATATGCACTATGCCGGTGCCTTCATCGAGGGAAACGAAATCTCCGAGGACACCCCGCGATTTCCTTTCAATGAACGGATGCCCGGCCTCGATCCCCTCGAGGTCCCTGCCCGTCTTCACCGCGAGAACCTCTCCGGCAAGTCCGATCCTCTCTTTCAGGGCCTCCCGCCTGCCTTCGGCCACGACGAGGACTTCCCCGTCCTTCTCGACAGCCGCATATTCCAGGTCGGGATGAAATGCAATGGCAAGATTTGCGGGCAGCGTCCATGGCGTAGTGGTCCAGATGACGACAGACACCTTCTTGCCGGCAAGCACGGGAAAGTACGTGCGGATGTTTTCCTCATCGAGCCCGAACTTGACGAAGACCGAAGGGGACTCCTTGTCGTTATACTCGACCTCTGCTTCAGCCAGCGCCGTTATGCAGGAAGGACACCAGTGGACAGGTTTATTCCTCTTCTGCACATACCCTTTTTTCACGAACGTATTGAATTCCCGCACGATCGAGGCCTCGTAGTCAAAGGTCATGGTAAGGTAAGGCTGCGACCAGTCGCCGAACACCCCCAGCCGCTTGAATTCCTCACGCTGGATGTCAACAAATTCCGCGGCATATTCCCTGCAAAGCTGACGCTTCTCCAGGATTGAAACCTCATTCTTCCTGTCACCCAGGTTCTTGTCCACCTGGAGCTCTATCGGCAGGCCGTGGCAGTCCCAGCCGGGTACGTAGGGAGCAGAAAATCCTTTCATGGACTTGTACTTGACGATCACGTCCTTCAGGACCTTATTGAGGGCATGTCCCATATGGATATGCCCGTTCGCGTACGGCGGACCGTCATGAAGGATGTATGGCGCAGCTCCCTGGTTCTTCTCCTGCATCCGCGCATACGTCTTTCCATCCTCCCAGGCCTTAAGCATTTCGGGCTCTCGCTGGGCAAGGTTCGCCTTCATGGGAAAATCTGTTTTGGGAAGGTTCAGCGTATCTTTGAAATCTCTTGTCATAACCGGTTTCACTACCGCCTTGTCATTGTCTGCAGGACCGGACTGGTCCTGTGCTGGAGGCTGCGCAGCAGCCTGTTCCATATCATGTTTCGGGCGCTCTTCTGCGGTCTGTCCTGAAGGAGATGCAGCCGCCCGTTCCGCAGCGAATGCCGCCTGATTCTTCGGGTTGATCACCCAGATAGCGCCGAAGTCACCCTCCTGATACACGCGCGCCATGCCGAGCCGCAAAAGCTCAAGCAGCGCGAGGAACGTTACGATAAGCTGGACCCTGCCGCTGAGATCGGAAAAAAGCTCCTCAAACCGTACCGCATCAATGTGCTCAAGTTTTTCCGCGATGTGCATCATGCGGTCCTTGACCGTCAGCGTCTCCTTGGTGATGGTCCTGACCTCGGGCGGAGCAGTGTCGAGGATCTTCTTGAAGGCGCCGAGCAGATCGAAAAGATTTATATCGAACAGGTACAGCTCCTGCTGCTCTTCTGCCTTCTCTTCATCGAACTCCGTCTTCTGTCGTCCGAAGATCCTGAATGCCGCATCTTCCTTTTCCTTCAGGATCGTCGCAGCATCCTTGTATGCCTGATACTCAAGGAGCCTCTGCACCAGTTCCAGCCGGGGATCTTCCATCTCCTCCATCGGGGCCTCTTCGTCGGGCGGCAGAAGCATCCGGGACTTGATATGGATAAGGGTCGCTGCCATCACAAGGAACTCGCCCGCGATCTCCAGATCGAGTTCCTTCATCATGCCGATATAGGTCAGGTACTGCCCCGTAATGAGAGAGATGGGAATATCGTAGATGTCCACCTTGTTCTCCCGGATGAGATGGAGAAGGAGGTCAAGAGGGCCCTCGAAGACCGGCAGTTTTACGTTATAGATATCTTCCATGCTTCGCGCGTATGATTCCTTTCAAGTCAATATTGTAACAGATTGAAGCTGAATTTGGCCTCAGTTTGATTTGCTTTCGTTCCAAAAAGAATAGTATGCTTACACCATGAGGCGGTATACCCTGCTGCTGTCATTCTGCATGTTGTCTCTCGTTGCCGGAAATTCCGCGGGCGGGATGATCGTGCAGCATTTTGACGCGGCCGGGAACCTCGTACGGGAAGCTGGAAAAGCCTCTGTTGCGCCCGCTCCTGCTCATATGTCCCGGAAATATTCGGTGGCACAGACCCTGGGGCTCCGGCCGGACGTCCGGTATGAGTTCTACCCTGTTTTTGGCAGGACCTTTGCCGAGATCGTCAGATCGGCGGAAGAGAACGGACCATACGACAGAAAGACCCGAAAACGTCAGACGTCGGCGTTTTCCTGGTCCCTGGGCTGGACCTACCAGCTTTCGTATACCACTGAAAATGACGAGGAAAATGAGAAGCTGCACTGTGATATCATCATCCATGATGCCGCGCTTTTCTATGACGTCACCATTACGCTTCCCGTCCTGACGGATGATTCCTTTCTCAACGACATCGAAAAGGATTTATGGAAGAACTTCATTGCCGGACTCCTTGAGAAGGAACACGGCCGTGTCAAGATTGTCAAGGACAACACCCAGGACGCCATCCTCAGGCGCATGGGAGAAATAATCTATCTCATGCTTGACGCCGCGCAGGAAGGTGAAGCGGAGGGGCTTGTCGAGCGCTACGTGAGGGAAGAGACTGCCCGGATCGGCAAAGAAACGGTGAGGCAGATCCAGGAGAATCTGGAGCGGTATAGTGCGGGGGGAAAAGGAATCCCGGCTTCGGGCCTACTCAAAGAGACGACACTACGGCAAAGAGGGTTCTAAACCCCAAGGCGTTTCAGCGCCAGTGCCTGACCGAGCTTTTCTCCTGAATCGCGGGAGACCTTCCCCAACGCTGTTCTGAAGGCATACCTTTTTGTTTCCATGAACCATGTGCCGGCAGGTGTCGCATAGAACCGGAGAGCTGCACGGATCTCCTCGTTCGTGAGGTCCTGATACATATGCGCAAGGGAGTCCAGCGCATACTGCGTGATCTCTTCACGAGGCATTTCGCGGGCATTGACCAGACATGCTTCTATCTCCGATAAGCTCATGGCACTGCGCTCTCCAAGCTGCGCCTGCATTCCCTTGAGCATCTCGGAGAGAGCCAGGGAAACGATATCAATGTTCGTATCAGCCAGCCGGAGGGCTGTTTCAAGATTTCCGATTATTTGCCGTCGCTCATCCGGCAATTTCTGATACATGTCCATGGACCGCTGCATTTCCGCAGGGGTATGAGGCCTGGTCTCAAGGGCCGCGATCTTTTTCCCCAGGGGAGACTTCAGCCAGCGGATAACAGCCGCGCTGTGATCACGATCGAACCGGCTGTTGAAAGAACTGACCAGAGAAGGATACAGTCTGCCCTGCCGGAACATATCCCCGACCAGCTCCATCATGCCCAGCTTCGTCCTTTCCCTGATCATGGTCTCCCCGACGACAGGAATGCTGCTGCGCACGACACCCGCATAAAATTCGATCTGTCCGCCCGCACCCGACAGCGCAAGGATATCGTGGACAAGCCTCTCGTCTTCGTCCGCGAGACCGGCATGCGCGGGGATCTTTTCTGACGTGAATTCGGGGTCGATCAGATATGCCTGATCAAAATATTCACGGGATTTCTCATAGTCACACAGCTTATACAGGGCATATCCGAGCATGTAATATCCCGCAGGATCGGGCATTCGGGCAACATATGTTTCAAGATATGGTACAGCCTTTTTGTACTCCCTGCCTTTAAAATGCCTTGCTGCCTTTTCATAGGTCTCGTCATATGCGTACCCGCCGGAGACGAGAAGGCAGAGCATGACCGCACCGAGCATTGCACTATGGCCGGCATGTCGTATCCCTGATCTTACGCTCACCATCAATCCCATTTTACCCGAAATCCCGTAGTGCAGGCCATCGAAAACGATCCCTCATCTCCCGATCACGTGAAACGGACGCGCAGGACAAAAAAAAGGCGCATCCATTAAGGATGCGCCTTTTGCATATCGTTCTGTTATGCAGAGACTGCTGCACATTCAAGCTCTTTCAGCCAGAGGAGCCTCGATCCGTTAACGGTCATCTTGTTGACCTCATCCATGAGCACCTGAGCATCCACATCATGACCCGCATCCTTCTTGAACGGGCTGAATGCCGCTTTCGCTTTTGTTTTTGCGGCCTTCTTCACGTCAGCGTCCTTTACAGGTTTGAGCGGTGTACCCATGGCTTCCGCCACCGCCATGAACACAGAACCGTGCTGTTTCGCATCCCCTGAGGTCGCGCACGCCATGCCCACCGGTTTTACCCTTCCCAGCCAGTCGATCATGGACCCTTCGGACTCAAGCGCCGGCGTTGCGGGCAGTACCACATCTGCCTGTGTGGCCAGATCGGTCAGGTGTGATGTCTGAACAACGAGGAAATCCGTACCCGGTCTCTTGCTGACCGGCACATCTCCAATCGCATAAAGGACCTTCGTCGGGGTCGAAAGGATCTCGCTGAATTTCTTTCCCGATGATGTCAGTCCCATTGCAACGACACCCTTTGCATTTGCCTCGAGAGGTACGGCAACGGCGTCTCCTTTGATCAGCGACAGGTTGGCCGCAGCTTTGTAGAGAGACGGCGCGGCAAGGATGACCGGTGATGTCGCAGCCATAAACAGTTCAGCGGCATTCACTGCTTCATCGGAAGGATTGACAGGAGCAAGAGCCTCGACCATTTCCTTGGGCGCCTTTGTGCCCTTTGATATTATTGCCTGGCCGACCTCCATAAGCGTCTTTATTTCATCGCCCTTCAGCACAACTGCGGCCTTTTCCGCGATCTTCGGGTCTCCGGAGTTAATGACTATCAGTTTCGCGCCGCTGTTGACCTTCTTTCTCACGATGGCATCAAGTGCCGGCAGCACCCTCTTCCACTGGTCAGGCGCAATGCCTGCAAGCACGATCAAATCTGCAGTATCAAGGTCAGCGCCTCCGCTCTTCATCGCATCATATCCGGAATAGAGGCTTACGCTCGAGTCAACATGCTTGACCTTCACCGCTTCTGCAAGCTTCTTCAGCAGCGCAGCATCTTCATTAAGGATGGACGCGCTTGACACAATGGCTGCACCTTCGCCTCCGGCCTTCAGCTGGTCTGCCACCGTCTTTATCGCGTCATCCCACGTGGTCTCCGTCAATTCGCCATTGACCCTTTTCATCGGCTTCGTGACACGCATCTCGCTGTAGAGACTGTCGAATCCGAACCTCCCTACTGCGCAGATGGTCCGCTCAATGCTTCCGTCAGGAGCGCCGGTGCTGATCTTGATAACATTGCCTTCCTTTGTGCTTACTGCAATGCTGCACCCGTTCCCGCAGGAGAGACAGACTGAGCTTGTCTTCTCGTATTCCCACTCTCTTCCTTTTCTCCACCGGTCCGCCTCGAGAATGGCATTGACCGGACAGACATCGATACAGCTTCCGCAAAATGTGCAGGACGACTCCTGAAGGGGTTTGTCATTCGCCGTAACGACCCGCGAGCCCACACCCCTGCCATTAAAATCAAGGACCTCAGTGCCCTGGTGCTTGCATATCCTTACACACCTTCCGCAGAGCACGCAGTAATCCGGATCGCGCTTGATGAACGGATTCGCCTGGTCAACCGGATAACCGAACTTCTTGCGGGTGAACGTCGATTCCTTCAGTTCGAAATCGTATGCGTATTTCTGAAGATTGCAGACCCCCGCCTTGGTGCAGGTCATGCAGTCAAGAGGGTGCATCGAGAGAATAAGGTCAATGACGAACTTCCTGGTCTCCTGCACGGCTTCCGTATTGGTATTGACGGACATGCCCTCCCTGACCTTTGTCGTGCAGCCGATCATCGGGGCTTTCATCCCCTCGACCTCGACAAGGCAGAGCCTGCACGCCCCGATGCCTTTCATGCCCTTCATGTAGCATAAATTCGGGATATGGATGCCGGCAGCAGCTGCCGCATCAATGAGGTTTGTTCCTTCCGGTACCTGGACCTCCCGGTTATCTATCTTCAGATTCACTGTCTTTGCCATGCAGACCTCCGTTATAAAAATGAACTAATGGTTCCTAAACACCAACTGGTTCTTTTGCCTTCACGGGCACGAGAACTATGGCCCCTGTGGGACACACCTTGATACATTCACCGCACCGGGTGCACCGTTTCTGCCGTATCTCGAACGGGAAGTATCCGGACTTGAACGGTTTCCTCTTCTCGCCGTGTATCGCTAGATACTTGCATACATCCTTGCACGCTCCGCACACATCACATTTCTCGGGAATGATGCGGTATTCAATAAGACCGGCGCACTGCATGTCCGGACATCTGCCCTCAGCGTGCTCCCGGTATACATCGGTCGCCATCCAGTCAAGGATGAACTTTCCCGTATCTTTTCCCTTCTTGCAGAAAGAGGCATCGATCATATCGGTCGCTATCCTCCGCAGTGCGAGAATGTCCGCGTCAGTGCCGTTTCCCCCGACCAGGTTCTGGAGACGTATCCTGGCCTCATACGTGCCCATGGCACAGGGAAAGCATCTGCCGCACATCGGGCCTGCCAGGAATTCGGTCACAAAATAAAGCGCCTTCTGCACCGGGCAGCCTTTTCCCTCAGCAGCTGCCCTGATATCTTCCACCTTCGGTTCTTTTGCCTGTTCAGTCATATCGGACGCCTCACTACATATCCTCAGCCATATAAATGACCTCGGGCAGCAGGTATGATACAAGGTCCCTGTAGGAGATCATGCCGGCGATCTTCTCGTTCTCGGTTATCGGGAGGTGCCGGATCTTCCGGTCAGACATGACCTGCACCGCCACGGCGATGTCCACTGAGGAGTCGAGCGTGATCGGTTTTTGGGTCATGACGTTGCCCATGACTTCTTCGTTCATTGACACCTTCTTGGCAAAGCAGTGCATGATGTCCCTTTCCGTGAATATTCCTATCAGTTTCTCTTCGGCGTCGAGAATCAGTATAGAGCCGACGTTGTTGCCGTCCATGATCGTCACCGCATCTGCAAGCTTGCAGTCTTTCTTGCAGGTCACTATCTTCATCGGTTTTGACGTCAATACATCCTTGAGTGTCATCTTCGCCCTCCTTTCAAGGACCTCCAGTTTATCCGTAGAAATTCCGAACTGCTCCTCGAGCTTCACAACGCTCCGCTTCTTGATCTTGACCGCTCCGACAGGGCATGCATGATAACAGGCCTTGCACTTCGTACAGTAGTCCCGGTCGATAACGTAAAGGTCTTTCGTCTCTTTCACCGCGTCGAATGCGCAGGCCTGCTTGCAGAGTCCGCACCGGATGCAGTCGGGCTGGTGGATCAGGAAAACTCCTGTGTTGCTGCAGACGTTTGCCCTGCAGTAATTGTCGTAGATGTGCTCTTCATATTCGTGTCTGAAATACTTGATCGTGCTCAGGACGGGGTTGGGAGCGCTCTGGCCCAGGCCGCAGAGAGACCCTTTCTGTATGAGCTTCCCCAGCTCGACAAGATGGTCAATGTCGCCCTGCTGCCCCTGGCCTGTCGTAATCCGTTCGAGGACCTTCAGCATCTGATATGTTCCCACCCTGCAGGGAGGACACTTTCCGCACGACTCCGACTGGGTAAAGGAAAGGAAGTATTTTGCAACGTCGACCATACAGGTCTCTTCATCAAGGACCACCATGCCTCCGGAGCCCATCATCGAACCGACCCGGTACAGCGAGTCAAAGTCAACCGGCAGATCGAGTTGGCCCGCCGGCAGGCATCCTCCGGAAGGCCCACCTGTCTGGACAGCCTTGAATGCCTTGTCGTCGAGGATACCTCCGCCGATGTCATAAATGATCTCCCGAAGGGTAGTCCCCATAGGAACTTCGACAAGTCCTGTATTCTTGACCTTTCCGGTCAGTGCAAAGACTTTTGTCCCGGGCGAAGTCAATGTGCCGATGCCGAGGAACCAGTCCGCACCTTTTTCAATGATCGGCGGCATGCAGGCATAGGTCTCTATATTGTTCAGGTTGCTCGGAAATCCCCAGAGACCGCCTCCGACTTCGGAGAGCCGGGGAGGTCTGGGACGCGGAAACCCTCTGTCGCCTTCGATAGACGCAACAAGCGCCGTCGATTCGCCGCAGACAAACGCTCCAGCTCCCTCTCTGATATCAACGATGAAATCGAAACCGGTACCAAGAATATCTTCGCCGAGCAGCCCCAGCTCCTCAGCCTGTCTGATCGCCATCTTCAGGTTCTGGACTGCGAGGGGATACTCATGCCTGACATAGATGAACCCATGGTGCGCCTTCAGCGCAAAAGCGCAGATAAGCATCCCCTCCAGCAGGCTATGCGGGTCGCCTTCCATAATCGCCCTGTCCATAAACGCTCCGGGGTCGCCCTCATCTCCATTTGCAATGATAAAGCGTGTCTTTTCGGGCGACTTGTTCGTATGCGCCCATTTCTTGCCTGCGGGGAAGCCTGCGCCGCCCCTTCCCCTGAGGTTTGCCCTGTCTATTTCGTGCATCACTTCATCAGAACTCATGCTGGCGAACATCTTTTCCGTGGCCCTGTACCCGCCCACCGCAATGTAGTGCGTGATGTTGTTCGGGTCGATCCTCCCGTTGTTCCGGAGAGCAATCCTCAGCTGCTTTTTATAAAACGGTACGTCCGCGACCTCCTCAATGGGGTCGGTCAGGATCGACTCGCGATAGAGCAGGGAGCGGACGGATTTGCCTGCTGAAAAGGTATGAGATATCAGATCCCGTGCATCGGAGCTTCTGACCTTCTGGTAGAAATAACCATGGGGCTCGACATTCATCACCGGGCCCTTCTGACAAAGGCCCTGGCAGCCCGTCTTCACGATCTCCAGATCAACTCCTTTTTTCGAGGACTCTTCCTCAAGCTCTGTCACCACTTTCTTGGAGCCCGAAGCAACACAGGCTGTTCCGCAGCATACCCGCACCCGCATCTTTTCCGGATTAAAGGTCTCGGCCTGCAGCCGGCTCCTCAGTTTCGTAAGATCATCTGCGCTGTTCAGTCTGCTTGTCATGTCAATCCTCTTTTATGTGATGAATCAGGTCGTTCAGCTTCTTTTTCGTGATGTCTCCCACGACATCTTCGTTCACGGTCGCCACCGGAGCCAGCCCGCAGCAGCCGACACAGCCGACGGTCTCCAGCGTCATGGCAAGGTCAGGCGTCGTCTCTCCGTCCTTGATGCAGAATTCGTCTTCCAGTGCATCGAGCACCTTCTTTGCTCCCCTGACATGACAGGCCGTACCCATGCAGACCCTGACAACCTTCTTGCCCCGCGGAGAAAAGTGAAACTGCTTATAGAAACTCGCGACACTGTACACTTCAGCCAAAGGCAATGACAGCTTTTTGGCCAGGTTGTTCAGAAGATCTTCCGGAAGATACCCGTGGTCTTCCTGGATCTTCTGGAAGGTATGTATCAGTACTCCCTTCTTCTTGTCGTGTTCGCAGAGTATCTTTCCGACCTTTCCAATTACTGCGTCGACATTTAACTCTTCAACCTTCATAGGATCACCTCAAATAATGTTCGTTTATGTTGAGTCTTGGGAATACGCTGATGTACAGCGGCAACTTCCTGGCACTCATTCATTTCCGAAGGCAACCACCAGTTCAGGAGTCAGCAAATCCCTCCTCCTGAATTGATGGAGCTTTCAATTTAACACAATTTTTTCCGGTTTTGTTATTGATTTATTTTATTAACTTATAAAACCCATAAGCTTTCAATATAATTCACGATTATCGGTCTTTATGCCTGTCAGGCCGGAGCAAAAAAGATACACCTGACGACCGATAACAGTCAACTCCCGGCATGAACCGCGCTGCATTTTTGTTTCGCTTTTCTCTTATGGATATATTAAAATAACTTATAATTTTTGGGCTGCAGGAGAGATATTCTGTGTGGCATATATAAGGAGGCCCCCGTGTACAAGATTCTCAAAAAGGAAGTGCTGAGCAACGTGGTCAAACTTATGGATATCGATGCTCCGCATGTTGCACGCAAGGCAAAGGCAGGGCAGTTTGTCATTGTCCGCATCGATGAGTTTGGGGAACGCATTCCCCTCACCATTGCCGATTATGACCGTGAAAAAGGGACCATCACCATCATCTTCCAGGAGCTCGGTAAATCTACGATGCATCTGGGGATGCTTAATCCCGGGGATTCTTTGGCCTCCTTTGCAGGACCACTGGGGCATCCTACGGAGATCGAGAATTTCGGAACAGTTATCTGCATGGGCGGCGGTGTGGGCATAGCTCCCATCTATCCCATAACGCGCGCGCTCAAAGAAGCGGGCAACAAAGTGATCTCGATCATCGGCGCACGTACAAAAGACCTCATCTTCTGGGAAGACAGGATGAGGGCAGTGTCTGATGAGCTTATCGTCTGCACCGATGACGGTTCTCGAGGAAGAAAGGCGCTGGTCACCGAACCGCTCAAGGAGATTCTCGGAGACAATGACAGGAAGATTGCCCGTGTCTGGGCAATAGGCCCTGCCATCATGATGAAGTTCGTTACTCTTGCGACCAAGCCGTTCAATGTTCCGACTATCGTAAGCCTGAATACGATCATGATTGACGGCACCGGCATGTGCGGCGGCTGCAGGGTTCTCCTTGAGGACGGCGCCCAGTTCGTCTGCGTTGACGGCCCTGAGTTCGACGGGCATAAGGTCGACTGGGACAGCCTCCTTTCACGGCTCTCGTACTATCGCGAAGAAGAAAGGAAGGCTGTCGAACACTGGGAGCACAAATGCAGACTTGACGGCACGCTGGTAAAGGGGAGGGAATAATGGCAGAGCTGAAACCCGCAGATCGGATGAAGATAAAAAGGCATGAGATGCCGAATCAGGACCAGGTCATACGGAGGGGAAATTTCGAGGAGGTCGCTCTTGGATACGCAGCGGAAACAGCCAGGACCGAGGCAGAGCGCTGCCTTCAGTGCAAGGACCCGAAGTGCGTGCAGGGTTGTCCCGTCGGCGTACTGATCCCCCAGTTCATCAAGGCCCTGCGCGAGGGCGACATGGTCAAGGCCGTGGAATGGATGAAGGTAAAGAACAACCTTCCGGCGATCTGCGGCAGGGTCTGCCCCCAGGAAGTACAGTGCGAAGGCAGCTGCATCCTCGGCAAGAAGGGAGAGCCTGTTGCCATCGGAAGACTTGAGCGCTATGTCGGTGATTTTGAGCTCAGTCAGCGCACCTGTCCACTGGTAAAAGCACTGAAGACCGGCAAAAAGATCGCGGTCGTCGGTTCAGGTCCTGCCGGTATCACCTGTGCCGTTGATCTTGGCAGGGAGGGACACGATGTCACGATCTTCGAGTCGCTTCACGGACCCGGCGGCGTGCTGATTTACGGCATTCCCGAGTTCAGGCTGCCTAAGGGCGTTGTCCACGGGGAGATCAGTTACGCTGCCGACTGTCTCGGCATAGATATCAAGACGGATCATGTTATTGGCCGCTCCTTTACTCTTGATGAACTTCTTGAGGATTTTGACGCCGTATTCCTCGGGACAGGTGCCGGGCTTCCGTCATTTATGCGCATACCGGGCATCAACCTGAATGGCGTTATGTCAGCAAATGAGTTCCTTACGAGGGTCAACCTGATGAAGGCATATCAGTTTCCTGATTATGACACTCCGGTGAAGCTGGGAAGAAAAGTTGCCGTGGTTGGTGCGGGAAACGTTGCCATGGATTCAGTAAGGTGCAGCGCAAGGCTCCAGTCGCTACAGGCAAAACAGACCGGCGAGGTTCCGGGAGAGGCGCACATTGTCTACCGCCGTTCAAAGGATGAAGTACCCGCCCGGCAGGAAGAGGTTCACCATGCCGCGGAGGAAGGGGTCATTTTCAATTTTCTCACCAATCCGATAGAAATCCTCGGCGATGAAAAAGGGAACGTCAGAGCACTGCGGTGCGTTCGTATGGAACTCGGCGAACCCGATGCGTCAGGCAGAAGAAAGCCGGTCGAAATCAAAGGTTCGGAATTTGACATGGAGATGGACACGGTTATCATGGCCCTGGGCACCAACCCCAACCCGATTGTCTTTGTGGATGCTGCGGGACTTGAAAGAACGAAATACGGTACTGCCGTTGCCGATAATGATACCGGCAGGACAAAAAAGAAACGCGTCTGGGCAGGCGGCGACGTCGTGACCGGTGCGGCGACCGTGATCAGCGCCATGGGTGCCGGGAAACGCGCTGCTGCGGACATCGGCAAATTCCTTAAAGGGGAGTGTTCCTGGGATTGACGTCCCATACGGCCATGATCTGAGGAGCATCGCCCGAAGGTCAATACCGGGAATCTTCACGGGTTGATGACAGACCCGTAAATCTTTTGGAAGACCTTTCGCATTGCTGCGCCCGGATATCTCTGTAGCCTTGGGAACAGGCGATCCCTTGCGGTTGAACCCGCCGTTTATCGAATCAGGATTCCCGTGCCTGGTCGCACAGTTTTAATTTTGAACGTTTGCTGGCGACAGGAGCAGAAACCTATTACATCACGGATCGACAACATGTTCACAATCTTGCCATCCTCCAGGACTGGCAGATGCCGTATATTCTTTTCGACCATGATCGCCATGATATCTCCCAGATTATCACTTTGACTTGCAACGATCAGCTTCTTCGTCATAACTTCCTTTAGCGGAATTTGACGAAACTTTCGTCCCTTCTTCTTGGTATACGACCTTACAACGTCCCTTTCAGTAAAGATGCCAACGGGCTTGTCTTTCTCCATTACCATTATGGCGCTGATCTTCTTCTTGTGCATCAACTGTATTGCGTCTTCAACAGAACTGCCGGGGTCAAGGGACACAATTTTTTTTCCGTTCTTGATCTTCAAAATACTTTTTACCTGCATGCCGGGCCTCCTTTGCCAATGTTAGTGCTTTGCAGATTTACGATAATGAACTTCATACCCGAAAACAAATATAAAATTTTAATATATCCATAATATCCACTGCTGACGGCCCATTGAAGGGAAGAAGCACGCCATAGCCGCAGGAGAGGCATCATCGTCAATTTACGACAAATCCGTTTCAGCTCATCGGCGGCGAAAGGAGAATGTCAGGCCATCGCTGCATGAGGATGGAGTTAGACAGCCTCCCCGCCTGGCCAAGGTTGGACTCATATGCGCTTCCTGGTCCCCGGCCTGTGGCTTCACTTCCGCCTCCTTTAGACCCACCTCGCGGCAGCAGCCCTTATGGTCCAGCTCATGCTTACCAGCACAAAATCCATCGAAGACAGTCTCCCCCCATGTGTGCCTCTAGACTAGCGCACGCAAAAAAGGCCCCGCTCATATGAACGGGGCCTTTTTGCATTACAACATTCGAAGGATATTCGCTTTACAGACCTGCATGCCCCCTAATCTCACGCCTTGCAGCCATATCCATAAGGACTTTTTCAGTAGCAAACTTACCTGGCTCATACTTCTTGAGCTTCAGCTCAGCACGGGCCTTGTCAATATAATCCAGTGCCATGGCAAGCATCTTCTCGGGATCCGGCTCGAACACCAGGGCTCCCTTGAACCGCTCATACCAGACATCGGTCATGATCCTGACCACTTCCTTGCTTGCCTTTACCGGAGACTCACCGCCGAAGATACAGGGAACACCGGATGCCGCGAAGTACATACCGATAGCGATAGCCTTTTCTGTAATCCATTCAGGTGCAATGCCGACCGCAGGCATGCCGCCTATCTCATCGGAAAGCCCACCTTCAGCAGCCATGGCGCTCGCTATGGTAAGGATCCTTGTGTTGTCGACGCATGCACCGAGGTGAAGGATCGGTGGTATCCCAATCGCCTCGCAGACCTCTCTGAGACCTGGGCCGGCGCTTTCAAGGGCCATCTCAGGTGTCAGGTACCCTGCGCCGCCGCATGCCGCGGAACTGCATCCCGTGGAGACGATAAGCACGTCGTTCTTGATCAGTTCAGTTGCAAGGTACTTGTGGATTCCCGTGGAAGGCCATCTGGGGTTATCGCACCCTGCAAGCCCTACCACACCCCTGATCCTGCCGGCCATGATCGCGTCATTCAGAGGTCTGAATGAGCCTCTCCATCTTCCGCCCTGCATGTACTCGATATATTCATGGGAGAACCCTGCTATGACCGGGAACTTTTCCGTCACATGACTGCCTTTCTTGGTCCTGTTCGGGAAATTATCAATGGCCATCCTGACGATCTGGCGGGCCTGCTCCTTGGCTATATTCTCGTCGAAGGCAATATGTGTAGCGCCCGGAATCTTTACCTTGTCAGAAGTCGTGATGACCTTGGTATGGAATTTCTTCGCAACGTCAACGATCGCGGGTATGATGCACTGCACATCGACAGTGAACGCGTCGATCAGGCCGGTCATGATCGCAGGCTCCTGGTTCGTGAATCCGCCTGCAGTCGCTATGCCGTGCCTCATCAGCACTTCGTTAGCAGTACAACACATGCCGCCGAGGTTGATGCCCTTAGCACCTTTTGATTTTGCGTATTCGATCAACTCGGGCTCAGTGACTGCCTCAACGATCATCTCAGCGAGAGATGGCTCATGGCCGTGGACAACAATGTTGACCTCTTCCTCTTTAAATATGCCCAGACTTGCTTCAGCCTTGATCGGCATAGGAGTACCGAACAGAATATCCGTGATATCTGTAGATATCATGCTGCCGCCCCAGCCATTCGCAAGGGAGCATCTCAACGCAGCGGTAAGGATCGAGTCAGCGTCGGCATCCATGCCCATGGTGGTCCTGTCCACAACCTCGACGACCTCCCGGTCCATGCCGCGGGGCATTACACCATACTTCTTCCATCTCTCCTGTGTCTTCTTGGGGGCACGCTTCACGAAATTCATCTCGCCCTTCTGCCTGCCGAAATCCTCAATGAGCTTGTTGGCAACGTCCTTCGCAACATCAAGGACAGGCCTCCCCTCAAACTCGATGCCGAGTATGTCTGCAGTGCGGTAAAGCTTCCGGACATCCTTTATCTTGAAGTCCTTCGCATGCCCTTCCCCGACTGCAAGGAGTGTAAAGGCCATATCTCTGCCGTGATCGCCGTGAGCAGCCGTCCCGCCTGCGCAAAAACGCGCCATGTAGCGTGCAGCGACAACGGGGAGGGTAGCACCGCAGACGCCCTTTGCCTCCTCTTCCGCGTTCTTGCCGACAAGCCTGCAGGGGCCCATATAGCAGTGCTTGCAGCACGCCCCTTCATGCCCGATGGGACAGGGCTTCATCTTGTCGGCCCTGTCAAAACAGGTTTCACACTCTGTCATGCTCTCAATAATATATTCCGCAGCAGGCTGCGCAGTTCTTATCTTCTTCTCCGTCTTGCTCATAAAGTTACCTCCGTTTACTAAATTATCGGGTCCATCTCGAGCGCGGGGTGCCCCACTGCAGAGAGATGTTCCAACAATTTGTCTGAATCCTCGCAGATGGACTCATCCGCGATCTTATCGAGGAGATCAGGCACGCCTACCTCCTCGGCCCTTTTCTTGAATTCCTCGCCTATCCTCTCCTTCATGTTCTTCGGCATCCATACAATCCTCTTGATGCCGCCATCACCGAAAAGGAACTTCTTACTGGTCGTAAAATTAACGCCTACCCCCATAAATCCCGGGGTCTGGGCTCCGCCGCCAACCGTACCTGCAAGTGTTGAAAATTTCATCCCTACAGGTGTCATTCCGGTAAAACCGCGGTTTACGATCATGACGCCGTTTGCCTCAGGGACAACAGCAATGATACATTCAAAACATCCGCATGAAGTCATGGGGTTTTCCATGAGCGTATACAGATTCATCGTCTCAACAGCTCCGCCTGTAGCCTTTTTGAGGTACTCGTCCGATCCGGTATATCGCCCATACCGCGCATCGATGCATTCACCTTTCGGAATAGGCTGGTTTCCACCTGTGGGGTCGATCTCATATGCCGCCTTGCCGTCGAGCCAGTTATATGCTCCGCAGAGACCGAGCCGTTCGGGGGTGATGACGCATACATGGGCCGGCGCAAAGGACTGGCAGAGCAAACAGGAATAAAAGACATCAACCGCCTCGTCAGTAAGGCTGCCGAGTCTCTGATCGCGCTCCTTGTATGCAGCACGTGCCTCCTCAAGCTTCTGCTTCACATCGCCTTCATCAATAAAGAGCGTTACCTGAACCTTATCAACAATCGATTTAAACCTGTGATGGGTCATGGATGCATTCACAACACCGAGATGTTCAAGAGTAAAACCTTCCTTCTTGGCGTTGTTGCTGATCCTGATCCAGTTAATATCTCTCTGGCCCATATGCCAAACACCCTGGGCCTCGTTTATGTTTGAGTGAATTTTTCTCTCGATGACAGATTCAAAATCCTTCTGCATCTTGCGGCCCGCAACCTCTATGAGGAGACCCAAAGGCAGCTGACCGCCTTTCTCGAATTTCTCCTGCCAGTTATCACCGACAACAATAATCTTGTTGTCCTCGATCTCATCCAGTTCGCGCATCTTGACCCACTCAAACGCAGGGGTCCTCTGTCCGCCGAACTCGATGAAGGTGTCTTCCTTCCGGATACGCTCGCCCTCGAAGGCGGGACCGAATGCAACCGGTATCGGAGGCTTTTCGACCGTGATTTTAAGGCCGCGAAGCTCAATAGCCCTGCGGACGATCTTGGAATGATCGAACTCCTTGTCAACTTCCTCGTACGTACAGACTCCGGTAGGATGGACAACCGGCACATCGGTGTCGCAGATTGCAGGAAATCCCATATTGATAGCGCCAGCTCCCGTTGACCATTTAATATCGTCCATCGGTCCGAGAGCGATAGCAAATGCAAACACGCGGTCCTTCTGATATTTTAAGTGCTCCTTGAAATCGCCTGGTTTCTTTCCGCCGAAAATCAGCGATGCACGTATTGCCCAATCAAGCGCATAGAGCGTATGCTCAGTATCCGGCCCAAGCGGAACAATTCTAGCATCCCATCCAAGCTCTACACCCCTCTTAAGGAGCTGTTTGGTGACACTGTCACCATTGGACTGGCCAGACAGGAAGGTGAGAATGTTCTTCTCCTGGAGTTCACGGACAATTTTTTCTGCAATTTCTTCAGTCGGAGCAGCCCCGATAATTGCGGCAAATCCGGGCATCGAACCATCAACCAGCTGGACTCCGAGGTTTCTCTGGATCGTGTCAGAGATGTACCCGTTATAAACGTACCCGGTCTCCGGATCTGTACAAGGCTCCAGTCCCTGGACATAACGGAGAGCAAGAATAATTTCCTCAGCAAAGAGCGTAGCCATGCCCGAGTCAAGGGCCTCGCCGAGATAAGGTTTCCAGATGTGCTCTTCCGGTTCATCATGAAGCAGTTCCTTGGCAAAGCCGAGGGCAACGTGCATGTCGCCCAGCGTCTTCACCTGAAAGCCGGTCATGGCGTAGATCATGGGGAGATAAAAAGCGGTGTCAGGGAACTCGAAGACAAAATCTTTTCCTTTTTCTGCGATTGCCTTGTGGAGCATGTCGTCTGCCTGCTTGACAAGCGTCTGAGCGCCGCGAATGGCTGCAGAAGCGATAAGTTTGGACATCCTTGCCTCCTCTCAGTCGGTAAAAAGGGAAGGATGCTGACGCACCATTCCCCCCATTACCCATTTGGTATTATTATAGATACATTAGAATGATTAATGCAAAATAATCAACCTTTTTCCTTCATCTCGTCTTCAGAAACGCAGGGATGGTGTTCGCCTCACGCGGACCCACGGTGATCTTCCAGCCCGGCAATTTCTCTTCGATAGCCCCGCTCAGGATAGCGACATAGCCGGGAATAATGAGCTCTTTATGAGCAATGTCCTTCTCGATGCCGCTCTCCTGTATGAACTGGGCGATCTTCGACGCCGTAAACTTTCCAGCCGCCCAGGCGGTGAGGACAGACAGGCCTTCGCAATCCATAACAGCAAGCCTGCTTGCCACCTTGCTGTTCTCGATCTCACCGGAAACGATAAAATAGGTGAGCGAAAAATTCGTCGTGATGAAAAGCGGGGATTCCGCCTTTGGCTCGCCGATTGCATAAATTTTCTGCTCAACCTGCATCGGGACCTGAGGGTCGGTGTAAATGTTCTGCCGCAGGGTGAAGAGTGCAAGGTTCTTCCACTTCTCTATGCTGCTCATAACGATGATCGATGCATATTTTGCGATGCCGACGCTCGCTGCCAATCCTTCGAGAAGGGTGTCCTCCCGTTGCATGAAGTTGATCACAGGATATCCGACAGCTTTGTTGCCTTTCTTGATTGCCGCTCTTCTGATGAGGGTATTGTGCTCAATGATGTCCTTCGCTTTCCTCGCCCCGGAATCCAGCACCATATCTTCCACGCCAAACCCCTTGATCTTTTCGGTCAGGACGGAGAGTTCGTCAAGGCCGTTCGCCGCAATACCGAGTGTCGCCTTGTTCGTCTTTGCAACGGCAGCCATCGCCTCTGCATTGGTTGCGTTCGCACCATAGAGGATCGGTCTTTTGTCAGCGAACAGCTTCACTGCAGCTTCTGCTGCCTTCGGGTCGGTGGTACTGATGATAACCGGTACAGCCACAGCCTTTGCTGCGACTATCTTTGCTGCTGATTCCAGTTTTCCGGCATCGCCCGACGCATTGGATACCATGATGGCGTCGACCCTGAGCTTCTGGCCGACCCTGTCGATCTCTGAATCAATCACTTGCTGGCATATCTTCGCTACGTCAGCTTCTGAGAGCGTATCTTTGATCTCGACGGCAAACGCGCAGGGACGTACGAACTTCTTGTCGTGACGGAAAAGGACAGTCTCCTCTCCCATTTTGACCGCCTTGTCTCCGGCACCGAAGGTAATCGGTCTGATCGGAGGGGCAGCTGCTTCTCCAAGGATCTTCTTCGCCTCTTCCGAGACATCGGGGCACGAGTCGATGCTTGCCTGCCTCTGCGCAAGTTTCATCGCGAAGGCAAGGCACGTCGGCGCCCCGCACTTCTTGCAGTTAGTTTTCGGTAAAAGCTTGAATATTTCAACGCCTGACAAAGCCATGGTTATTCCTCCTTAAACCAGTTCATCAATTAGGTTGTCAACTTCCTTGATCGCTCTCGGATGCCTCATGATCAGAAGTTCTGCACCTGCGATCATGAGCGCCGCCGCAGTCTCGGCCTCCCATGCAATGCTCCGCTCTTCCAGAGCCCCCCATTGCGGCAGGTCCTCCTCTGACGCGCTTGCCTCCTTGATCTTCCAGACATACATGCCAACGTCGCCCAACAGCGGCTGCTGCATGGTCACATCGTTCTGGGTCAGGGCTGCAAGCCGGATCCTCTCCATAACCGAGTAGGTATACTCGATACCGTACCCGAGGGCCGAACACATCGGATCTGTAATGACCTTCTCTTTGTCAAAACCCATCTGCGTGATCAGGATGTTGAGCTGCTTTGAAAGGTTTATGTCAAGTTCAGACATGGCGATAAGCTTATGGTTGTTCGCCATGGCAGCTGCTGCGATCGTCTTGTAGTTGGCCTCCTGGGCCTTGCCGATGATGCAATTCTTATCTTTTGCCGCCTCAGCAACGGCGACAAGAACTGCGGTGTCCTTTTCCGCATGGTTGCTTCCCAGAATAATGAGAGGCACCTGAACGGCAGCAAGGACATCCTTCACGGTCTTGACCGCATCTGCCGGAGAACGGTTCTCTCTGTCAGGATGCGTGCCGATAAGTCTCAACGCAATCGCCCTTGCCTTCAGCTCGTCCTGGCAGAACTTCGCCCAGGTGACAGGGTCACCACTTACCGCCTCATACGGTTTTTTCACGGTGTCGGCCCAGTCCGCAGGCGGAACATCCTGGATCTCTACCGCGATAACCGGCCTGTTCGGCGTAACCCCTTCGAACGAATGAAACGGGAGTACATTTTCGCCGCCAAAGGTCACCGCTTTATCGCCGGTGCCGATAGTCACGGCGTAGACCTTTCCGGTGTATGTTTCCTTGGGTGCTGTAAAAGCCATGATATGACCTCCTCTGTAAAGTGCCAGTGTCTGTTTTCAGTGTCAGAGGTCAGGACATGCTGACACCGACACCGTCCACTGTCACAGTAAATTTACATTTCTAGATAGGAATGCGCGTACAGCGTTCTTCCCATGATGACATCAAGCGTCTTCCTGATCTCCATCATCTTCTGCTTGTCTTCAATCTCCTTGCCTGCCATGACATCCAGTATCAGTTTCCGCTCCTCTGCCACCTCAGCCATCTCCTTGGCATCAGCGATAGCAGCTGTCAGGCCGGCATCTTCGAGCAGGACAAACATATGCTTGTTCAGTATCGGCCGGAGAGGCTTCGGGCAGCCATTCGAAATATTGCTCAGACCGACGACCGTCTTCATCGGCGGTTCGTTAATGTGCTGAAACAGCTTTACTGCTTCGATAACATGACGGGCCTGGTCCTGGGTTGTGGCTATCTGCAGCACGAGGGGATCGAGATACAGATTGTCGAGCGGCAGGCCATACTCCATGGCACGGCCCATGATCTCGGCGGCAATCTGGGCCCGTTCCTCTGCATCGGCCGGAAGTCCTCCCTTGCCGACGGTAAGGCCGATGACATCGCAGTTATACTTTACGCCCAGCTCGAGGATAGGGAACCGCTCGGGGTCGTTCGATGTTGAATTGACCAGCGCCCTGCCCCACTGGTTATTGTGGACCTTAAGACCTGCTTCTATCGCCTTGAAGTTGGTGGTGTCGAGACATATGGGAAGAGGAACAACTTCCTGGATGGTGGTCACCATCCACTGCATGAGCTCTTCACCTCCGTCTTCGGCAGGACCGATATTTGCATCGATGATGCCTGACCCTTCCTTCCACTGACGAGTCGCAATCTCCTGGATGGGTCCTTTGTCCTTTTTCATCATAGCTTCTCTCACCCTTTTCGCTATGATGCTCAGCTTCTCTCCAATGATCAGCATATAGGTACTCCTTTCTTAATACAGTAATGGTCTCTTAAATGTCGGAGTTTTCTGCAACAGGACAGATGCATAAAACTATAACTCAAATTAATAGGTCTATTAAACTAAAATAAATTAATAGCAATTATAATTTTTTCAAATGGCAATCAAAATACCATATCTTCCGGACAAAAAAAAAGGAATGGGCGATAGTATTATTTAATAGGCTTATTAAGGATCGCTATGTCGACAGGTTTGAGGTTTATAGCGTTCAGCAGGTGGGGCTGCAGCAGCATAAACGATGATGAAATCAGCAGGACTTAAACAAAAAAGAGCGAGGCTCCCCGAAATCCGAGAAAGCCTCGCTCAGCTCTTGTTGAATTTCTTTGTATACCTACGGCCCGATCGTAAAGAAATAATCGCTGAGGTCTGAGCCGACCTTGGCTGTGCCGCTATACAGGTCCACTTTCACCCTGCACTTGGCCTTCGGCTTGGGGAGTGTCGGCACGGCCCACGAATAAGCTCCGGGGTTGCCTGCTATCGGACTCCCTATCGCCTTCCAGGTCAATCCCCCGTCTGTCGTGTAGCTCAGCTTTACCGTTGTGACCTCGCCCTTCGGCTGCTCGGTAGTTATCCAACGGATGATATAGGTTTCTCCATAGTGCAGCGGGTCAGGTCCGTTCGGTCTCACCAGGCTTGCCGCCCTGATCATGAACGGCAGATCCGATATGTCTGCCCCCACCCAGTCTCATATACACATCTGACGCTGCCGACGATCATACGCGTGTTGATCT
>VEOY01000032.1 GCA_012026685.1 Nitrospirota bacterium
CTGGTCCGCCGTCGCGCGTGGATGGAGGACGCGATCAGGCACGGCACGCCGTACCGGGTCAGCGAGGCGCTCGCCGAGGGTCCCGAGCTGTTCAGTGCGGCCGCAGGTGTGGGACTTGAGGGGATCATGGCAAAGGAGAGGAACAGCACGTACAAGCCCGGCATGCGAAGCGCGCAGTGGCTGAAAATAAAAGGAAGGCAGTCGACGGAGTGTTTGATCATCGGCTATACGAGAGGCAAGGGAGGACGTGAGCCGTTGTTCGGCGCCCTGCAGCTGGCGGTCCGGCAGGGGAACGACCTGAAGTATATGGGCAAGGTGGGAACGGGATTTGATGAAAAACTGTCCAAAGAGGTCTTCAGCCGGCTAAAGAAGATCGGGCGCGTAAAGAGACCGATAAGCACAAAGCCGCCTGACGACGCAGAAACCGAATGGATCGAGCCCCGGGAGATATGCGAGGTACAGTACGCGTCGCTTACGAAGGACGGAATGCTGCGGGAGCCGGTGTTTCTCAGGCTCCGCCCGGACCTTACCCAATAACTGAAGCACCGTGGGGAAGGGGAGGCGGACGGGATGTGATATAATTTAGTCATATCTTGTCTCTTACGACATCCGGAGGTGAGACATGAAAGCGATCTGGAAAGGCCACATCCGTTTCTCGCTGGTGACCATCCCCGTCCTTATCTACAATGCCGTCGATACAGAACAGAAGATCAGGTTCCATCTGCTGCACCGCGAAGACCACGGACCGATCGGATATGACAAGAGATGCAGGAAGTGCAACAAGGTCATAGCTGCCGAGGAGATCGTCAAGGGGTATCAATATGAACCGGAGCGGTATGTGATCGTCGAGGAAGAAGACCTCGACAAGATAAACCTGACGAGCACGAAGATAATCGAGATCGGGGGGTTCATCGACGCGGCAGAAATCCATCCCACGCTGTATGAAGCCCCGTATTATGCGGGACCGGACGGACCCGTCGCAATGCAGGCCTACTCCCTGTTGGCTGCAGCGCTGAAGGAGTCCGGGAAGGTGGGGATCGGCAAGGTCGTATTGCGTGACCGCGAAGATGTGATGCTGATCGCGCCGTATGGCAACGCCGTGGTCCTTTACCGGCTCCGGCCGCCCGAGGAGATCAGGAACGTAAAAGATATCCCTCAACTTCCGCAATCCGCCGGCAAGTCTGCGGACAAAGAGCAGCTGAAACTTGCGCGCAGTCTTGTCGACTCCATGAGCACGACTCTGGACAAGGTAGATCTGAAAGACGCGTACCACAATGCGCTCAGGGCGGTCATTGAGGCGAAGATCGCCGGGAAGGAGATCATCACGGTGGAAGAGGAAGAGAAGCCGGTTGTCGATATCATGACAGCCTTGAAGCAGAGCATCGAGCGGGCGAAGATGCAGAGGAAGCCGATGGAAAAGGCAACCGGGAAGAAGAAAGCGGTTGCCTCAAAGGCGGCAAAGGCCGGATCGAGGGCAGCCTCATAATAAGGGGGACATTAATTTAAGAAATCCCTCCTTCCCTCCCTTTGCCAAAGGGAGGAATGATGCCCCTCTTTTGCAAAGAGGGGTTAGGGGAGATTTTTCGAACAATGTCTTTTCCAGCGTGAAACGATCAATGCCACAGGGGTGAAGGGAGTGTATGGGTAAAATTCTACCGTTCCCCGCGAAACAGCCATCAAAGTTCGGTTTCGAGCGGGCCGGGAAGCACGGGACACAGAATCCGGACCAGATAAACCGGTCCCCTGCAAGGATGGCAGAGGTCCGGCGCCTCCCTGTCAACATCAGCTTGTTCGAGGAAGCCCTGTTGCTGGACGAGCGCGGCGACAGCCGGGCTGCAGAGACATATCGGCGCGCGATCGCTGAGGGCGACTTCGCGGCAGACGCATATTGCAACCTGGGCATCATCGAGTCCGGTGCCGGGCGGAGGACAAAGGCATTTGACTGTTTTACGAGATCACTCGGACACGATCCGAGGCATTTCGAATCGCACTATAATCTCGGGAACCTTTATTACGGGGAAGACAACCTCCGTCTGGCAAAGATGCATTATGAACTGGCCGCAGAGATCAACCCCGGGTTCGCGAACCTGTTTTTCAATCTTGGCCTCGTTCTCGCCCTGCTGGAAGAACCGAAGGCCGCCATTGAAGCCTTCTCCAGATATCAGTTGCTGGCGCCTCCCGAGGAGCGCAGGAACGCCGACGATCTGATCCGTGAACTCAGGAGGTCTTTGGATACGACACGCAGCAATACCCTGTCTTAACAGGGCCGGCATACGTTCGGGATGTTCGGGGCGAACATGATCTGCAGTTCGATTTTTTTCATGCCGCGATGTGAAGGATCTTGCACCCCGCAAGATTACCGTGCCTGAGACCGGTGCAATAAGCAGCGACATCCAGCCCCGGCTCGACAGGCTGCCATGGTCGCGGTGGCATGTCAACATAGTATTCGCCCTGGGGTTTGGCTGGCTGCTGGACTCGCTTGAGACAAATATCATCGGCAGCATTCTCGGCATCCTGAAGAACCTCTGGCACTTCACGCCTCTTCAGGGCTCCCTCACGGTCAGCGTCTGGCTCATGGGGATAATGATCGGGGCCGTTGTCTTCGGCTATCTGTCAGACCGCTCCGGCAGAAAGAAGATATTTTTTGTGACCCTTCTCTGGTACGGCCTCTTCACCATAGCCTGTGCTTTCTCCAACAACATATGGGTATTCATCTTCCTGAGGTTCATGGCCGCGGTGGGCATAGGCGGTGAATATGCGGCCATCAGTTCTGCCGTTGTAGAGTTCGTCCCAAAAAAGGTGCGGGGAAAAACAGACGCCTTTATCATGTCGCTCTGGCCGGTCGGGGCGGTCTGTTCCGCTCTGCTCGTGATATCTGCGCTGCGGTTCTTTCCTGCGGAGATAGCCTGGCGCGCAGGATTTCTGTCGGCCGTGGGACTGGCCGTGTTCGCACTCTACATCCGGCGGCATCTCCCGGAATCTCCCCGCTGGCTGATGGAACGCTGCCGGGATAAAGAAGCTCAGGCCATCGTGGCTGCTGCCGAAAAAGAAGTGATGAAGATCAAGGGCCTGAGGGAGCTGCCGCAGGTACAGCCCATTACGTTCCGTCCCGGTGTCTTCAGCATCTGGCGGCAGACAAAAGAGCTGTACGGCAAATACCTTGCGAGAATGGCGTTAGGCGCTGCACTGAATTTTTCGCAGGTGTCACTGGGCTACGGCTCCATTGCCCTGGCCTCGCTGGTCCTTTTCCCCATGACACATACCCCGCCGGAGAGCGTGCCGTTCTACATGACGACAGCGTTCATCTTTGCCTTCTTCGGCGGCCTCACCTCAGTGCTCATGGTGGACGCGGTGGGCAGAAAACTGACCGGGCTCCTTTCGTATGGTTCCTACTTTGCCGCAGTCTTCAGCCTGTTATTCATCGATACTCCTTTTTCCGCCCTGGTTTCCCTCTGTATCATGCAGTACTGCTATACCTGGGGATGGGTCACGGAATATGTGATCAAGTCGGAGATCTTCCCCACGCGTTCACGGGCCGCGGGTATCGGATGGGCCACCTTTTTCGGAAGGACCGGCGGGATCATCACCGCGCCGGTCCTGACGGGCGTGTATCAGGCCACCGGTTCCATTACGTATGTAGCATATGTCTTTGCGGTCCTTGTATCGCCGGGCTTTATAGCGGCAATTTTATGGGCAGTGAAAGGTGTCGAGGGAAAACAGAAGGCACTGGAGGAATTGACGAAGGACTAAGTGCCTTGTACTGAACACTCGGGATATATATAATTTGGACAGATATATTACGAATGGTATTAATACAAATGAACAACGGAAGAATATCAGTTACTTCCTGAACTCAACGTGCCGGAGTTTGGTAAAATGGTGCGGAGTTTAAATAGGAATCAACGCATGAGACCATATACCTCAACGCAGAAACAAATACTTTTGTTATTGTTTGCGTCATCATTGTTGCTTTTGACAGCATCAGGTTGCGGAGTGTTATATCCTCTTTCTGCAGGCGGGCCATACAAGGGCAGAGTGATTGACACTGAAACAAAACAACCCCTTGAAGGTGCAGTTGTTCTTGCGGTTTGGCAGAGCGTAACCCCAACGGTTGCCGATCAAGCGTATTCGTATCTTGATGCCGAAGAGGTGCTGACGGACAGCAATGGACGGTTTGTTGTTGGAAAACATCCTCCAATGACTCTTAGACCTGGATGGGTAGAAGGCCCTCATATTACTATTTATTCCCCTGGCTATGGATTTTATCCCCGCTACCAGGTCAGTCCCTCTATTCCTACTGGCCTTCATGGTGGAACAGATGAACTGCTAAGGAGGATGGAGAAGGAAGAAATGATCATTGAATTGCCTCGACTGACAAGAGAAGAACGACTTTATTTTGTACATCTCAGTGTTGATGATTTTGATGTCCCTGATAAGAATAAACGTAATCTTTTGCGCCTTCGGAATATAGAAAAGAAAGCACTCGGTCTGCCCGGTGATAATGAACAAGGCAAGATTGATACTTTGATCCTCATGAATGGTGTCCCTGATGAGAAGGAACTTAGTATTTTGCGCCAACAGTACAAACATATTCTAATCAGTAAGAACGGCCGATATTTTAATTTAGATGGCACTCCATCGGGAATAGTATACGAAAAAGATCTTCCAGTGTGGGTCAGGGAATTGATAGGAAGAATGAATTATGCTCTTGAGCTCCAGACACAACTTTCTGAAAAACCAGATGTCTTAGAAGGAAATGGCTATTTACCCTTCTGCATTAAGGGAAAGGGTTCTCTTATCAGGACACCTGATCCTGTCGGAAAAATGCACGTTTTTTTTCTTCAAAGTGGTTGGAGGGCAAATGATCGATTCGTAGGTGATGGACATGGTTCTTCATCGTTTGTCTATGAAAAGGAAAAACACCATTGCCGCATTCTAATTGAAATTGACGAGGCAGGTACCGTCCCAAGAAAGTTTGGATTTGAAATTTATTGCAGGGAAGAAGGTCAAGAATAGACAGGGAAAATTATGCGCCTTTCTTCTGGTATTCAACACTTTTCACCGGCTTTCGATTTTGAGGAATAGTAGGTGCCGCTGAGAAAATTGCTATGCAGCTTTCGGGGCGAATGTTAAAATGGTTGCCATGGAATCATCAAAAGGTACAATCCCCTGGACATGTCATCTATGTGGAACTAAATTTGACACCCCGGATGGTGGCATCTGTGTGCGATGCAGTAAGGCTACCTGCCTGACACACCTCTTTAATGTCCAGAGAAACCTGAAACTGGAAGCCGAATATGCTTGTTACAACTGCTTAAAATCCGATGAAAAGGATCTGAAGGCTATTGAGAGTCGATTTGATCTCTTGTTCCAAACCATATCACTCAGGAGAAA
>VEOY01000073.1 GCA_012026685.1 Nitrospirota bacterium
AAAGACCGCTTCATGAAAAAGTTCAGGGGCTGGGCAAGATTGTTCTTGAGCTCAAGCGCGAACGCCTGCTCGTGGAAGAAATGCAGAAGACTCGTCCCCAGCACTGCGATGCCGTGCATGTCGGGCACATAGAGGATGCGCTGCGCCTGATGCTGCAGGGTGTTGATGAGATTCTGGATCCTCTCCTTGCCCGCACCAGGCATCGCGATGATGATGTCGCTCACGCGCCCGGCCCTGAGATAGCTGGCAGCCCTGTCCACTCCCGGATGTACCTTCAGTCCGTCCACCTTCATGCCTGCCTTTGCAGGGTCATCGTCAAGGAAGCCGATAACGTCGTATCCAAGGTTCGGTTCCTTCCTGAGGGCCCGGAGGATCAATCTTCCCGTTTCTCCGGCGCCGAGGATCAGCACCCTCCGCCGGAGCCCTGAAACCCGGTAGAGCAGCCGCTTTGCCTCAATCCGCACCACGGGAAGGAATACAAGGGACAGGCACCCCATGATAATAATCGATGTCCTCGATACGATATCGCTCATTTTCCCTATGGAAACGATGGCAAAGATGCCGACAGTCGAAAAAAACGCGGCTTTCCAAGCGGCGTTGACCTCGTCCCAGAACGACAGCCGCCGGGTATAGAGCCCTTCATAAAAGAGAAAGAACAGCCAGATAGGGAAAAGCCACCAGGCATTGCTCAATTTTCTGAACGGGGCATCGCTCGGGAATCCGGAGTAGAAAAAAGGCAGAACGTGGATCCTGAGATAGCGGGCCGCATAAAAAAGCAGGAACAGCACAACAAGGTCAGCAAGGACGAGCAGGAGGATGTACGAAACATTCTTAAGCAGATTATTGATGCTGTTCTTCCCGTGCATCGGAAGCAATATCTCCCCTCAAGATCAAGGATTCAGATCTCCTGCTCAGGCGCAGCTGCCTGCCAGTTCTATTATACGGATAATGTTCCGCTCGTGCAGGTCTTCGCGGGTCGTACGGCGCTATTTGGGGTCTCTGGTCCTGGGTCTCTTGTTCGCCTCAAGGACCTTTTTTCTCAACCGCACGGACTGCGGCGTCACCTCGACAAGCTCGTCCTCCTTGATGAACTCCATGGCCTGCTCAAGGTTCATGAACCGCGGCGGAACGAGCTGGAGCGCTTCGTCCGCCCCTGATGCCCGCATGTTCGTCAATTTCTTCTCCTTGATGACATTGACGTCAAGATCATTGTCCCGGGAATTTTCGCCGATGATCATGCCTTCATAGACAGGCGTATTCTCCTGGATGAACAGCGTGCCCCGCGGCTGCAGATGGAAGAGCGCGTACGTGGTCGTTTTGCCCGCCCTGTCCGCTACAAGCGCTCCTGTCGTACGCTTCGAGATCGGCCCCTGCCACGGCTCATACCCATCGAATAAATGGTTCAGCAGACCCGTGCCGCGCGTATCGGTAAGGAACTGGGAGCGGAACCCGATCAGTCCCCTCGACGGTATCCTGAACTCAAGCCTGACCCTGCCATGGCCGTTGTTCTGCATCTTCTGCATCCTTCCCCTGCGTATGCCTATCTGCTGCGTGACCACCCCCACGAACTCCTCAGGCACATCGATGACGAGCATCTCCATCGGCTCATGCACCTTCCCGTCGACCTCCTTCGTGATCGTCTCAGGCATCGAGATCGACATCTCGTAACCTTCCCGCCGCATCATCTCGATCAGGATCGCCAGCTGCAGCTCGCCCCTGCCCATGACCTTGAAGGAGTCCGTGCTGCTGAAGTCCACTTTGATGGATACATTGTAGAGGAGCTCCTTTTCCAGGCGGTCCCTGAGGTTCCGCGATGTGACGAACTTCCCTTCCTTGCCCGAAAACGGCGACGTGTTGACGGAAAAGACCATCGAGATGGTCGGCTCGTCGACCGTGATCCTCGGCAGCGGCTTCGGGTCCTCGATATCGGTGATCGTATCGCCGATATTGATGCCTTCGATACCGGCAAGCGCCACAATGTCGCCTACCGAGGCGTCCTTGACATCCACACGGGCAAGTCCCTGGAATCCGTACAGCTGGGTCACCTTTGTCTTGATGGCCTGCCCCTGGCTGTTCACCATGGCGACCCAGTCGCCGACCTTCACGGACCCGGAAAATACCCGCGCGATGGCCAGCCTCCCGACATAGTCGTTATAGTCGATGTTCGTCACCAGGAGCTGGAGCGGTCCGGCGCCATTGCCGCCGGGCGCAGGGATGGTCTTGAGGATCAGTTCAAAGAGCGGCCTCAGGTCCGTCGCCTCCTCGTTCAGGTCAAGCTTTGCAACACCTTGCTTTGCGTTGGTATAGGCAATCGGGAATTCAAGCTGGTCTTCGGTAGCATCCAGGTCGATGAACAGATCGTACACCTCGTTCAGCACTTCCTGGATACGGGCATCCGGCCGGTCGATCTTGTTGATGACGATGATCGGAGGAAGGCTCAGCTCCAACGCCTTCTTGAGCACAAACCGGGTCTGGGGCAGCGGCCCCTCTGAGGCATCCACCATCAGGAGCACGCCGTCGACCATCTTCAGCGTCCGCTCCACCTCTCCGCCGAAATCGGCATGGCCGGGTGTATCGACGATATTGATCTTGGTGCCCATATACTCAACGGCCGTGTTCTTCGCCATAATGGTAATGCCGCGTTCGCGCTCGAGATCGATGCTGTCCATGACCCGTTCCTGGACCTTCTCGTTCGAACGGAACGTGCCGGACTGCCGGAGCAGGCCGTCCACCAGCGTTGTCTTGCCATGGTCGACATGGGCGATAATGGCAATATTCCTCAAATTTTCGCGTTTCATCGTACCTCACCTGTTTTGATATTTCTGCTGAAGGAAATGAAGGAAGCTGCAGACTGCAGGAATGCCCTTCGCTGAAAACGTACAGCAGGTTCTTATTCTACCTGCCGGAGCAGGAAAATGTAAACAGAAAGGCATTGTGTTTCCCCCGACCGTTGCTATAATGAAGTCAGAGAAAGCTTTCAGCAGATGGGAAAACCCCAACGATGAATTCTTCGCTGGATGCAAGTTAAAAACCACAACACGGAGGACAGTGACATGAAACAGACCGCGCTTCTCTTGTCAGCAGTATGCCTCATGATGGTTCTGACAGCAGGCAATGCATCAGCAAAGACGCTTTTTGTCAGCGATACAACCGAAATATCGAACGCTGATGCGTTGACATGGGTTGACGCTTTCAGCGCGACCATCAAACTTACCACCTATGACAATCAATGCGTGGAGCTTCGCTTTTCCACGGAAGCAAAGACCGACGGATCCACCCTGCAGCCGCAGATCGCGTTTCAGGCGCTCATAGACGGTGTCCTGGCAAACCCCGCGCCGGCGATCGAAGAGATAGATTTTGATCCCAGCGAGTTCGGCGTTTACGATACAGCCAGTTTCGCCTGGTACGTCTGCGGCCTGAACATCGGCAAGCACGACGTACGGGTGCGGTTCGCTCCTTTCAATGCGGGCAATACCGCCACCCTGCGCTCAGGCACGCTTATTATCGAGATGGCTGCGGGCAAATTTGTCTTCTGAGGCAACGCTGAAGCATTGAGCGCAGGATATAACTCTATTGCGGGGCTCAGCAGGGTATCAGACGCGAAACGGTATATCCACATGACCGGTGCTGGAAGGCTTACAGATATTCCGGGAAGGGCGGGTAAAATCTCAGAACGACGCGACTGCCATTTGCGCCAGGGCGAGGACCTTCCCCGGGAGAACACCGATGAGGATGACAGCAACGGCCGTCATGGCAAGCGCAAGGCCGAGCCCCGGAGAGGTGTTGAGCTGCACGGATTCCCTCGGCTCCTTCATGTACATGAGCATAACGATCCTGAGATAGAAGTATGCTGAGATGGCGCTGAAAAGGACCGCAACGACGACCAGAGAGGTGTATCCGGCGTTGATCGCGGACATGAAGAGGTAGAACTTGCCCATGAACCCTGCCATGGGCGGTATGCCGGTAAGCGAGAACATGAAGATCAGCATAAGTGCCGCAGCCGTGGGATGGGTCTTGGACAGCCCTTCGTAGTCGCTGATATTCTCTCCCGCGAACCCCTCGCTCCTGAGCATGATCACGACGGCAAAAGCCCCAACGTTCATAAGGGCGTAGATGAGCATATAGTTCAGCACGCTCGACAGGCCGGCAGGGGTCCCTGAGATGATGCCGAGCAGCATATACCCCGCGTGGGCGATCGAGGAATACGCAAGCATCCTCTTGATGTTCGTCTGGGAAAGCGCTACGATATTGCCGATTGCCATGGTGAGGACCGCTATAGGTATCAATACCATGGACCAGTCAGCCCGCACCGACGCAAAGGCTGTGAGAAAGATCCTGCCGAGCACCGCAAAGCCCGCGGCCTTGGGCCCTACCGACATGAACGCCGTGATGGGAGTGGGTGCGCCTTCGTACGCATCGGGAGCCCACATATGGAAGGGAACTGCTGCTATCTTGAACGAGAAAGCAACGGCAAAGAAGACCATCGACAACATCAGGACCGGGTTGCCCGCGATATTGTTGTTCATGATATACGCGGCGATGCCCTTCAGGTTTGTCGTCCCTGTGAGACCGTAGATCATCGAGGTGCCGTACAGAAGAATCGCTGAAGCGAATGCACCAAGCAGAAGATATTTTATGGCAGCTTCATTCGACCGCATGTCGTAGCGGATAAAGCCGGCAAGGACATACGTGCTCAGCGCCATGAGTTCGAGCCCGAGATACAGGACAATGATATCTGCAGCAGAAGCCATGAGCATCATGCCGAGCGTTGCAAACATCATAAGGGCGTAATATTCCCCGAAATTTATTCTCATGATCTGCAGGTAACGGGACGATATCAGAACCGTAAGGATGAGGTTCGCAAGGAAGATAAGTTTGAAGAACATACTGTAGCCGTCGGATATGAACATGCCGGCAAAGGTCTCACCGGAGGACCCGAGGACCAGATATAAGACGATGCCGGCGGAGATGATGGAGATAAGACCGAGCGTATCCTTCTGCCTGATCACCAGATCAGCCATGAGCAATAAGATCGCAAGACACGTCATCACGATCTCGGGCATCACAGGTGCGAGGTTGGGCATAGCTATGGGCATCAATAGTCCTCCGGTCTCATCTCAGAATCTGTGTCGCGATGTTCGCCGCCACCGCAGGTGCAGAGCCGCCGTTCACCCTCTCCAGCAGGTGCTGCACGGATGGATGCATGAAGCTCAGGAACACGTTGGGATAGATGCCTATCCAGAATACCAGCACGACCATCGGCAGGAGCGTTAGGAGCTCCCTCATGTTCATATCCTGGAGCCCGGCAACCTTCGGGCTCGTCTCCATGAAGAATACGCGCTGATAGAGCCAGAGCATGTAGCCGGCACCAATAATGATGCCGGAGGCTGCAAGCACCCCTGCCCACTGGTTCGCTTTGAAGCCGCCCAGCAGGATGAGGAACTCCCCGATGAACCCGTTGGTCGCGGGCAGCCCTACGGACGCGAACGTAAAGACCATGAAAAGCGAAGCGTAAATGGGCATCACCGAGGCAACACCCCCGTAATCCGCGATGACCCTTGTGTGTGTCCGGTCATAGATGACGCCCACGCTCAGGAAGAGCGCGCCGGTGACAACCCCATGGTTCAGCATCTGCAGGATTCCGCCCTCCACGCCCTGGGTGTTCAGGGCAAAAATGCCGAGGGTAACGAAACCCATGTGGCTCACCGAGCTGTAAGCGATCAGCCTCTTCAGGTCGGTCTGCGCGAGGCAGATGATACCTCCGTAGATGATCGCGATGACCGACAGGGTGAGCATGACCGGGGTCATCGCACGGGATGCGTCAGGCAGAAGCGGCATCGAGAACCTGAGAAAGCCGTATGCCCCCATCTTGATCAGCACGGCTGCAAGGATGACGCTGCCCGCCGTAGGAGCCTCCGTATGCGCATCGGGCAGCCACGTATGAACCGGGAACATGGGTACTTTCACGGCAAAGGCGGCGAAGAACGCCCAGAAGAGCATGAGCTGCATCTTGTACGGGTATGCCTTGGTCATGAGCTCAAGGATGTCGAATGTCCGTCCGGCATAAAAGTACAGGACGATGATGCCGACAAGCATCAGCACGCTTCCGACCAGCGTATAGAGAAAGAACTTAACAGCAGCGTAGACCCTGTTGGGTCCTCCCCAAACGCCGATGAGCAGGTACATCGGAATGAGCATGGCCTCCCAGAATATGTAAAAGAGCATGAAGTCGAGCGAGCAGAACACGCCGATCATGGCCCCCTCCATGACCAGGAGAGAGATAAAGAACTCTTTCGTCTTCGTCCTGATAGACTCCCAGGAGATAAGCACGCAGAGGATCGTCACCAGCGTCGAAAGAAGAACGAAGAGCACGCTGATGCCGTCCAGACCGAGATAGTAGGACATGTTCAGCGACGGTATCCATTCATACCGCTCAACGAACTGCATAAGATGCGTCGTCTTATCGAAGCCCGTAAAGAGCGACAGCGACACGATGAACGTGGCGATGCTGACGGACAGGCTCACCACCCTGATGGCCTTATCGTTGGCCCGGTTCATCAGGAGGATAAGGGCCGCTCCCGCCAGGGGCAGAAAGATGAGCACGCTCAGTATCGGGAACCCCATTGTATTGTCCATGGTCTGTACCATCTTCTACCTCATGAGCATTATGGCGACGAAGATCAGGATGCCGGTCGCCATAATGGTCGCGTAATGCTGCATAATGCCCGTCTGAACTTTTCTCAGGCCTGAGCTCAGCGCCCCGATAGCGTTCGGCACGCCGTTGACGAGCGCCTCTATGATACGGGCGTCCGTGATGCCGATCAGCACATTCTTCGCGGTCCAGATGGCGGGCCTCACGATAATGAAACTATAGAGTTCGTCCACATAATATTTATTGAATAATACACGGTGTACTGCGCGGAACTGCTGTGTCAGGCGCTCCGGCAGCTCCGGCCGTACGATATACATGAAGTAGGCAAGGCCGATGCCCGAGAGGCCGACAGCGATGGAAATCAGCATGACCATCATTTCCTCGCCGTGCGTCCCGTGTCCCTCAGGATGGCCAAGGACCGGTTTCATGAACTCGGCGATATAGTTGTGCACCCCGATGTTTTCACCGATAAGCGCGGGGATGCCGACCCACCCTGCAGCCACGGCGCCCACGCAGAGTATCATGAGCGGAATGGTCATGGACTTCGGGGATTCATGCAGGTGGTGCTCCTGCTCATGCGTCCCGCGGAACTTCCCGTGGAAGGTGAGGAATATGAGCCGGAAGGAATAAAAGGCGGTGAGGAACGCAACCACGGTTCCTATCGCCCAGACGAATTTGCCGACCGGGCTTTCTCCCGCATATGCCATCCAGAGGATCTCGTCCTTGCTGAAGAATCCGGCAAGACCGGGAATGCCGGAAATACTGAACGACGCGATCAGCATGGTCATGTAGGTCACCGGCATATACTTTTTCAGATTCCCCATCTTCTGTATGTCGAGTTCTCCGCCCATGGCGTGCATGACACTGCCCGCGCAGAGGAACAGGAGAGCCTTGAAGAATGCATGCGTATAAAGGTGGAAAATGCCCGCCGTATAGGCGCCGACTCCGCACGCCAGGAACATGTAGCCGAGCTGACTGACGGTCGAGTACGCAATGATCCTCTTCAGATCGTTCTGCACGAGGCCGATCGTCGCGGCAAAGAGGGATGTTATCGCGCCTGTCAGGGCGACCACCATGAGCGCTGTATCGGAAAGGCTGAATATCGGGCTGCAGCGGGCAACCAGGAAGACGCCGGCAGTGACCATGGTCGCTGCGTGGATGAGAGCGCTGACGGGTGTAGGGCCTTCCATTGCATCAGGCAGCCAGACATGGAGCGGCATCTGGGCCGATTTTCCGATGGAGCCGCAGAAGAGCAGCAGCGCTATCAGGGTCATCAGATGCACGTCGTATCCGAGGAAGTTGTAGGTCGCCCCTGCAAGGCCGGCAGCCTGACTGAAGACCGGCTCATAATACACCGTGCCGAAGGTAAGAAATACCACGAAGATGCCGATACCAAAACCAAAGTCGCCGAAGCGGTTCACGATGAACGCCTTCTTGCCGGCGTCCGAGGCTGACTTTTTGTTGAAATAGTAGCCGATAAGGAAGTAGGAGCAGAGACCGACGCCTTCCCAGCCGAAATACAGCTGCAGGAAATTATTCGCCATGACGAGCATGAGCATCGAAAAGGTGAAGAGACTGAGGTACGAGAAGAAGCGGTAGTAGCCCGAGTCCCCGTGCATGTAGCCCACCGAATATATATGGATAAGCGTGCTGCATGTCGTCACCACGATGAGCATGACCACGGTGAGCTGGTCGATGAGGAAACCGACCGAGACCTTGAACCCTCCGGAGAGCATCCAGGTATAAAGATCGAAATTGATCTTGTTGCCGCCAGCGACATCGACGAGGGCCGAGACCGCGAGCACCCATGAAGCGGCGACCGCAAGAATCGACACCCAATGAGCATTTTCCTTCAGGTATCTCCTGCCGAACAGGATATTGATCACAAAGGCGGCAAGCGGCAGGAACGGTATCAGCGCATAACTGTTCATGGTCTATCCCTTCATCTCGTTCATTTCGTCCACATGTGCCGTCTGTTTGTTCCTGAAGAGCGTGATGATGATGGCGAGACCGATCGCCGCCTCGGCTGCTGCTACCGTGATGACGAAAAAAACAAGGATATGGCCCCGCATGTCCTGAAGGTAATGGCTGAAGGAAACAAGGCTTATGTTCACCGCGTTCAGCATGAGCTCAAGGGACATGAACATAATGATGATATTCCGCCGTGTCAGAAAGCCGAACATGCCGATCATGAAGACCGCCGCGCTCAGCGTGAGATACCAATGTAAAGGGACCATCGTTAACTCCTCAGCTTCCGTTTTGCGAGGACCACCGCACCGACGACTGCCACAAGCAGGATCAGGGAAGCGATCTCAAACGGGAACAGATATTCGGTATAGAGCAGTTTGCCCAAAGCCTTCGCGTGGGTCTCGTTCTGAATGACATCGATCGAGTACCCGCCGACAGGCCCCTGGACATACGCGCCGAGCGCCGCAGTGACGGCTACGAACAGAATCGCGCACATGAAAAAGGCCACAGGCCATGAACCGACGGTCTGCCGGAGGGCGATCTCCTCCCTCAGGTTCAGCAGCAGGACCACGAACAGGAACAGGACCAGGATCGCGCCGGCATAGACGATCACCTGGATCGCCGCAATGAACTCGGCGTTCAGGAAGAGGTACAGCCCCGCAATATGAAAGAACAGCAGCAGCATCCACATCACGCTGTGTCCCGGGTTTTTCCTGGTGACCACAAGCAGCGAAAGGCCGATGATGATGAACGCATAGTAGCCGAAGAAGAGTTGTTGGAGCATACTACGGTTTTTCCTTCCTCTTTATTTTGCTGAACATCGCCTGCTCGGGATTTTCCTTGAAATCATCGGACATGGGCCTCCAGAATTCCTTGAAGTACCGTTTGCCCTTTTCCCCCTCAAAGTACTTGTCCCAGTTTTCCAGGAGCTTGTCCTTGGTCATATAGAAAACTTCTCTTGTGTAGTTAGAGTATTCATAGTGCTCGCTCAGGGTTATGGCGCCGAAGGGGCATGCTTCCACGCAGAACCCGCAGAAGATGCACCTGAGGATGTCGATCTCATAGCGCTCAACGACCTTGTTGTGGTCCTCTCCCTCTGTCGTATAAATATGGATGCACTGCGACGGGCAGTAGGCTCCGCAGAGGCCGCATCCGACGCATTTCATCCTTCCGGTATTGTCCTTTGCAAGCGCGTGCAGCCCCCGGAAACCGGGCTTGGACGGCACCGGCACAAGCGGGTACCTGCGCGTCACCGCGGGTTTGAAGAGCGTTTTGAAGGTAAGGGCCATGCCTTTGAGTATCTCGGTAAAGAATATATCCTTGATGATTGAGTTCTTCATTAAACCCATCCCATGATTTTCAGTGTTCCGGTGATCATTATGTTCACCAGGGCGAGCGGGATCAGTACCTTCCACCCTATGTTCATGAGCTGGTCATAACGGTACCTCGGCAGTGTCGCCCTGACCCAATAGAACAAAAACATGAAGAAATACACCTTTACCAGGAATACCGCAACCCATACGAACTTCGGCAGGCTGCCAAGGAACGGAAGAGCATCCATGACGAACTTCGGCAGGGTCCAGCCGCCTAAGAAGCAGAGCGTGCCAATGGACGACATTATCAGCATGCCGGTGTACTCTCCGAGGAAGAACAGGGCGAATCTGAACCCGCTGTATTCAGTGAAATATCCGGCAACGAGTTCGCTTTCTGCCTCGGGCAGGTCAAACGGCAGCCTGTTCGTCTCGGCAAACATGGCGACATAAAAGACAAAGAAACCGAGTATCTGGGGCAGTGCATAGAAACCGGTCGGATAGTTGTACTGCGCCTTCACGATCTCCGTGAGATTGAGCGTGCCGGCCATGATCATGACGCCCACGAGGCTCAACCCCATGGCAATCTCGTAGCTGATGACCTGGGATGCCGACCGGAGACCTCCGAGAAACGAGTATTTCGAGCCGGAAGACCATCCGGACATGACGATGCCGTACGCACCGATCGACGACATGCCCAGAAGGAAAAGCAGACCGACATTGATGTTAGAAACCCATCCGCCATCGAAAAACGGCAGTACGGACAGGGATGTGAGCGCGGAGACGAAAAAGATCACCGGCGCCAGATAGAATATCGGTTTATCCGAATTTGCCGGGATGATGTCTTCTTTGAAGAAGAGCTTTATGCCGTCCGCAAAGGGCTGGAAAAGCCCGTAGGGGCCTACCTCGCGCGGACCGAGCCTCAGCTGCATGTGGCCGATAACCTTCCTCTCCCAATAGGTCGCATATGCGACGTGAAGCAGGGTAACGGCAATCACCACCACCACTTTGATGAGGATGATGACGATGTTCAGGACCATATTGGCCATCGGCTCGCCTATGAAGGAAGCGAGAAAGCTGGTCACGGAGCCTATCATGCGGTCACCTTTTCTATGGATATCTCAACAGCATCGATACAGGGGGCCTTGGTCACCTGATCAAGCGCGTAATCGGCAAGCCTGAACGCGCCCTTCCTTTCGAAGTTATTGCTTATCGCCACGGCCGAACTGTCACCGTCCTTATCGATGGCGACAAACAGGGAAAGGGAGCCGGCTTTCGTCCTGACGTTCACGACATCGCCCTCCGTAAGGGAAAGGGCCTTCGCCGTTGCCGAACTTATCCGTGCAACGGCCTGTGGATAGATATTTCTCAGCGATGCCGCCCGTGTGCTTAGGGTCCCGGAGTGGAAAAGTGGCCGCTCGATCTGCAGGTAGAGCTTTCCTGCGGAAGCCACCGCGGAAGCCGTATCGACCTGGATATCCTCCTTTACGTCCCGGAGGGGTTCTCCCTTGTAAGGATAGATGTTCTCGCCCTTCCCTATATCCTCGTATGTAAGGTCCCGATACAGGGGAGAGACCTTCGCTATTTCATGGAAAACCCCTTCGGAGCTGACATACTCCATGCCGTATCCCATGTTCTTTGCGATCTCGGCGATGATCTTCCAGTCCTCCAGCCCCTCTCTTTGGACGGACTTTCTTACGAGCTGGATCCTGCGCTCCATGTTCGTGAAGGTCCCGCCCTTCTCTGCCCAGGCGAGAGCCGGAAGCACCACATCCGCAAGTTTTGCCGTCTCGGTGAGGAAGATGTCCTGGACGACAAGAAAATCGAGATTCTTGAGGGCCTTTTCCACGCGCCCGGAATTGGGGATGTTGCATACGGCGTTTTCGCCCATCACGTACATCGCCTTAAGCGAGCCATTCTCGGCGGCATCTATCATCGCAAAGAGGTTCAGCCCGGGCTTTTCGGATATTTCCGCATGCCACTGTGCCCCGTACTTTTTTGCAAACTCCGGAAAAGCGACAGGGCGGTAACCCGGCAGCAGGTCCGGTGCGCAGCCCATGTCAAGAGCACCCTGCTCATTCGCCTTCTCGGTCAGCATATAGATTCTGCCGTTGGCAAGATAGTTGATCGCGGCAAGGAGAAGCAGTTTATAGCTTCCCCCGGTGCTCTGCACAATCTCTTTGCCGATGACGAGGCTGTACGTTGCTGCTCCGGCGAGCAGATCCACAAAAGCCGAAAGTTGCTGCTCCGGGACACCGCACTTTGCGGCGGCATCCGCGGCGGTGACGCTGATATCCTTTATCTTTGACTCGAGCGGGCCGTTGGAGCCCGAGAGCCCCTTCTTTTCCCTGAGTGCGGTAACGATCGCCTCAAGAAGGATCGTCTCGGTGTACTTGCCAGGCAGAAGCTTCTTCGGACTGAACTTGCTCAGCCCCGCGAAATCGCCTATGGTCAGGACATTTCCGCCTCTTCGTGCGCAGGCCCGTATCTGAAGACCAAGGATAGGGTTGACCGTGGTCGGATCGCCGCCGATTACCATGACAGTATCGGAATTTGCAAGGCCGGAGATGATGTTCGCCGTGGCTCCCTGGCCGAAGATGTTTTCAATGAAGCTCTGGGCGCCGGCGTATCCCGTTCGTGCCGTTGTGTCGATATTGTTCGAGCCGATCACCGCGCGCATGAACTTCTGAAACACGTAATTGTCCTCGTTCGTACAGCGCGGCGATGCTATGCCGGCAATGGCCTCGCTTCCCGAGGCTATTTTGATCTCACTGAGCTTTTTCGCGACAAGGGTTATGGCCTCCTCCCAGGTCGCCTCGGCAAGCACGCCGTTCTTCCTGATCAGCGGAGTGGTGAGACGGTCGTTGTCACCGACAAACTCGTACCCGAACCTCCCCCGCGAACAGAGCATGCCATTGTTTACCGAAGAGCCGAGCTTCGGGATCACCCTTTTGATGACGTCGTCGCGCACCTGCGTAATGACCGTGCAGCCCACGCCGCAGTAAGGGCACACTGTTTCATACTGTTCCTTCACCTGCCACGGGCGATAGCTGTGCCGGTGAAGCCTCGACATGATGGCGCCGACCGGGCAGACAGAGACGCAGTTTCCACAGTACTCGCAGTCGAACCTGCCGCCAGAAAATGGCTCGATGTGGGAGTGGCCGCCCCGGTTGATGACCGCGATGGCAGATGCGCCCTGGGGTCCTTCGCACATTCGTACGCAACGGGTGCACATGATGCAGCGCTCCATGTTCCGCACGATCACCGGGTCCTGAAGACTTTCGGGAACCTTACGCTTCTTTTCCTTGAACCTGCCCTTTCCGGGTCCGTACTTCTCCACGAGGTCCTGAAGAGTGCATTCCCCTGCCTTGTCGCAGTAAGGGCAGTCCAGAGGATGGTTGATCAGCAGGAACTCGAGTATACCGCGTCTGACATCAGCGATCTGCTCCGTCTCGGTCCTGACGACCATGCCGTCGGCAACCATAAGGGTACACGCCGTCTGGAGCCGGGGCATCTTCTCGACCTCCACAAGGCAGAGCCTGCACCCCCCGTACCGTTCGAGCTGTTCGTGATAGCACAGCGTCGGGATAGTGATGCCGGCAGAACGAGCCGCCTCGAGGACCGTCACGGCCTTTTCGAGCTTGATCTCCTTGTCATTTATCGTTACGGTGATCATAACCTTATCCGCTTACCGCGCATTTTTTTGCCTTGATATGCTCTTCGAACTCCGGCCTGAAGTGCTTGATAAAGTTCTGCACGACGGAAGCCGCCCCATCACCAAGCGGGCAGAAGGTCTTGCCGAGCATGTTGGCTGATATCGTAAGAAGGGCTTCTATGTCACCGTCCGCGCCCTCGCCGTTTTCTATGCGGCCGAGAATCGACCTGAGCCATCCCGTGCCCTCCCGGCAGGGCGTACATTTACCGCAGGATTCATGCTCGAAGAACTTGAGAGCGCGGTAGCAGACTTTCACCAGGCACACGGTTTCGTCCATGACGATTACCGCACCGGAGCCGAGCATGCTGCCGTTTTTCGGCATGTTCACGAAGTCCATGGCGCAGTCTATCTTTTCCGGAGGAAGCACCGGAGTTGATATACCACCGGGGATCACCGCCTTAAGCTTCTTGCCGCCCCTGATGCCTCCGCAATGCGTATAGATGATATCCTTGAGCTTCGTGCCCATCGGCAGTTCGTAGACTCCCGGTTTTTCCACATGTCCGCTGACACAGAAGATCTTCGGTCCGGGACAGTCGGGGGTACCGATCTTGGCATATGCCTCACCGCCCACCTCGATAATGTACGGCAGATTCGACAGCGTTTCGACGTTGTTGACAACCGTCGGCTTGGAGAACACGCCGACATTCACCGGGAACGGCGGCTTGATTCTGGGCTGGCCCTTGTCTCCCTCGAGGGACTCTATGAGCGCCGTCTCCTCGCCGCAGATATAGGCACCGGCACCCTGGTGCACGGCAAGATGGAACGTAATCCCTTTCCCGAGGATGTTTTCGCCGAGGAGGTTGTTGTCATATGCCTGTTTGATCGCTGCATTGAGAATATGCTTTGCTGCCGGATACTCGCCCCTCAGATAGATGTAGCCGTATTCTGCCTTGAGTGCGTGGCCGGAGATGACCATGCCCTCGATAAGCAGATGGGGGTTCTTTTCGAGGATGGGCCGGTCCTTGAACGTCCCGGGCTCTCCTTCGTCAGCATTGCAGAGCAGATATTTCGGGAACTTCGGATCCGCGGAGGCGAAGGTCCATTTCATGGCAACAGGGAAACCCGCGCCGCCGCGTCCGCGCAGCCCTGCCCTCTTCACCTCATCGATGACCTTCTGCGGCTCCATCCCGAGCGCCTTCCCGATGCTCCGGTAACCGCCGACCTTCTTGTATTCCGCGATATCGGCTGAGTTGGGATTCTCTATGTTCTTTAGCAGTACCGTTTCCATCATGCTCTATTTATATTTCTCCAGGATCTCCTGAAGATTCTTCTCCGTCAGGTTCTCATGAAAATCATCATTGACCAGCATCGCAGGCGCAGTACCGCAGGCACCGATGCACTCCATGATGACGAGAGAAAAACGGCCGTCCGGCGATACGCCGCCGGGCTCGACACCGTATGCGGACTTCAGAAGGTCGACGAGCCGTTCGGCGCCCAGGATCATGCAGGAAACATTGGTGCAGAGCTGGATAAGGTGCCTGCCCATGGGCTTCTGCTTATACATGGCATAGAATGTCGCCACACCCCGCACCGTGGCCTTCGGAACATTAAGAAGGTCAGCGACCGCCTCGTATGCTTCGGGGGGGAGCCATCCGAACTCACGCTGGGCTACGTAGATCGCGGGAAGCAGCGCTGCCCGCGCATTCGGGTATTTCGCCCTGATGTCTTCGATCTCCTGTATCGCTGCGCTGCTGAACATTATCGTCTTTGTCTGCCTCTTCCCGTGATTTTACCTGTCGCACTCACCGAGAACGATGTCGATCGTCCCGATGTTCGCTATGACGTCGGCGATAAGGCCTCCCTCACTGAGTCTCGGGAGAACCGACGCGTGAATGAAGGACGGGGACCGGACCCTCATCCGATATGGCTTTCCTGTCCCATCGCTTATGAAATAAAAACCAAGTTCCCCTTTCGGCACCTCGGACCCGACATATATCTCGCCTTCCGGCACGGACGGGCCTTTGGTGATCAGGATGAACTGATGTATCAGGTGCTCCATGTCCTTGAGGACCATGTCCTTCGGCGGAAGCGTGAACTTCGGGGCATCAGCCATGACCGGGCCGGCAGGCAGATTCTCAATACATTGCTTGATGATCCTGTTCGCCTGACGCATTTCGCCGATCCTCACGAGGTAGCGGTCGTAGCAGTCCCCTTTCTTGCCGACCGGAACGTCAAACTCAACCTTATCGTAGGCATCGTACGGAAAATATTTCCGCACGTCGTAGTCAACGCCCGAACCGCGCAGCGTGCCGCCGGTGAGGCCCCAATTGACCGCTTCCTCGGCAGAAATAATGCCGATATCGACAGTCCTTTCCTTCCAGATCCTGTTTTCGGTCACCAGGGTCTCAAAGGTGTCCATATGTGCGGGGAATTCGAGTACGAACTCATAGAGTTGATCAAGGAACTCCTGACTGATATCATTGCGAACACCGCCGACCCTCGGATAGCTCACCGTAAGACGAGCGCCGCAGATCATTTCGAAGAGATCGAGGATCCTTTCCCTTTGTGCCATGGAAAGTAGGAATGGGGTCGTGGCGCCGATGTCCAGCACATGCGTGCCGAGCCAGACGATATGGCTGGATATCCTGCCCATCTCGGCCACCATGGTCCTGATATACTTTGCCCGGTCAGGGGCCTCGATGCCGAACAGCCTCTCGACGGCATTGACGTACCCAACGTTATTGTTCATGGAAGATATATAGTCAAGCCTGTCGGTAAGCGGCAGCGCCGCAAAATAGGTCCTGTTTTCCCCGAGCTTTTCAACGCCCCGGTGCAGATAGCCGACATACGGGGTGCACTTGACGATGGTCTCTCCGCTCAACTGCAGGACAAGCCGCAGAACCCCGTGGGTCGCCGGATGCTGGGGCCCCAGACTGATCGTCAGCTCTTTTGTCTCAAATGATTTCTCTATGTCTTCCATTTATTGGTACCAGTCATACTGCCGGTATTTCTTCGAGCGTTCAAGCACGTCTACAAATCCGCTATACTCCTTGTCAGGCCCTTTCATCGGGTAGTCCTTTCTGAGCGGATATCCTTCCCAGTCCTCAGGCAGGAGAACTCTTCTCAGGTCCGGATGTCCGGCGAAGACAATGCCGAACATGTCATAACATTCCCGCTCATGCCAGTTTACGCCGACCCAGACCGGCATGACCGAGTCGATCCGTATATCTCTTTCGGAGACCTCGGCCTTCAGACGGAGCGCGTGACGATGCCGTATGGAATACAGATGATAAACCACTTCGAACCTGTTTTCTTTTTTGCCGAGATAATCAGCACCGCAGAGATCTATGAGGTAATCAAAGTAAAGGTCAGGGTCATCATGGAGGAACCTGCAGATCTCGAGGATCCTGCCCTTTTTGACCGTGACCGAGACCTGTCCCCTGAACTCCCTGACATCAAGGACTTCCTCGGAGAAACGTTCTTTCAGCTTATCAGCAACCTGCAATGGTTCCATAGTTTCTTTCGGTTCTTTAACTCAAGGCTCACAGACTGATACGGATCACTACCGAATCTATCTCCAGCGGCTCCATCGGAACTGCTCGTTCCTGATCTTTTCCTGCAATCTGATGATCCCGTCGATGAAGGCCTCAGGCCGCGGCGGACACCCGGGTATGTATACATCTACCGGCAGGAACGAGTCACATCCCTGCACCGTGCTGTATGTATTGAATATGCCGCCGCTGTTGGCACAGCTCCCCACGGAAATAACGTACCTCGGCTCCGGCATCTGGTCATAGACGCGCCGGACGATCTCGGACATCTTCTTCGTCACGGTGCCGGCGACGAACATGAAGTCCGACTGCCGCGGAGAGCCCCGGGGGATGATTCCCATTCTGTCAAGATCATTGTGACTGGCATACACGGCCATCATTTCGATGGCACATCAGGCCAGACCGAACGTCATGGGCCAGAGCGACGATGTCCGTCCCCAGTTGATCAGCTTGTCAAGCGAAGAGATGATGATGTTCGGCGCAAGGATCTTCGTGCCTTCTTCAACCTCAACCAGCTGCTGGGAAGGCGTGCTGAGCGTTGTGATCAGTCCCATACAAAGGCCTCCTTTCTCCATGCATAGATGTAGCCGACGAGGAGAATCGCGATGAAGATTACCATCTCGATAAAGGCATAGAGCCCGATCTTGTCGAACACTATCGCCCACGGATAAAGGAAGACCGCTTCCACATCGAACACAACGAACAGCATGGCTATAATGTAGAACTTGACGGAAAATCTCATGTGGGGTTCGCCGACGGGAGCATTGCCGGACTCATACGGCATGAGCTTCTCCGGATACGGCCGCCTGATGCGCAGAAACTCGCCGAGAACCAATGAGCCTATGCCGAAGGCCGTTGCGACCATCAGGAAGATAAGGACCCCCAAATATTCAGACGGCATAAACGTTCCGGGCATGACGGTATAATTTTATAGGATATGCAAACGAATAAGTCAAGCAAAAAAATTGAACCTACAGCTTTAGGTTTTTTCTTGCTTTAATTGTTGTAAATGATTTAAATTTTTTAACGATGCGGGTAAGAAAATCATACACTTCCCTCACAGGAAAGCTTATCCTGACAATCGGCATGCTCATGATCGCAGGCAGTATGCTCTTCTGGCTTTTCCTCTTCAAACATCAGGAAAAAGAACTCATCCAGAGCTCGGTGAAATACGGATATTCGTTCGTCGACTTCGTCAGGAACAGTACTCGTTACGCCATGCTGACCGTGCACGGCACGCTGATCCAGCAGACCGTGGAAGCGATTGGCGGGGCAGAGGGCGTTATGAATGTGCGCATCTTCAACAGCACGGGAAAAGTGGTATACTCGGCCGATAAAAAACACGTTGGCGCGATACTCGATAAGAGCTCACCACTGTGTTTAACGTGCCATACAGCGTCAGGTCCCGTTAAGGACACACCGAGCTGGAAAATCCACAAGGGGGAGCAGAACTACCGGGTGCTGAACATTGTGCAGCCTATATACAATCAGCCCGACTGCTACACGGCCTCCTGTCATGCCCATCCGAAGGAAAAGCGCGTTCTCGGCCTTGTCGAGGCAGACCTCTCGCTTGAGCTCCTTGACTACAGCATCAGGCAGCAGGGCATCGCGATAACGGCTTACGTGGTCGCGTTCTCTGTCGTCATCTCCGGTACGCTCTGCATCATCCTCTGGAACCTTGTTTCAACCCCCCTGACCCTTTTATCTCAGGGGATGAGAAAAGTGGCCTCAGGAGATCTCGACCACAAGATCGAAATCAACAGGGGCGATGAGATCGGTGAACTGGCCGATACATTCAACACCATGAATTCGGAACTCAAGAAAGCAAAGAATGAGCTGATGGACTGGGGCAATACGCTCGAGAAGAAGGTCCAAGAGAAAACTGAGGCGATCCAGCGCGCCCAGCAGCAGCTCATCCACTCCGAAAAGCTCGCATCGCTCGGCAGAATGGCGGCAGGCGTCGCTCACGAGATCAACAGTCCGCTCACCGGCATCGTGACCTTCGGCCATCTCCTTCTGAAGAAGTTCCCGAAGGGAACGGAGGAATACGAGGACGTCGAGGTCATCATCGACCAGGCGAACCGGTGTTCCAACATCATCAAGGGCCTGCTCGGATTTGCGCGGGCCACGACCGCCGACAAGGCCGCAACGAACATCAATGACGTGCTCAACAGCTCGCTCAATATTGTCAGGAACAAGGCCGACTTCTTCAATATCAAGCTGGAGGTCAATATGGACCCGGCTCTCGCCAAGGTCAGGGCTGACGCTCCTCAGCTGCAGCAGGTATTCCTCAATATGATCGTCAACGCCGCAGACGCATGCGAAGGCAAGGGCTCAATAACCATAACGACAAGGAACGTGATGGATAACGGGGGCGAGTTTGCCGAGGTGGAGTTCAGGGACACGGGATACGGAATCAAGGACGAGGACCTCGAGAAAATCTTCGAGCCGTTCTTCACCACGAAGCCCGTCGGCAAGGGCACGGGACTGGGTCTGGCCGTGACCCATGGCATCATTCAGGAACACGGGGGCAAGATCACGATCAGAACGAAAGTAGGAGAAGGCACCAGCTTCTTTATCAGACTTCCGGCACTGAAGGAGACATCATGAGCAAGGGAAGAATTCTCGTCATAGATGACGAAGACATCGTACGGCTGAGCTGCAGCCGCACCCTCGTACCCGAAGGGTATGAGCTCGCGATGGCGAAGAACGGCCCGGAAGGGCTGAAGATGCTGGAGGAGGGCTCCTATGACCTCGTCCTCACCGACCTGAAGATGCCGAACATGGACGGCATCGAAGTGCTCGCAAAAATTAAGGAGCGCTGGCCGTCAACGGACGTCGTCATCGTGACGGGATATCAGACGGTCGAAACCGCGGTAAAGGCGATCAAGCTCGGGGCCTTCGACTACATCGAAAAACCCTTCACGCCCGATGCGCTCATCGCAACGGTATCGAACGTCTTCAGGATACGAAACAAGTAAGGGTTGCAGCCGTTGTATCAGCCGCGGCATGCAGCGTTATAAGGAGGGCAGTCATGGAAAGTAAGGGGAAGATTCTGGTTCTCGACGATGATCCGGTGGTCACGCTGAGCTGCAAGAGGATCCTCGGCGCCGAGGGATTCAACATCATCACGGTCGACAAGGGAGAAGATGCGATCAAGAAGGTCTCGAACGAAGAGTTCGACCTCCTGATCTCCGATGTCAGGCTCCCTGACATGAACGGCATCACGGTCCTCCGGGAGTCAAAGAACGTACAGCCCCAGCTCGATGTCGTGATCATCACGGGCTACCCCCACTCTTGAGGACGCGAAGGAATCCGTCAGGCTCGGCGCCTTCGAGTTCATCGAAAAGCCGTTCACCCCTGATTTCATGCTGAATGTGGCCCGCAAGGTATTCGACAACCGGGGCTGGATCCTGAGAAAGGCATTCATCGATGAGTTCAGGAACGACATTGTCAACCTCCGGGACACCCAGAACCCTGTCCTGTTCTACAAGGAGGGGACGTGGGCACGGCCCCTGAAGAACAATATCTGGGAGGTCGGCTGCGCCGCCCGTTACTGGCTCTTGGCCGGACAGTTGGCATCGATCGAGATCTCCCCGCATCTGCGCACCATCATGGCCGGCGAAAGCTTCGGCAAGATCCTTTCGAGCAGCGGCCAGACCGATGACCTGATCGCGCCCATGACCGGAAGGGTCATCGAGGTCAACCAGCAGGCGAATACCGCCATGAGCGCACTCGTAAGGGACAACCTGAGCGAGGGATGGCTCCTCTGGCTTGCGCGCATTGAACTGATTACGATTTAACCGAATTTACCGAGGAGGATTTATGTCAGCTGAATCCAAGATCCTGGTCGTCGATGACGAACTCGTCGTCATCAAGAGCGCTGAACGGGTACTCAAGAGTGAAGGCTACCAGATAGAAGGGGCCCTCGGAGGACGTGAAGCGATCCTGAAGATGGAACAGGGGACGTATGACCTGGTCTTCACCGACCTGAAGATGCCGGAAGTAGACGGCATCACTCTTATCAGATGGATCAAGAAGTCGAGGCCGAACATCGGCATCGTTATCATCACGGGTTATCCCTCGCAAGACACGATGAAGGAAGCCATCGAGCTCGGGATCATCGATTACGTGCCGAAACCGTTCACTCCCTCCGTGCTGCTCGACGTCACCAAGAGGGCCGTTGAATGGGCGGAAGGCAGAAAGCCTTCCGAGGAAAAGGCGGTGGCCGAAGAGTTCCCCCCTGCCATGGCCAAGGAGCTCGACAGGGTAATCCGGGAGTACCGTCAGCGGCCCGGTTGTCTTATCCCTGTGCTTCAGCGGGCCCAGGAGATCGTCGGATTTCTGCCCCCCGTCGTGCAGAAGAGAATAGCAAAAGGGCTTAACATGCCCGAGGCCGAGGTGCACAGCGTCGTTTCCTTCTATTCCTTCTTTACGATGAAGCCCAGGGGGGACCATAACGTCAGGGTCTGTCTCGGCACAGCGTGCTACGTAAAGGGCATCGAGGGCGTGCTCGCCAAGATCAAGGACCAGCTCAAGATCGACATCGGCGAAACGACGGAGGACAGGAAGTTTTCCATCGAGGGCGTCCGGTGCCTTGGCGCGTGCGGCCTTGCGCCGGTCATGATGATCGACCAGGAAACCTACGGTGCCCTGACACCTTCGAAAGCATTGAAGATCATAAGCCAGTATGGTGGACCGGCCAGCGGCCAGTCCCCGGAAGAAGAAACCGCAGCTGTTGCGGAACAGGAGGGATAAGATGCCGAGACTCACGGTAGCGGATCTCCAGAAAATCAAGGAAAAGTACAAGGCCGACTTCACGCTCAGGGAAGGCGGCTACACCGTCAAGATCATCGTTCATATGGGCACATGCGGCATTGCTGCCGGAGCGCGCAACATCATGACCGCGGTCATGGAAGAGATCGCAAAGGTGAACAGGAACGACATCATCGTAACTACGTCGGGGTGCGCCGGGCTCTGTGCAAAAGAGCCGCTCGCGACGGTCGAACTCGCAAACCAGCCGCCGGTGCGGTATAGCGACCTCACCGATGAAAAGATCCGCGAGATCTTCAGGGAGCATGTGCTGGGCGGCAAGCCGGTCGAGAAATATGCCCTTGTCACCGGCTGCGAGACAACATACTGACAGCGGGATATAACAGAGCAAAGTCGGTTCAGGAGGATTATAAATGGAAAAGGTTCGCTCGCATCTGATGTTATGTGCCGGAACGGGATGTGTTGCAAGCGGCACAACAAAGGTCAAGGCAGCGCTTGAGGAAGAACTTGCGAAGAAAGGCCTCTCCGAAGAGATCAAGATCGTGCTGACGGGTTGCAACGGCTACTGTGCAGAAGGACCGGTCATGGCCGTGTACCCGGAAGAGGTCTTTTACCAGAAGCTGACCGTGGAAGAGGTGCCGAAGCTCGTCGAGGAGCATTTTCTCAAGGGACGGCCTTACCAGAAGCTCATGTTCAGGGAACCGGAGAAAAAGACCGCCATCCCGGCCATGAAAGACATCCCGTTTTTCAAGCATCAGGTGCTCAGGGTCCTCAGGAACAAGGGCCTCATCGATCCAGAGAAGATCGAGGAGTACATCGCACGCGACGGCTATCAGGCCGTGGCAAAGGCCCTCACCGCGATGACACCAGAGGAGATCATCAAGACGGTCAAGGACTCCGGGCTGCGAGGAAGGGGCGGCGCTGGCTTCCTGACCGGCCTGAAGTGGGAGTTCGCGTCAAAGGTGCCTTCCGCGGTCAAGTTCATGCTCTGCAACGGCGACGAGGGGGACCCCGGAGCATTCATGGACCGTTCGGTCATGGAGGCCGACCCCCACTCTGTCATCGAAGGGATGATCATCGGGGCAAAGGCCATCGGCGCGAACTACGGATATATATATGTAAGGGCCGAGTATCCCCTTGCGGTCAAGCGTCTCAGAATGGCGATCGACCAGGCGACCGAGGCGGGCCTGCTGGGTAAGAACATTCTTGATACCGGATTCGATTTTGAGCTCGATATCTATCTCGGGGCCGGCGCGTTCGTCTGTGGTGAAGAGACCGCGCTGATGCGCTCCATCGAAGGGAAGCGGGGCATGCCGCGGCCACGGCCTCCGTTCCCGGCAGTGAAAGGCCTGTGGGACAAGCCTTCCGTCCTGAACAATGTTGAAACTCTGGCGCAGATATCGCCGATCATCCTGAACGGCTCGGAATGGTACCGCAGTCTCGGCACGGAAAAGTCTGCCGGAACAAAGGTCTTTGCCCTCACCGGGGCCGTCAACAACGTCGGGCTTGTTGAAGTGCCGATGGGCATTCCGCTCAGGACGATCATCTACGACATCGGAGGCGGCATTAAAAAGGGGAAGAAATTCAAGGCTGTGCAGCTTGGCGGCCCTTCGGGCGGCTGCATCCCCGAACATCTCCTTGACATACCCGTGACCTATGAGGACATTGTGGCAACCGGTGCGATCGTCGGCTCCGGGGGCATGGTCGTCATGGACGAAGGTACGTGCATGGTAGGCACCGCGAAGTTCTTCCTCGAATTCACGGCGGATGAGTCCTGCGGCAAGTGCACACCATGCCGGGTTGGCACCAAGATCCTCCTCGACATGCTGACAGACATCACGGAGGGAAAAGGCAAGGAGAGCGACATCGCAACGCTTGAGGATCTGAGCAGGGACATTATTACGACATCACTCTGCGGCCTCGGCCAGACCGCGCCAAACCCCGTCCTTTCGACGCTCCGGTATTTTAAACATGAATACGAATCTCACATACACCAGAAATGGTGCAAGGCCGGTGTGTGCAGGAACCTTACCACCTTCTGGATCGACGAGAAACTCTGCAAGGCCTGCGGCGCCTGCCTCAGGGCATGCCCGTCAAAAGCCATTGTCGGCGAAAAGAAAGTGCCTCACAAGATCATCCAGGAACTCTGCGTGAACTGCAGGACGTGTTTCGACACCTGCAAGTTCAACTCGATCCGGATCCTCCCGGCCGGTTTTGAAGGCGATCCGAACGAATTCCTCGCCAAGACAGCTGCCGGGGCAAAGGAGGAGAAATAAATGATCGAACTGATAATCGACGACAAAAAGGTCTCGGTGGAGGATGGCACGACCATCCTTGCTGCTGCCAAGAAAATCGGCATCAATATACCGAACATGTGCTATGACAAGAGGCTCAGGCCGTACGGCGGATGCAGACTCTGCGTCGTTGAGCAGGAAGGCAATCCGCGGCTGCTCGCATCATGTTCCACACCGGCAGCACCCGGAATGGTGATAAAGACGGATACCCCAAAACTGAAAAAAGCAAGGCAGACCGTCCTTGAGCTCCTGCTTATTCATCATCCGCTGGACTGTCCGATATGCGACAAGGCCGGTGAATGTGACCTTCAGGATATTGCGTACGAATATGGGAAACCCGAGGGCAGATTCATCAGACACAGGAAGGAAATGCCGCCTGATGTACGGGGGCCTCTTGTTGAACTGACCGCGAATCGGTGCATCCTCTGCGGCAAATGCGTACGGATCTGCTCCGAGCATCAGGGTCGCGGCGCCCTTGGCTTTATCGGCAGGGGATTCCCCACGGTCGTCCAGCCGGCGTTCGGCGAGATCCTGGAGTGCGACTACTGCGGACAATGCATAGACATCTGTCCAACAGGGGCGCTGCTGAGCAAACCGATGAAGTTCCAGGCACGCGCGTGGTTCCTCGAAGAAAAGGACACCATATGCCCCTTCTGCGGCTGCGGCTGCACCCTGACCATAGGGACCCGCGAAGGAAAGATTCTCCGGTCCCGGGCAAAAGAAGACAACGGCAGAAGCGAAGGCAACCTCTGCGGCAGGGGCAGGTTCGGCATTGACTACATCTACAGCGAGAACCGTCTGAAGACGCCGCTCATCAGGAAGGACGGGGAACTCGTACCCGCGACGTGGGACGAGGCCCTCACCTATGCCAGTGACAGCCTCAAGGCTGTCATGGCCGCCCG
>VEOY01000048.1 GCA_012026685.1 Nitrospirota bacterium
GCTGTATGCTTCTGTACAGTCCGTATTGCCCTGCCCGCAATTGATGCCCGTTGCTGTCACCGTGCCGTTCGCTGCATCGGGCATGACCGATACGGTCAAGGTCGTTTGGACAGTGGTGTCCTGGGTCGCTGTGTTATTCGTAAGATCAGGGTCTTCTGTATCGCTTGTCACCGATGCAGTGTTGGTGATAACTCCAGGAGTGGATGGAACGGTTACCGTAATGGTCTTATCCATGGATTCTCCGTTCAGCAAGGTACCCACGAGCAGACAGTTGACCTGATTCAATTCTGTATTGTAGCTGCAATTGGGCACAGGGTCTGCGACTGTCCCCGCGGGGAGATCATCCGTCAAATTTACCATGCTTGCCGCATCCGGCCCCAGATTCGTCACCGTTATTGTGTATGTGACCTTGCCACCTGCATTGATCGGATCATACCCTGCATCTGTCTTGGTTATCGAAAGGTCGGCACCCGCTATCGTAGTGACACTGAAGGTGTCGCTCACCCCGCCAATTTCAAGGGTCAAGTCAGTAGGCGTGCTGTAAGAACTGGAGGATGTCTGGCGCACTGTGACCATGTCGCCGTTGTTCACTGTCCCCGGATCGCTTGTCCATCCTTCCGTATTGATCCGGTACTCGCAATTTGTCCCACTGCAATCAGCTATAGATATACTCGCAGCAGCATTGATTCCGTTTACGGAAATCGTATCAGAGGTTATCACCGTACTCATATCAACATCCGTCTCGTCGGCGAAGGTAAATGAATCAGGCGTTGTATCAGGCACACATGTCCCCGCGCTGCCTGCGTTATAAATGGCGGCAATTTCCTGGGCGCTAAGAGCGCGGCTAAAGATTTCAACTTCGTCGATAAGGCCGTTGAAAAATCTCCCACCCCCGTACCATTTGCCGATATTAACATTGCGCGAATTAGGTATTGGTGTACCACTGTATACAGCGGAATTATCCAATGCTCCATCAATATATATTTTTATTGCGCTCCCTTCGAGGGTTGCAGCCACATGATGCCAGTTATTATCAGCTACCGTGCCGATGGAAAATACGCTGTTAGTGGTCCAACTCATATCGCCGTTAAAGTAGGCAAAAGAGGCTCTTCCGTCACCATGAACTTCCATGACCCATCCTCCGGTATTATCATGGCTTTTCTCAACAATGACCCTTTCTGGTCCTGCAGGGGTCTTTATCCATGCATCCACCGTTATGGCAGAAGGGTCCAGATTAGCATTGTGGGGTATGGAAATGTAATCATCCACACCATCAAAGCTGAATGCCTGATCGACCTTGCCCGCAACAAAGGTTGCTCCGTTCATAAGGGTACCGTTGTTTGTTCCGACAGAATCGTTGGCGTCCTCTTCACCTTTCCACCATGAAATCATGTTCGAAGGGGGAGCAGTGCACGACCTGCACATCCCGTTGCCAGCGGCATTGTAGATCGCAACGACTTCCTGCGCTGTCAGTGCGCGGGTGAATATCCCAATCTCGTCGATAAGGCCGTTGAATCCGATGCCCGTGTAAGGCCAAAAACCTGTCGTATACCCTATTCTGAATGGATTGGAGGTTGAAGTTATGCTTGTCGGTCGCACTGAGGTTCCTTTTACAACTCCGTCGATATAAAGCGTGATATCCGAAACAGTTGCCGAAACGGCTATGTGGTGCCACTCATCCAGCGTTATCGCATCACTTGTAATTTCAAAACTCCAACCTTCTACGGTTACTGTTCTATTGTAGTATCTGACATCCCAGCCTTGTCCGCCGTCCGGATATGATTTCCCGAGTATGTAGTGGCCCGATGTCGATCCCGGATCGCTGGTATACATCCAGAAATCGACTGAAAAGGCGGTCGCACCGAAATCGCCAACTGGTTCCGGCAGTTCTACGTGTTGATTGGTCCCGTCAAAACTGAACGCCTGTCCAACCTTGCCAGGTCCATACGCCGCATTGTTGACCAGTGTCCCGTTATATCCCCCGACAATATCATTTGCACTGGTATCGCCTGTCCACCACGAGACCATCTCCGACGGAAGAGGAGCGCATTGCGGTTTGCAGTTCCCGGCGCTGCCTGCGTTGTAGATGGCCACAATCTCAGCCGCGTCAAGCACGCGGTTATATATCTGGACTTCGTCGATGCTGCCGGCGTAGTAGGCGTCGGACGGCCAATTGCTCCTGCCGATAATGTTACTCGTCCTCGTTACGTTATTCGGCACTCCTGTCGTATCGGCCGCCAGCACGAGAGGAAGCCCGTCCTTATACATTTTGACCTTGCCTGCTCCATCCAGTGTGGCTGCATAGTGATGCCATTCATTATTTGTGATAGCATCGACGGCGTAGGCCATTCCGGTGGAACTGCCTCCGCCGTCGTAAACCTCCAGCGTCAGATCATTGCTCGTGCTTCTTCGGTCGAACAGGATATTGTTATCTGCCTGACCATTGCCCAGATCAATAAATCGCGCCCAATAGCCATATGAGGTCGGATTAGCCCATAAGGTGACGGTAAATCCGGATGTGAAATCCGCGAAACCGTCGGGTAGATCGACATAATCGTCCGTGCCGTCAAAGCTGAACGCCTGGCCGACCATCCCCGCAGCATAGGTCGCTCCTCCCATCATCGTCCCGCTGGCACGGCTCACCAGATCGACAGTGTTATTGTCTCCATCCCACCAGGAGACCATGCCCGCAGAAGGCTGCACGCACAGAGCTTCGCCATGGGCATCCGGCATCTGTCCCGCAAAAGAATTGATGAAAAGCAACAAAATGATCAACGGTAATTTACTGAGTTTCATGTATGAACTCCTTCAGGTGGGTTAACACAAAAAAACCCCTGCCGGAACCGGCAAGGGTCCATGAATATTCTTTGATCTGCTATCACTTCGGCAGCCCTGCTGTCCATTGATGCTCCTTTCCGGACCAGTGGCTTTGCGCCCCACCCTTTCGGATGGTTTGCTCTTATCGATGACGCATAGATTTTATGGAAAGGATACCGCTGATGTCAAGCGCGCATGTGACCTGGATCACACAAATTGCTCAAAAAAAATACTCTGATTGCCGGGGTTAAAAGGACTATTTAAAGTTCGCAGTATCCAGGAAATTAACCTTTTCCTCGAATTCCTTTTCTGTCAGAAGATTGTTCTTATGCAGCACGATCAGCATATCGAGAAGGGTTTTCTTCTTCCCTTCGGGAGATACCGCGTCAACGGCTTTCGCCTCAGCGCCAATGTCACCGATCTTCTCCCGGGCTGAAAGTATCTGCCTGCTCCAATACTCAGGCTCGGGAATATTGAAGAGATGGTCTTTCCGTTTCGTCTTCAGAATAAGATAGTTGACGAAAAGCCTCCTCGTGATCCTTGCGTCGAGGACATCAGAATAAAAGAACGCATTGCTGAGATAGCTGCCCATGCCGTCGAAACGAAAAATTACTCGTTTATTCGTAAGGAATACCGAATAGACTGATTTGATGACGTCGGTCTCCCTTTTCGTAGAGTCCTCGACGACCGCCTCGCCGGGAAGCAGTTCAAAAGAAAAACTCCAGGACATGCCGTCACCTCTCTTTTTTTCTGATAATGTGTCAAAGAATCCGGACGTTTGTCAATCATTCGGATGCACGGCAAACATAAGCTTCGAATCGACCTCGCTTGAAAACTTCGAACAACGGGTGCTAAACTTTTGAGACGTACAGAGACCAGGGGGGCATTGTTGGACCTTTATAGATTGGGCATTTCCGAGCTTTCTCTCATGCTTGAAAAAAGGGAGATATCCGCAGCAGAGATCACTGCATCGGTCTTCGCACGGATCAGCTGCGTCGAGGACAGCATCAAATCGTTCGTGACACTTACCCGTGATCAGGCCGTTCATATGGCAGAAAATGCAGATGCCCGGATTTCCTCAGGCAGCAAGGAACCCCTTACCGGCATACCTGTTGCGATCAAGGACAACATGTGCACAGAGGGAATACTGACGACCTGCTCTTCGAAGATCCTGAAGAGCTTCATCCCGCCCTATGAAAGTACGGTCACGTCAAAACTGCTTGAACAGGGCTATGTGCTGCCCGGCAAGACCAATCTTGACGAGTTCGCCATGGGCTCATCAACGGAGAATTCGGGTTTTTTCACCACAAGAAACCCGTGGGACACTGAGCGGATCCCGGGAGGGTCGAGCGGAGGTTCTGCGGCGGCCGTCGCGGCTGATGAATGCATAGCTGCGCTCGGCTCTGATACCGGGGGATCGATCAGACAGCCTGCGGCACTCTGCGGTGTTGTTGGCATGAAACCCACCTACGGGAGGGTATCTCGATACGGACTCGTCGCATTCGCTTCATCCCTTGACCAGATCGGACCCATAACAAAAAATGTCCGCGATACTGCCGTGCTTCTGAACATCATCGCCGGCAGGGATCCGCTGGATTCAACCTCTGCACCGCTGAATGTCCCCGACTTCACCGCGGCCGTCGGCAGAGAGATCAAAGGGATGAAGATCGGCATTCCGAAAGAATATTTTATTGACGGCATGGACCCTGAGGTGGAGAGCGCGGTAAGAACGGCGATAAAGCAGTATGAGGCGCTCGGCGCAATCCCAGTAGAAATATCGCTCCCTCATTCAGGCTATGCTGTTGCGACCTATTATGTGCTGGCAACGTCAGAGGCAAGTTCGAACCTTGCCCGGTATGACGGCGTAAAATACGGGTTTCGTTCCGAGGGCAAGGACCTCATCGACATGTACATGCAGTCACGGGCGCAAGGGTTCGGCGCCGAAGTGAAGCGCCGCATCATGCTCGGCACCTATACGCTTTCTTCGGGCTATTACGACGCATATTACAAGAAAGCGCAGCAGGTAAGGACGCTCATTAAGGGAGATTTTGAACAGGCCTTCAGGACGGTCGATGTGATATTGACCCCGACCACGCCGACAGCAGCGTTCAAAATGGGTGAGAAGACAGCTGATCCTCTTCAGATGTATCTTGCTGACATCTTCACCATATCCGTCAACCTTGCGGGCGTTCCGGGCATATCCATCCCCTGCGGATTTACCTCCGGCAATCTTCCTATAGGACTGCAACTCATTGGGAAGCATTTCGACGAGGAGACCTTGGTCCAGGCAGCCTACGCGTACGAGCAGTCGACAGACTGGCACAAAAGGAGGCCGAGCCTGTGAGATGGGAAGCGGTCATAGGCCTTGAAGTCCATGCCCAGATGCTCACGGAGACGAAGATCTTCTGCGGCTGCTCCACCCGCTTCGGTGCTGAACCGAACACCCAGACCTGCCAGGTCTGCATCGGCATGCCGGGCGTTCTGCCGGTCCTGAACCGGAAGGCCCTCGAGTTTGCCATACGGACCGGCATTGCGACAAACTGCGCCATATCGGGCTACAGCCGGTTCGCGAGAAAGAACTATTTTTATCCTGATCTGCCGAAAGGCTACCAGATCAGCCAGTATGAGCACCCGATCTGCGAGCATGGGCATATCGAGATCGTGGTCGACGGCGAAGTCAGGAGAATAGGCATCACCCGCATCCACATGGAGGAAGACGCTGGCAAGAACATCCACGAAGGTACAGGCGGCTACAGCTATGTCGATCTCAACAGGACGGGCGTACCGCTCATGGAGATCGTCTCCGAGCCTGACATCAGGAGCCCGAAGGAAGCTGCGGAGTATATGAGGAAATTGCGAAGCATCGTCCGGTATCTCGGCGTCTGCGACGGCAATCTCGAACAGGGGTCGCTCAGGTGTGATGCAAACGTATCTGTCCGGCCGTTCGGACAGCAGGAGTTCGGCACCCGGGCCGAGGTAAAGAACATCAACTCTTTCCGCTACGTGGAGAAAGCCATAGAATATGAGATCAAAAGGCAGATAAAGGTCATAGAGGACGGGGAAAAGATCGTCCAGGAGACGCGTCTCTGGGACGCGAACAAAGGCATCACAGAGTCGATGAGGTCCAAAGAAGAGGCGCACGACTATCGGTATTTCCCTGACCCGGACCTCGTGCCGATCACGGTCGACAGGAAATGGGTGGATGAAATACGCGCATCGCTTCCTGAACTGCCTGACGCAAAACGGCATCGGTTCGTCTCGAATTACGGTCTCCCTGAGTATGACGCTGATCTGCTGACCTCTGAGCGCTCGCTTGCTGAATGGTTCGAAGAAGCGGTCAGGGCCGGTGCCCAGGCAAAGGCGGCGTCGAACTGGATCATGGGAGATCTCACAAAGCTCCTGAATGAGGAAAACAGGTCCATCAATGAGTGCCAGATCAGGCCTGCGCAACTCGCCGGCATGCTTCAGCTCGTTGACAAGGGTACGATCAGCGGGAAGATAGCCAAGACCGTTTTTGACGAAATGTATAAGACCGGCAAAGACGCAGAAACCATCGTGAAGGAAAAAGGCCTCATCCAGATCAGCGACTCATCCGAAATAGAAAAGGTAATCGATGATATCATTGTCAAAAGCCCGAAGGAAGCTGAGCGGTTCAGGGCCGGGGACGAGAAACTGCTCGGTTTTTTCGTCGGCCAGGCGATGAAAGCAATGAAAGGCAAGGCAAATCCCCAGATATTGAACGAACTGTTAAGGAAAAAACTTTCTTAACCTTCCCTGTCCTTATATCCGTCTTTTTGCACCGGCCCGCCGGAAATTTCGCCGCGCGATCACTTACCCGGCTGCCATAGACAGCAGAAGCAACGCGGGACGCAGCATGTCCCGCATGCTGATATACCACCCTGGCGCTTGTTCGTCGTATCCAAGGACCTGCACACTATAGAAGAACAAGAGAACATTGGCAAGACCGCCGATCAACCAGCCGCAAAAAAGACCGATACCGATAAAAAGCAATTTTCTCTTCTGAAGATCAGTCACAGGGTATATGTTCTACCGGAGACTCGCGTGGAAGTCAATTCAGGCTTTTTCTGCAGCCGTCAAAGTTGATTTAACCGTTCTGCATCGGTTAAACTTTTTGCCTGCAATTCCAGCAACGGAGAGGTGACCGAGTGGCCGAAGGTGCACGACTGGAAATCGTGTGTGCGCTAACCCGCACCCAGGGTTCAAATCCCTGCCTCTCCGCCATTTCATTTAAGGAGAAGCCATGGCAGACCCAAAGGATATGTGGCAATGCCAGACTGCCAACTGCGGTTATATCTTTAACCCGGACAAGGGTGACAGAAAAGGCAAGGTCCCGCCCGGCGTAAGGTTCGAGGATCTTCCTGATGACGGGAAATGCCCCGTCTGCGGGGCAGGCAAGCACCTGTTCAAAAATCTCGCGTAATACAGTAACAGCGGACCGCCACGGCGGTCCCGCTTCCGTAAAATCTCCGAGAGAGCTCTCTGCTATAATAGGACGACCTCACATCAACAGGAGATTATTCATTCATGGCTGACGAAGACCTTTCAAAGCTGACCATTGACAAAAGCCCTGCCCCGGGGCGCATGAAACAGCGCAGGCGGCCGGTGCTCATCGCAGTCATTGCCGTCATCGGCATCGCAGTTGCGGTTTTTCTGGGCAGGACAATCCTCTATCCGACCGTTACGGTCGAGGCTGCCATGGTTGCAAGGGTATATCCTTCCCAGGCATTCACTCTGCTCAATGCAAGTGGGTATGTCGTAGCACAGCGTAAGGCAGCGGTGGCATCCAAGATAACCGGGAGGCTTGTATCCATCTTCGTGGAAGAGGGCCAGAGGCTCCGGAAGGGCGACATCGTAGCACAGCTTGAGAGCGACGACGCTGCAGCGGTAAAGGAACAGGCTTCCGCTAATCTCCGGGCCGCCGGGGCCAATCTTGAACAGGCAAGGGCCGAACGCGCTGATGCGGCAATGAACTATCGCCGGGACAAAGAATTGCTGGCAAAGGGCTTCATTTCAAAGCTCGAATACGACTCGGCGGAAACCAGGAACAACAAGGCCGAGGCTGCGGTATCAGCGGCTGAGGCAGCGGTCAAGGCTTCCGCGGCAGCGCTCAGGCAGGCGGAAGTAACGCTCGACTACGCATCTATCCGCGCGCCCTTTGACGCTGTTGTTCTCACGAAGAACGCTGATGTCGGCGATATCATCACTCCGCTCGGTGCGGCTGCAAACGCAAAGGCAGCGGTCGTATCGATCGCTGATATGAGTTCTCTTCAGGTCGAGGTCGATGTATCCGAATCGAACATAGGCATGGTAGCCATGAAACAGCCGTGCGAGATACAGCTCGATGCGCTTCCCGACACCCGTTTCCGCGGTGAAGTGTACATGGTCGTCCCTACGGCAGACCGCACCAAGGCGACAATACTGGTAAAGGTGCGATTTGTCGATAATGATCCGCGGGTCCTTCCCGAGATGAGCGCGAAGGTTGCCTTCCTCCAAAGGCAGATGACCGATGACGATCTCCGCCCAAGGACCGCAGTCTACGGTGATTCAGTGCTGATGAGAAAAGGCAGGTCCTCTGTGTTCATCATCAGGGACAGTACGCTTGTCGAAACAGAGGTCACGACCGGGGAGAAGATCGGCGATATGGTCGAGATCCGGTCAGGCGTAACCGCCGGTGCCCGGATAGTCCGCAAACCGTCGGATAGCCTGAAAACCGGCACACGGATAACGCTCTCCGAAAAATAGATGCAGGTCCCGCCTCCCATAGTCAGGATCAGGGATGTCTCCAAGGCTTATAAGCGCGGAACCCAGATACTGCCAGTACTTCAGAACATCACCCTCGATATCGCCGAAGGAGAGTTCATGACACTCATGGGTCCGTCCGGCTCAGGCAAGTCAACCCTTCTGAACCTGATCGCCGGAATAGACAAGGCAGACCGTGGCACCATCACTATTGGCGGGACGGACATCACGACCCTCTCCGAGACGGAACTCGCTGCATGGAGAAGCACAAGCATAGGGTTCATTTTCCAGTTCTACAACCTTATTCCTGTGCTGAATGCGCTCGAGAATGTTGAACTGCCCCTGCTTCTCACCGGACTTTCCCGAAAAGAGCGCCGGCAGCATGCGGAGATGGCATTGCAGGTGGTGAACCTGCCCGACCGGATGGACCACTACCCTTCCGAACTTTCGGGTGGACAGCAACAGCGTGTTGCAATCGCACGCGCTTTCGTCACCGACCCGCTCATGCTTGTTGCGGATGAACCGACCGGTGACCTCGACCGCGTATCCGCGAAGGATATCCTTGACCTGATGTGCAGACTGAACGCGGAGCTCGGCAAGACGATCATCATGGTGACCCATGATCCGCGGGCGGCAGAACGGGCCCATGTCATACGGAATCTGGACAAGGGAGTGCTGGACAATGTTTCTGATCAAGCTCCTCTTTAGAAATGCATTCCGTCATAAGCTCCGTACGACGCTGACCATTCTCGGCATCTCAATAGCTATCCTTGCGTTCGGTCTTCTGAGGACGGTGGTAAGCGCCTGGTATTCAGGGGTCGAAGCCTCGTCAGCAAGCCGTCTTGTCACGCGCAACGCGATATCCCTCGTCTTCCTGCTGCCCTCATCGTACCGCGAAAAGATCAGGCAGATAGAAGGGGTGAAGACCGTTTCGTGGGGAAACTGGTTCGGCGGTATCTATATCAACGAGAAGAATTTCTTCCCGAACTTTGCCGTTGACCCGACAACGTATTTAGATCTCTATCCGGAATATCTGCTGACGCCCGAAGAAAGGAAGGCCTTCATACATGACCGAAAGGCATGTGTTGTGGGACAGCTGACCGCGGAGAAATACGGGTGGAAGCTGGGTGACACCGTGACCCTCAAAGGGACGATATTCCCGGGCAACTGGGACTTTGTCGTCAGGGGCATCTATCGGGGTCGGGACAAGGGCACTGACGAGTCCCAGTTCTTTTTCAACTGGGAATATCTGAACGAGTCCATGAAAAAGACCGCTCCCCAGAGAGCGGAACAGATCGGGTTCTTCATCCTGGGCGTCAGGAATCCCGGGCAGGCAGCTGAAGTTGCCGAGGCGGTGGACCGCTCGTTCAAGAATTCGATGACCGAGACGCTGACAGAAACGGAAAAGGCGTTCCAGATGGGGTTTGTCTCCATGACCGAAGCGATCGTCATCGCCATCCAGCTGGTCTCATTCGTCGTGATCATCATCATTATGGCCGTTGCGGCCAACACCATGGCAATGTCCGCGCGCGAGCGCACCGGTGAATATGTCGTATTCAAGACTCTCGGCTTCAGATCACCGCACCTGGCCGGCCTTATTTTCGGTGAGTCATTCGTGATCACCCTGACCGGATGCGCACTCGGCATCCTCGCGACCTTCCCTGCGGCAAAGGCCTTTGGTGACGCCATGAGCACATTCTTCCCGGTCTTCTATATATCACGCAAAACCATATATCTTGATCTCCTCGCGTCGATGATCGTCGCCGTAAGCGCGGCGCTCATCCCGGCGCTCAGGGTCACCCATATCCGCATTGCCGAAGGCTTGAGAAAGGTCGCGTAGATGAAGATACCGGTTGCGTACAGCTTCAGGAACCTCTGGACGCGCCGGTTGACAACAGCATTGACCGCTTCCGGCATGGCCCTTGTAGTATTTGTTTTCGCCTCGATCCTCATGCTTGCCGAGGGGCTCAGAAAAACCCTGGTCGATACCGGCTCCCCTGATAACGTGACCGTCATCAGGAAGGCTGCAGGTTCCGAGGTCCAGAGCAGCATCGACCGCCTTGCCGCCTCAGTCGTTGAAACCCAACCGGAGATAGCAACGGGGCCTGACGGAAGGCGTCTTGTGGCCAAGGAACTGGTAGTCCTGATCAACCTCAAGAAGCGAGGGAGCACAAAACCGGGTCAGGTCGTCATCAGAGGAGTCACGTCCGCATCCCTGCTCATGAGACCACAGGTACGGCTCATTGAAGGAAGAATGCCGAAAGAGGGCTCATACGAACTGCTTGCCGGATCAAGCATTGCGAAGCGGTTCCAGGGAGGAGGTCTCCATGAGCAGCTCCGCTTCAACAACCGGGGATGGACGATCGTCGGCGTGTTCGATGCGGGAAACACGGGCTTCAATTCGGAGATCTGGGGTGATGTCGACCAACTCATGCAGGCTTTCCGCAGACAGGCATATTCGTCGGTCATCTTCCGGCTGCGCGACACCTCATCTTTCAGCGCGGCCAAGGCCCGCATTGAGGACGATCCGCGGCTTGCGCTCGAAGCAAAGCGGGAGACGCAGTACTACGCTGACCAGTCAGCTGCCATGTCAAAGTTCCTCCGCATTCTCGGCATTTCCCTGACCGTCATCTTCTCCCTCGGTGCGATCATCGGGGCCATGATCACCTTGTATTCCGCTGTTGCCAACCGCACGGCCGAAATAGGGACGCTCAGGTCGCTTGGGTTCCAGAGAAGGAACATCCTCTATGCCTTCGTCATGGAAGCGATGCTCCTGGGACTGACCGGCGGGTGTGTGGGTCTCTTCTTTGCCTCTTTTCTGCAGCTTTTCACGATATCGACGCTGAACTTCCAGACCTTTTCCGAACTTGCGTTTTCCTTCACGCTTACCTTCGATATCGCGTTGAACTCCCTGCTTTTTTCCCTCTTTATGGGGTTTGTCGGCGGCGTTCTGCCCGCAGTCCGCGCAGCGCACATGAACATCGTAGATGCCTTGCGGGCAGGGTAACGATTTCGTCAGCTCCGGCGCTTCCCGCCTTCTGACCGTTTGTTCATAAGTTCCCGTGCCAGGCGCAGGGCTTCCTCGCGACTCGTGATCTTCCCGATATCCTGCGCCAGCCTGAGCCTGCTGAGAAGATTCCCCAGTCCGACACCGGGTTCCATGCCCATGCTGATAAGGTCGTCCCCGGTTACCAGAAGAGGAGCCACGATCTTCTGTTTCAGGGCAGTGAAATAGGAATGCATGCTTTCCTGTACCCAGGCAATGACGCTCATCCGGTATTCAGCTCCTGAGTCCGGACCGAGGCTGCTCATGATATCTGCCATGCCGAGAATAAGTACCGGTACCACATCGTCTCTCAGCCTGCGGAACCATCGCAGGCGCGATATTTCCCGCGTCCCGGACCTTGACAGCACAAGCGGCTTCAGATGCTCCCGTACGATCCTCATCATAAGATCTCCTGATCTGTTCGGCATCCGCAGACGCCCGGCGATATGCTGCACGATCCCGGCGCCGGCCTTGTCGTGCCCGTAGAAGGTGATCCTCTTGTCCGGCCTCAGCCCCTTTGTTACGGGTTTCCCGACGTCGTGGAACATGGCCGCCAGTTTAAGGAGCGGCATTTGACCGGACGTGAGAGTATTGGCGACCTCCCTGCTGCTATCCCCGAAATATGCCGGGAGGTCATTCAGGATATGTTCCACCGTTTCCATGACCAGGAGCGAATGCCCCCATACATCCCTATGGTGATATCCGTTCTGGCCGCATGCCTTCATCGCAACGATCTCGGGAAACAGGACCGGGAGGATACCGAGTTCATCCATCCTCCTGAACGACAAAGCAGCCCTTTCCGACCCGAGGATGAGAAGCAGCTCTGCCAGGATACGTTCAGCGGACACGCAAGCCAGAAGCCCGGCCCTGGCCCGCATTTCTTCCAGCGTCCGTTCGTCAATGGAAAAATTCAATTGTGCGGCATGGCGAACGGCCCGGAGAATCCTGAGCGGGTCTGACACCAGCGCCCGGCCACTGGCCATTCTGACCTTCTTTACCCTGAGATCCTCCGCTCCCTGCAGCGGATCGATCAGCTCACCGGCAGGCAGGCCGGCCCTTATCTCGATCGCCATGGCGTTTATCGTGAAGTCCCTGTTCCCCAGATCTTCACCGATATCCCTCCCCCGCATCTCGGCAAGGTCGATGTAGCTGTCCGGGATCATCCTGTCCACGACCCTGTAGCACGGCTCGTCCGGTTTCTTTTCCATGGGAACAAGAGACGCATTAGTGCGCCGTGCAATATGCGCAGCAGCCTCTTTGGCGTTTCTGCATACCAGGTCGAGGTCTTTCGGCGCATGCCCGAGCAGCAGGTCCCGCACGGAACCTCCGACAAGGTACGCCTGCAGCCCGGAGTCGCCGGCGGAACCAAGCCATTTTTCCAATGTCACGGCTATCGCTTCGATCATCGCTTTCACAAACTATAGCACACCGCAGACAGCAGCATACCTCTGCTTATATGCCGAAAACCTGCTGTCTATGCTAAAATATAAAACATTTTCATACAACACGCACTTTCCTGCTGCAGCCCGTGTGCGGCCCTGCGCAACAGTCAGGTGTGAATCTCGTCAGGTCCGGAAGGAAGCAGCGATAAGCGTTTTGCCTGTGTGCCGCAGCAAGCCGTTCACGGGCTGGAGCAGGAAAGAACAGTAAACGGTAGTCAGTGACAGTGTCAGCACATAAACAACGTGACTGTCCATTACCTTCTGTCACTTTCACTTTTGACTCATCACTGAAATTATGAGCTACTTGGTCTTAGCAAGAAAATGGCGGCCGAAAACCTTTGATGACCTCGCCGGGCAGGAGCCGATCACACGCATCCTGACGAACGCGGTCACGCAGGGAAAGATCTCGCACGCCTATATTTTCTCCGGTCCGCGCGGTGTCGGCAAGACATCGACAGCACGTATCCTTTCGAAGGCGCTGAACTGCAAGGAAGGCCCTACAGCCCATCCCTGCGGAATCTGTGAGTCCTGCGTTTCCATCACCGAGGGTTCTTCCGTTGATGTCATCGAGATCGACGGCGCTTCCAACAACAGTGTGGATGACATCAGGGACCTGAGAGAACGGGTGAAATATGCGCCTTCGGGCGGAAAATACAAGGTCTATATCATTGACGAGGTCCATATGCTCTCCGGTTCAGCGTTCAACGCGCTTCTGAAGACCCTGGAAGAGCCGCCTTCGCATGTCATCTTCGTCCTTGCCACGACCGAGATGAAAAAGATCCCCGCAACAGTTCTTTCCCGCTGCCAGCACATGCCCTTCAGAAGGATATCTTCCGGCGTGATCAAGGCTCGGCTTAAGCATATCGCCGACACCGAGGAGATCAATATCTCTTCCCATGCCCTCGGTCTGGTGGCCAGGGCAGCTGATGGCAGCATGCGGGATTCGCTCACGATCCTGGACCAGATCTCATCTTTTACGGACGAGATCAGTGAGGAGCAGGTACAGAACCTTCTGGGCATGACCGATTTCGGCATGCTTTCCAGAACTTCAATGGCACTGATCACCGGCGATCGCGCCGACCTTCTCGGGATCATCGACAACCTCTCGGACCAGGGGGCCGATCTGAGGGCGTTCGCCAGGGAACTCGCGCAGTTCTTCAGGGACCTGCTGATCGCCAGTGTGGTAAAGCAGCCCTCGGCCGTGCTCGACCTGAACGACGAAGAACTCTCCGCGATCAAACAGCTGGTTGCAGCCTCGTCAGAGGACCAGCTTACGCTTCTGCTTTCCGAAGTGATGAAAGCGGAGACGGATGTAAGGAACTCATCCCTGCCCAGAATGGCGCTCGAAATGGCCCTGATCCGGGCGAGCTTTCTCAGCAGCCTGAAACCGGTAAAGGAGATCATTGAGAGCCTTGACCGGATGACCGGGAACCGGCCGGTCAAGACATCGGTTCCAACACCGGCAGCAGAAAGACCGGAATTGACACCGACGGACCCTGTAGCCATCCCCGGAGCCGCAAGCAGACCGAACAAGAAATCTGCGCCGCCCGCAGAAAAGGCAGCGTCTCCCCGGAAATCGGAGACGCCGGCCGGTACCGGAGATGTAAAGGATGTCGTCACCTCTCCCGCGCTGGTTGAAGATGCCCCGGATATGGAGGAAGAGACAACGGAAGATGCTCCCGAAACAGTTCCCCTGCCCGCAGATACGGACTTCCCATCCGTCTGGCGCAAGGTATTGTCAACGATCGATGCTCCCCTTGCATCAAAGCTCGAGCATGCAGCCGTAGAACTGCGGGGCAACGACGTGCAGATCATTTTGAACGGCGGTCAGGCCGTTTTTCAGGACACGATCAGCAAAAATCTCAAATCGATCGAAGAAAAGCTCGCAGAGCACGCCGGAAGAAAGATCGGGATATCGATTGTTGTGCAGCAGAAGAAGGCGGTCAAGAAAAAGGACCTGAAGGAAACCGCCCTCAAAGAGCCGCTGATACAGGAAGCACTTGAACTGTTCGAAGGAAGGATCGTTGACGTGATACCCATAGAAGACGCAGGAACAAAAGGAAACGGAGGAGACGATGTCTAAAAAAATGCTGGGAGATCTGATGCGTCAGGCGCAAAAGCTCCAGGAAGAGATGATGAAGGCGCAGGAAGAGGCGAAGAAAAAAACCGTTGAGGCAACGGCAGGCGGCGGCATGGTAACCGTGGTCGCAAGCGGCGCCGGCAACCTCGTCTCGATACGGATCGAAAGAGATGTTGTTAACCCCGAGGATGTCGAGATGCTCCAGGACCTCATCCTCGCTGCATCGAATGAAGCGATCCGCAGAGCTCAGGAGATGGTGAGTTCTGATATGTCGAAGCTTACCGGCGGGCTGAACATCCCCGGAATGGGCGACATTGGCGGCATGTTCGGAAGATAACCACTGTTCTACGTTGAACACGGGTATTTTGAAATGCACGGAATTATTGAAAGCCTGATAACCGAACTGACCCGTCTGCCGGGAATAGGAAGAAAGTCCGCCCAGCGGCTCGCTTTTTTCATTCTCTCCATGCCCGAGTCAGAGGCAATGTCCATTGCGGAAGCCATCCGGAAGGTGAAACAGACAGCCCGCTTCTGCAGCCAGTGCTTCAACATTACGGACAGCGATCTCTGCGAGGTCTGCAGCGACGACTCGCGGGACCGGCACAGGATAGTCGTGGTCGAGGAACCAAGCAACATCCTTGTCATTGAACGGACAAAGGCATTTCGGTGTCTGTATCACGTGCTCCTCGGAGCGCTCTCCCCCATAGACGGCATCACCCCCGAGAAGCTGAAGATCAATGAACTTGTTGATCGCGTGAAGAACAACGGCGTCCAGGAAGTGGTCATTGCCACGAACCCCAACACAAAAGGCGAGATCACGGCCCAATATATCAAGGAAGTTCTCCATCCGCTGGGCGTGAAGGTCACCCGCATAGCCTATGGGCTTCCGATGGGCAGTGATATCGAGTTCGCGGACGAAGTCACCCTCAGCAAGGCGCTCGAAGGCCGCCGGGAGCTGTAATACCCTAACCGCTCTTTTTCTCCCGTGTTCTCCGCAGCATGATCAGTGACAGCAGAAGCACGCCGGCCGCAAGAAAAAGCAGAATATCCGTAAAGCGGAACATCGCCTCTTCCTGAACAGGAGCCAGGTACCCTGCTGCGCCGGCTGCCTTTGGAAGCGGCATGTCTGCGGCTGCGGCCGGCTTCTTTTCCGGCACAACTGGCTGGGCTGCCGGGGCGGCATCTGAACTCCCCGGAGGAAATGCGGTCGCCGCAGGGGGCCGCAATGCTGTCCCGCGGTCTCCTGTTATCCGTACCGGATTTCTGTCCTTGTCGTGGAGATGATATTCCGCATAATACAGGTCCCATTCTTCACAGTTCCTCAGGCATTTGTGCCCATCCTGATAGTCTGTCTTGCCGGGATGCGCAGAAGATACCGTGGGGAAAAGAAGCGCCAGGACAATGAAAAGAGATCGTTTCATCGATGATGGATCTTCAGCAGCGGGTGTCCGCTTCCTTGATCTTTCTGCCCCACTCCGATGACCGTGCCATGATCTCTCCCTCATCGGCGGTCATGAGCTTCCGGCCTTTGATAATGACACGACCGTTGACCAGTACGGTATCGATATCGGACGCACGCATGGAATAGACGATATGGGAATACATATCATAGAGGGGAGTCAGGTGCGGCTTGTCCAGATCGGCGAGAACGATATCTGCCGACTTGCCCTCATCGAGGCTTCCCGTCACCCCACCGAGGCCTATTGCTTCAGCCCCCCATCGGGTCGCCATCAGCATGGCCTGTTTTGCGCTCAGTGCCGTAGGGTCTCCTGATACTGCCTTGTGCACTTTCGCGGCCGTCGACATTTCGCTCAGGATATTCAGGTCATTATTGCTCGCGGCCCCGTCGGTGCCAAAGGTCACCCTGACTCCGGCCTTCAGCATCTTGGTGACCGGTGCAATGCCGGATGCAAGCTTGAGATTGCTCTCGATGCAGTGGCTCACCCCGACATTTCTTTGAGCAAGGATCCCGATCTCCTCGTCGGTTGGCCAAACGCAGTGCGCTGCAAGGACCCGTTCGTCGAGAAACCCTATGTTTTCGAGAAGCGCGATAGGGGTCCTGCCATATCTCTTCTGAATCTCCCCCACTTCCCATTGCGTCTCGGAGAGGTGCACATGGAGAGGCACATCGTACTGTTCGGCAACCTTCTTTGCCCGCATCATGTTCTCAGGAGAACAGGTGTACGGCGCATGAGGAGCTATGTTCGGGACGATCAGTTCATCCCCTGCCCATGCTTTGATGAAATTCTCCGCGTTCGCAAAATACTCGTCCGGCGTGTTTGCCGACTTGGAAGGGAAATCGAGTATTCCCACTCCAACGACAGCCCGCATGCCGATCTTTTTCGTTGCCCGTGCGATCGCGTCACCGAAAAAATACATGTCGTTGTAGACAGTAATGCCCGATCTGAGCATCTCCAGGCAGGCAAGTTCCACGGCGTCACCGACGAATTCCGGGCTGAGCCATCTTCCTTCCGCAGGCCAGATGTGCTCCTCGAGCCAGACCTTCAGGGGCAGATCGTCCGCAAGTCCTCTGAAGTGGACCATGGCGGCATGGGTATGGGTATTCACCAGGCCGGGAAAAGCGACCTTTCCGGCACCATCTATCGTCTCCGACGAGGTAAATGTCCGCGATATGTGATCCGCGTCGCCGACGGCAAGGATCTTCCCGTTCCTTACCGCGATCGCGCCCTTCTGGGCAACGGTAAGGTCCGGGTCCATTGTCAGAATATAGTCTGCGTTTATGATAACGTCCGCTGGTCTCATGCCCGGTCTTACGCCCGCTTCACACCATATGCCCGGCTATCTGCCGATTCAGCCATTGCCTCTGTCCCGGACTATTGCTCGACCAGTATGCGGAGCATGCGTCTCAAAGGTTCCGCCGCACCCCACAGCAGCTGGTCGCCGCAGGTAAAGGCCGTCAGGAACTGCGGGCCCATATTCATCTTCCTCAGCCGGCCCACCGGCACGGAAAGCGTACCGGTTATTGCCGCCGGTGTCAGTTCACGCATGGTCATCTCGCGCTGGTTCGGCACCAGCTTCACCCACTGATTATGCCTTGCGGTCATATCGGTGATCTCATCGAGCGGAATGTCTTTCGTGAGCTTGATGGTAAGGGCCTGACTGTGGCAGCGCATTGCGCCGATACGCACGCAAAGCCCGTCGATCGGGACTGGGTTCGACTCACGCCCAAGGATCTTGTTCGTCTCCGCCTGGCCCTTCCATTCCTCTCTGCTCTGGCCGTTGTCGAGCTGCTTATCGATCCACGGGATGAGGGAACCGGCGAGAGGCACGCCAAAACAGGTCTTTGGGAAACTCTCTTCCCGCAAGATCCCGGCAACCTCCCTGTCGATGTCGAGAATCGCAGATGCAGGATCGTCAAGCAGCACCTGTGCCGCCCGATGGACCTCGCCCATCTGCTTAAGCAGTTCACGCATATTGTTCGCTCCCGCACCTGAGGCAGCCTGGTACGTCATCGCGCTCATCCATTCCACGAGCCCGGCCTCATAGATGCCGCCGAGGGCCATGAGCATCAGGGAAACCGTGCAATTACCGCCGATGTAGTTCTTTATACCTTTTGCAAGACCGTCTTTGATGACTCTCAGATTTACCGGATCGAGAATGATGACAGCGTCCTTGTCCATGCGGAGGGTCGATGCCGCGTCGATCCAATAACCATTCCACCCCGAAGCGCGCAGCTTCGGAAAGACCTCGGAGGTATAATCTCCGCCCTGACAGGAGATGATGACTTCCACTGATTTCAACTCATCGATGTTCCTCGCGTCCTTGAGCGCAGGGACATCTCTGCCGATATGCGGCCCCTTGCCACCGACGTTTGATGTAGTAAAAAAGACCGGATCGACATGGTCGAAGTCCTTTTCTTCAAGCATGCGGCCCATCAGCACCGAACCGACCATTCCCCTCCAACCCACAAAACCTGCTCGCATCATGTTCATTGCTCCTGTTATGAAATTCGTACTGTCTGACCGAAACGCAGTTTTCGACTGGTTCAGCAGATGATATCGCGGAAAATAGTATACTCTATTTTTGCGGGTCTTGACACACGACATGGATCGGGTCGCCGGGCCACCCCGCCGAGCCATATCTGACGGACCTGACTGATCATATATTTGTCTATTTTGTTGAATTTGAAGTAAAATTAAACAATTTTAATAATGAAACAGGGGTGAGCATAATGGACTTCTCGAATCGAAAAGTGGAGAATCTCAGGCGGGTCGTAGCACTGCTCACGATGTTCATTACATCCTACTATCTCTACTGGCGGTACACGGAGACGTTCAACCCGCAATCACTCTTCTTTTCATGGGCTCTTTTCAGCGCCGAGTTGTTTGGCGCGATAACCACATTTCTTTTCTTTTTCACGGTCTGGAAACCTAAGACCAGAACAGCGCCGCCGTCAGTGCCGGGCCGTTCTGTTGATGTCCTCATACCGACGAAAAATGAGTCCGTAGCCGTATTGAGAAAAACGCTCCTTGCCTGTAATGACCTCAGGTATCCACATCGTACGCTCGTGCTCGATGACGGAAACCGCCCGGAAGTCAGGGCACTCTCCGAAGAGCTCAACTGCGTATACCTTGCGAGGGAAACCCATGACCACGCGAAAGCAGGGAACCTGAATTACGGGCTTCAGCATTCAAAAGCAGAGTTTATCGCGGTCTTCGACGCTGACCATATTCCTCTCCCTCATTTTATCGACACGCTGATCGGTTATTTTGAGGACAACAAGGTCGGGTTTGTCCAGGTCCCCCAGGAGTTCTATAACATCGATTCGATGCAGCACAGGACAGACTGGAAAAAGAAGACCATATGGGGAGAACAGTATCTGTTCTTTTCCCTCATCCAGCCGGGAAAGGACCATTGGGGCGCTGCATATTTCGTTGGCAGCTGCGCCATACTGCGCAGGAAAACACTCGATGATATCGGCGGATTTGCCACTGCTTCCATCACGGAGGACATGCTTACATCCATCAAGATCCATGCAAAGGGCTGGACGTCCGTGTACCACAACGAAAACCTGGCCTTCGGCATCGCAGCGGAAACGCTCAAGCCTTTTTCCATCCAGCGCCAGCGATGGGGGGTCGGGAACTGGCAGGTTTTCGTCAGGGCAAATCCGATCTTCATCAAAGGACTGACGCTCTCGCAGAGGCTCTCGTATCTTTCCTCCATGATCTACCCCCTCGAAGGGCTCCAGAAGCTCGTCTTCTATCTGACGCCGCCCGCTGCGCTTTTTTCGGGCGTGCTTCCGATGCGCGCCCTCGACGTGAATTATCTGCTGCACTTCATCCCTTACTTCTTATTTTCCATATTCGGCTTCAGCGAGATGTCCAGGGGCGTCGGAGGTCAGATCCTGCTCGAACAGTACAGCATGGCAAAGTTCTTCACCTATCTGAAAACCCTGGTTATCCCCTTTTTCCCCAAGAAAGGCAAAGTCTTTAAGGTCACACCCAAAGGGGAGGAGGGACTTGCGCCGACCCGGACTCTCATCATACCCCAATTCGTCGTACTGATACTCAGTTTCACCGCAATGCTCTGGGCACTGGTTGAATTGCTTCTTGACCTCCGGCGCGACAGTTTTATTGTCTCCGTCAACTGTTTCTGGGCGCTTTACAACAGCGGGCTTGCCCTTGCCATAATCCATTTTGATTACAAGAAACTCTTTCAACGAAGGTCCGCGTTCCGGATACCTGACACCGTACTTGCGTCATACCGGCCTGCCGGAGAAACGGCAGCCAGTGAGGCGCAGCTCGCGGTCCTGGACAACATCACGGAGGAAGGGATTGCCATGGTCGCCCTTGACCAGATCCCCGTGGGCAAGGAATTCGAGGTCGATCTGATGCTTTCAAAACCGTATTTACGCCTTCAGTGCCGGGTCGTCCGTGAACGGAGCATGAGCGCCTCCCCGTACCAGATCTCACACATCGGCATGCGTTTTACCAACATCAGCCAGCCGGCCAGGGACATCATATCCCGATACCTCCATGAGACCGCTGTCATCAAATTCATGAAGGACTATGTCCTTGGATACAAGACGTATATCGAACGCCGGTTCGGCAGGAAGAGCAGGCTTTATGAACGCGCTGCGCGTTCGCTCGCATATCTTCCCGTCATAGTACGGGAAGGAGGCGGCAGACACTCTTATGGTGCCATCAAGGATATTTCCGATACCGGTCTTCTGGTATTGTCTCAGGAGACCTGGGCACTGGGCAGCGAAATAACGCTGGAGATTGTGCTGGGAAAAGAACGGATATCGATGACCGGATTGGTGGTCAGGATGATCCCCCGCCCTGACGAGATATTCCCTGAATACCTGATTGGCGTGCAATTCAAGGAAGAGTCCGGAGAAAAAGTGCAGAATCTGATAAAGATCGCCGGCCAGATCGGCGACCTGATCTTCGAATGACCCAGGCACCGAGAAAATCATTTCTCCTGATACTGCTACTCGCGTACAGTCTTATCGTCCTGTGCTGGGGGTTGGTACGGAATCCGTTCACCACGGCTGAAGCGAAGAACATCTATATCGGCCGAGGGCTGGTTACGGATGGGAATGCGGGATGGTCCGGCCCGGTCGAGGAAATGATGAATGTCCAGCCGGGGGCATACTCCATCGCCCCACTCATCATATCAGGGGTTGACAGATACGCGGGTCTCCACGGTTCCCGCCTCGTAAGCATCGCGCTCGGACTGGTCCTTGTGCTCCTGATATTCCTGATCGGTGACACTTCCCTTTACGGGAAACGGGGGCTCCTCGCGGCAACCACTTTCGTGTTTCTCGGGATACCTCTTCAGCTCTCGGCCTTTGCGACAACAACTCCCTACACGGCACTTTTTTTCGCCGCGTCAGTTTTGCTGATCGAGGCCTCTGCCGAAACCGCGTCCTCCGGCAGGAGAATGCTTATGCTGCTCTTCAGCAGCCTGTCGCTGACGGCCGCGGTCACCATGAACTATATTTCGATGCTTTTTGTGGCGCCGTTGGTGCTGTACGTGTTTCTTCGCCACCGGTTCCTGCACGCCGGCGGTTTTTTTCTGCTTCCGCTTGTCGCCGCACTGTCTGTTTACGGATATACTGCTATCCTGCCTGTATGGGCATCGATCGGGAGATCCCTTTCGCTCCCTCTCTCACATTCTTCTGCCGACATGTTGTCCTCGCTGAACGTTACCTATATTTTCAACTGGCTCTCCATGCCGTACCTGCTGGCGATCTTCGGCATATTCCACCGGGAAGGCGGGAAAAGGGCCTTCTTCGTGATGCTGCTGTCATTCCCGGTATTTCTCGTGAACTTTATGTCTTCCGATCTTAACGCCACTCACCTCGCTGTTCTGCTTGCGACGATCTTCATGGCTCCTGCCGCGGCATTGGGTGTCGATCATATGGGGGACCTCTTCTCCTCCCATAACCCCATGGCCAGGATCAAGCCCCTGTTCATGTTCGCCGTACTGCTGGTCCTTTGGGTATTCGGACTCCAGCAGATCAAGGAGCTCAACCGCAATAATCTTGACCTTACGGACGCCGTGAGCTTTCTGCGTGCCAGGAAACTGGCCGGGGTAACCATCCTTATCGATTCTGATTACGGCTCGCCGGAGTATGTTTACCGCTATTTTCTCGAATCAGGCAGCCCGCCGCCGCAGGTGCTCCCGGTCGTGCGTGCCACGGGAGAGGAACGGAAGCGGGTAGTGGCCGAGACAAAACCCGGATATGTGGTACTGGACGATTATCACAGCGACAGATCGTTCACCCTCGCTTCGCTGGACTACCTTTCACAGGGGTTCACGGTGGCAAAGACATATCAGATGTCTCTCTCTTCGGGTATCAAGACCGTCAAGATATTTCACAAGGGGGTTCTATGAAGAGATATATCATTGTATTACTTATCGTCGCATGCTTTGTTCTGCCGTCATTCGCGCATGCGATTGAAAGCCTTCCCGGCTCCACGTGGGGCGATCTCCACGCTGAATTTCCGGACAGCGGCGGCAGCAACGCGATCCTGGAAGGCTGGATACGGCAGGGCATAGGATGGAAGAAATGGGAAAAAGGTTCCACGAGCTTTCTGCTCAATACGTACCTTACAGCGCGCTATAAGTGGGACAGCGAAGGGCTCGACTGGAATAATTATATCGGGCCGGGCTTCGGTGCTGCCATTGAAATGTCCAACCCCCATGGTCCGCTTGTGTCATGGGGTGCGGAATATATCCATGAGTATGACTACCGCTCCAACGACGAAAATCCTTACACCGCCCTGTACATGAACTGGTATCATTGGTGGGACCTCGAAGGCACGAAATATCCCGGCTCCACGTGGGGTGACCTGCGATATGAAATTCCGAACGGCGGAGACAGCAACCTCATCCTCGAAGGATGGATACGCCAGGGCATTACCTGGAAACGCTGGGAACGTGAGGGCAGAACATATATCCTGAACCCGTACCTCAAAGTGAAATATAAATGGGACAGCGAGGGGCTTGACTGGAACAATTACATCTCTCCGGGGGCCGGCGTAGCCCTTGACATGGAAAGCCCCAAAGGCCCTCTTCTGTCCTGGGGAGTCGAGTATTCCTGGGAAAATGATTTTCGTTCGGGCGATGACGTCCACAAGGTGGAAGTCTTTATGCGCTGGTATGCATGGTGGGACCTCAAACATAAAGAGAGCAAGTAACGAATAAGAAGGCCGCTGAGGGGACGTTATGGGCTTATGGAGCTTCTATTTTCTCGGCAAAGTGTATCTCTCCTTCAGGGGGTACATCCGTCTTGCCTTCCTGATGAACCTCCTTTTCGCAGCATTCCTGCTCCTGCCGATCCCTCACAAACTTCCTGCCCGGCGCTTGTTCAGCGGCATACGATTCACGCTTGCTCTGGGGCTGGCATTCCTCATCCTCTGGCATGAAACGTGGTTCCCGTCCCTTCGAACGACGCTTCAGCTTCTCGCCGAGACCGGGGGGATCTCGCCTTCATACATCGTCCGGTTCCTGAAAAATTCGGTCAGCATCATGGAAGTGAGTGTCCTGCTCCTGATCCTTGCCGCCTGCATCCTGCTCAACAAACGAATTACGCTCACCCCTCTCGTGCTGGCCGGCATATGTGCGGTGCCCCTGCTCGCTGCAAAGGGATCTAAGGCAGACATCGGGACATATCTCGAACAGTTCTACCGCTCGGAATCGAAAAAGACAGTCCATTTTTCACAGCCTGATGCGAACCGTCCTGATTTCGATGTCATCATCCTGAACATCTGCTCGCTGTCCTGGGATGATCTGCGTGCCGTGAATATGGATAATGATCCCTTTCTGAAGCAGTTTGACCTGCTGTTCACGAATTTCAATTCGGTTTCTTCGCATACGACCCCCTCGGCACTACGGCTGCTCAGGGCCGCGTGCGGCCAGACCGGCCACGATGATCTCTACCGCGAGACCCGGAACGAATGCTATCCGCTCGAGGCGCTGAGAAGACATGGTTATGCAACATATGCTGCGATCGATAACGATGCTCCGTCCTACCGGTTTGTGGAAGACATCATACTGCATGGCCGCGCTGACAAACCGATCGAGATGCGGGACCTGCCAATCCGGCAGATCGATTTTGACAACACGCCGATCCATGACGATCTCGCCCTGCTCAACCGGTGGTGGGACATGAGGCTTCGTTCTCCATCAGCCAGAGCTGCCCTGTATGCTGACCTCACAACACTCCACGGCGGAGCGCACTGGGCAGACGACAGCCAGTGGTGGAAGAAGGACAGGAAGACGTATTATCGGGAATTCGCTCAGCGGCTGTTCAGCAATCTCAGCACATTTTTCAGAACAGTCGAAGAGTCGGGAAGGGACGCTGTGGTCATTCTCATCCCGGAACACGGCATGGCCCTGCGTGGCAGCAGCATCCAGGCTGCCGAGGTCAGGGAGATCCCCCTGCCGTCGATAACCACGGTTCCCGCAGGCATCAAGTTCATCGGCAAGGGCTTTTCCCCTGTCCCCGAGCGCCAGGTGATCGTATCGAAGCCGACAAGCTTTTATGCATACGCTTATCTGCTCAGTGCATTGATGGCAAGTCCTGCTTTTACCCGGGATGACTTGATGGCTCAGGCCACGATCAGCGGGATACCCGAGACGCCATTCGTTTCAGAAAATGCTGATGCCGTGGTGGTCAAGAAGGGCAGCACCCTATTTTATTACGGCAAAGACAAGAAGTGGATCGAACTGCCTTCGACCGTGCAGTAGCGATATCTGTTCACTGAACATCCGCGGTTCGGGGCAACGGCAAGAGCTCATCCGGCCCTATAATGATCTAATGTCTTGAGATTCAACGACGCAAGGGGGTAGCATGAAGAAATCTCGTATAAGTCGGCAGTTATTGCTTTGTTTTATGTTGTTCTTTGCAAGTGCCTGTGCTACAACTACTTCATTCCAGTATGAGTACCCACAGGACAATAAAACTGCCGTTACAGATTTCCGAATCACGCTCACATATCCAACAGATGAGAGACAGGCCAATGAAGAAGTTGACCGGATGTGGGCAAATGATCCAAAGGAAGATATCAATAAAATACTCGAAAAAGAGATACTAAGTACCGGACTTTTTAAGGAAATTATAATTTTAAAGGAGGGGGCAGAAGAAAAGTTCGGTCTTGAAAATAGTCTGCAATGGCTCGCTTTGCATTCCTGGATCAAAGAGTTGGTGTGGGAGATTCCTAATCGAAGCGAACAGGAAGCCAAGATGATGGCAATAAGTATTTTAACCGGAGGGCTCGGGGGTCTGGCCTATGGTAGCGGAACTACAGATTTAAATGGAAATGCGAGGCTGCGGATTGTCATTAAAGATGGTGGAACTGGAGAGAATCTTTTGGACAAGGAATACAAGTCCCAATCTACTGAAACGATGACAAGATTCAAGACTGACTCACGTGAAGAGCGAGCTAAAATTATTGGTAAAGCCGTAAAACAGGTGATGACTGAATTTAAGGCAGACCTCGAAAAAGTAGTGCAAGCCAGGCAAATATCAAGGGCGCAATAACTGAGAGACATTGCGCCCTTCGAATGATAACCTGAGTGAATGACTGTGGAGTTGTCCCTATCAAACCGGACACGCCCCTTAGTTTTCTCGATAGGGGTGGATTAATGAAATTGGTTATTTTCTGTCTGCTCTCGATTATGTCTATTGGTTGCGCTACAGTCTACACACAAAACAGTGCGAGCCTTCCGAACGATGCCATTGCCGTGCTGGAACATAACAGGTCAGAATCGGGTGGTGGTCTCATTGTTCAAAAAGTTGACGGCAAATGGCGCGGATTCGGAGCAATTCAAAGATATGAACTGCTTCCCGGTGAACATACGCTCACAATCGCTTATTTTGACGGGGTTTTTATGGGCACGGGGAAGCTTTTAGTGAAATTCAATGCCGAGAGTGGCAAAACGTATTCTTTAAGAGGGCGGAGCGAGGGCTTGAGATGGTCGGCGGCTGTAGCGGATAAAGAGTCAGGTGCAATTGTCAGTGAAACGACACAGAAATGAGGGTCTGAAAGCCTACAAGACGAACTTGCGGCCTAATTATATGACCACTCGTCGGACGCGGCAAGACAAATGAAAATAGCAGAGTCATGCTTAATCTGAATGCCTTGAAAAAAAGAACGGATGATAGATCACCGCAGAACTTGTGTCAGAGCGAAGGCAACGCCCTGAGGACATGAGCTCAATTATGTCGAATCGGATTAACTATGCCATCCTGTTCTATCTGCGATACTATTCTGTCTTGAAACCTGAAAATCCCATTGGGTATGATAATTGTCAACATTTCATAAAGAGAGGATAAAGAACCTATGAAGATTATATCAGGGCTTGTTTTAGCAATCTTTTTGAGTGGATGCTACAACACGTTGCATTATGGCTATCTGCCAGGCAGCGATTATACGTATTATGCTCCTCTATCGCCCGTGGACTTGAAAGGTGAGAAATTTAGGCTTGAAGTAGTAGACAATCGGAAAGGCTTTAATATCTCCTGTTCAAATTTCAGAATAGATCGTAATACAGAGCTTGAAGGCTCTATAGGCTTTGATTTTTTCAGCGCATATGTCCGTGCCATGATTGAAGCAAACAACGGTGTTATCGATCCAAAATCAGACAAGGTTATAATAGTTCAGCTGAGTGGCCTATCTGCCGAATATCAAGGCTTTGGTTATGTGCGAGTCTATGGGCTGGTTGAATTTAACGCGTCATTCGGCGACTTTCACAAAACATATTGTTCACAAATGGCTGATGGTGACGAAGGTGCCCCTGTTGGTAAATATGCCTTCGATACAAGGAAAGGTGCATTGAGAAAAATGGTTTCCGGCTCAACCAGGCGTGCCCTTGAAGAATTTATGCGTGATATCGTGGAAATCCAGAAGAAAAAAGGTTTGCCGATATAAAATGGCAAACTACATAAAGATCATTCTTAGAATATTCTTATTGCTTCTTTTTTCATTTCTTACATTAGGCTGTGCGTCCTTTAAGCCAGCAAATATAGATGAGACAACAGGCCAATTCCCGGCAAGCGCCGAAGTAGATAAACAATATATAAAGATTTATCAGCCTTTAGCCGGCATTAAAGAAGCAAACTATGTATACCTCCTGGCCCGGTCTCCGTATGGAAATGATAAATTCTATAGCTTCATGAAGGACGCATTGATAAAGATTGGTTTCAAGAAAGTCTACAGTAGAAAAGAACTGTCACAACTGGTTATCAAAAGCGGACTATCGACATATATTACCGATTTATCTGACCCAATATCCTTGAATAACCTTGCAAAAGCAACCGGGCCATTTATTATTTTGGATAGCAATGTATTTCCAGTTGCTGACGTAGTATTTCGATTCGACGTCCAAGTTATTGAACCGTTAAGCGGAGATACTTATCTTGAAATATCAAGAATCCGGACTAATTGGCTCGACATGGATAAAGAAATCAACTATCCAATTCTCAACGTCATCAAGCAATGGCATGACGAGTCTGCAAAACTACCTTACGAAAAACATAACGCCAAAATGCCGAAAGAGGGAACAATATGATGCCAATATATAAGTTGCTGTGTCCAGGGATCGCCTCTACGTTTTTTGCGTAACTTGTTGCTTAGCTGCTCATGAGAAAAAAGCTATGCAGCTTTCGGGACGAATGGTGTTATGTTGCGGTGGATCGGGTAGCTGTCAACGCATGAGACCATATACCTCAACGCAGAAACAAATATTTTGTTAATGTTTGCGTCATCATTGTTGCTTTTGACAGCCTCAGGTCGCGGAGTGTTATATCCTCTTTCTGCGGGCGGACCATACAAGGGCAGAGTGATAGATTCAGGAACAAAGCAGCCGCTTGAAGGTGCAGCGGTGCTCGCGGTCTGGGAGAGTGTAATTATCTTGATGCCGAAGATTCTTCACAATATCTGCATGAGCCGGAAGGATGTGAAAAAACCATAGATCTCTTGGAAAAGGTGCTGCCTGAGGAACCCTCTCTGGCACCAGTGCTACACCAGTGCTATACGTTGCTTGGTTTATATGATCGGGCCATAGCGTTTTACGATACATTTCTCCGCCCAATTAAGGACAAAATGACTGAAGGCGAGTCATGCTTAATCTGAATGCCTTAGGACGAATGGATGATAAATCACCGCAGAACTTGTGTCAGAGCCTATATCGTTACCCTGCTCGTCCAATAGCTTAATTTTATATTTTACGCTTTTCGGGCTAGGCACAAGCGTAGGAACTACAAAAGACAAAGATCCTGGATTACCGTCAACTTTCGCCACTAATTTCCAAACTGAATTGGGCATCCACAGCAATTTAGCAGACGCAACGGGTCTTTTCGTTTCATATGTAGCCCACTGCGCTAATATACTATTCCCTGAACGCATTTCATTCCCACCCGCCGGCCAAAGGAGCTTGACCACCTCGATTTTAAAAGGCAGGCTCTCGTCCGAAAACATCTGTATCCCCTTAGCACCATATGCAGTAATTTTGATTTTGCACTTGTTGTTGTTCTGGATCAATGTCGGCACTCGCCATGTATAACTTGTTCCATAAACGAATTGTTTCGTTATAGGTATCCAGGTTATACCGTCATCCAGTGAAAAATGAAGCATGAATTTCGCTGTTGTTGCCCCTGCAAGCCAGGTAATGGTTATATCAGAACCTGAAGGAAACATTTCATGCCCTCTTGGATACGTAATATCAACCAGAGTATCCGTGGATCGAGCGGTCACGGCACGAATCACCCAATTTCCTGGAAATCCAGTCTTATCAATAATGCTCCATAAATCTGCGGTAGGCAAAACGGGAGGGTCCGGGATTAGGTGCGTCGAGTAGGCTCCAATCCATGATCTCCTTTGTGAAGAGGTTTGATCAAGGGTGGCAGGGAAGTCCGGATAGCCAAATCGGCCTGATCGATTCACAAGGCCAATAAGAATATCTCCGGGTCCATTACACAATACCCAGTTGGATAATGTAAATAGATTCCAAGTTTGATTGTCATTATAAAGCGGTTTAACATTTTCAGTGTATACCAAGGTGGCATTTGAAGGATCGCCATCTGCGTCTGTATCTTCGAAAATGGCTATCTGAAAATCATCGTGAATACCGACTTTATTGCCGAATATAGTAGAAACCTTTCTAATGTAAGTAGGAAATGTTGATGGGGTAAAGCGGTTAAGCCAGATGAATTGGCCTCCCTCAACGAGGAATATATGATTTTCGATCGACCCATCGTCAAGCACAAGCGTCCCTGACTCAGCTTTCTGTATAAAAGCAATCTCAACCCCTACAGACAAAGCTAACAACAGAAAACAGGTAGGAACAACTACTCTTATAGTGATAAGAAGGTCTAAGCATGAGCGCCGTACTTTGAAATATAAAGTAGCCAGAAATGAAAAGTACATTTGAGAAATTCTTTGAAAAGGGAAAAAAACGTTCATCTTAATCCCTCCAGGATTAGTAAACTTAATCTAATGTAGTAGCAGTGATACTGTCAATAATCGATGTGAAAATTAGGATCTTTTTCGCTCCATTACAGCATATATATTCCCCCCCCCCAGAAAGTTGTATATTCTCTTGTTTCGCCCTGCACTATTACTTTTTGAACGAAGAATTCCTTCGCTTCTTTATGGCTATGAGGATTTATCATGTTCTAACATTATTTTTTTATAGGCATGCGTCTTTTTTGTAATTATATGGGCACCTGAGGGGTGCGTCAAGGTCCTTATTACCAGATTACACAAAATGACAATAGCAATCTCTTTGTTTTTAAAGCATTTTAGTCTTGATGGATAATAGATCTGTGGTATAGTGATACCATGTTTAAGATTAATCTGAAGTTCGCATAGTAATTGTTCGGCAGGAGCGTGCAAGAACAGAAAAGGAGAGACGATGATACCAGAGAAGATGCAGGAAATCATGAAGAAGGACGGAGTTGTAGCTATCGCCACTTTAGGGCCTGATGGCCCTCACATGGTCAATACCTGGAATAGCTACCTCAGGATATCACAAGATGGACGGCTGTTCATCCCCGCTGGTTACATGCACAAGACGGAGGCCAACATCTCCCACAATCCGAATGTA
>VEOY01000065.1 GCA_012026685.1 Nitrospirota bacterium
ACCTTGTCAACTTAAAGTTATATTTATCAGGTTGCTGGAATATCATGATTCTGCGGTCGTCTGCAGCACCGACGCCGGGCATGGGAAGGGAAATAACTGCGGACATCTGTCTCATGCAGAAAAGGAAAAGGGGCTTACCGCCCCTTTTCCTTTTCGATCATATTTCAGTACAGATCTACTTCTTCTTTTTTGCCGTGCCCTTGATCGCTGCCTGCGCAGCCGCAAAGCGCGCGATCGGGACCCTGAAGGGGGAGCAGCTTACATAGTCCAGGCCGAGATTGTGGCAGAACTCGACCGATTTTGGTTCGCCGCCATGCTCACCGCAGATACCGAGCTTGAGGTTCTTCTTCACCTTCCTGCCTTTTTCAACAGCGATCTTCATGAATGCACCGACACCCTCCTGATCAATGGTGATAAACGGATCGTCCTTCAGGATGCCGTTTTCAACATAGAACGGCAGGAACCTTCCGGCGTCATCACGGGAAAGGCCGTACACGGTCTGGGTAAGGTCATTGGTACCGAACGAATAGAAGTCAGCAACTTCGGCGATCACATCGGAGGTCATGCATGCCCTCGGCAGTTCGATCATCGTTCCGACCGTATACGCGACTTTCACCTTGTACTCCTTCTTCACGCGCTCAGCAGTCTCAATAACCACCTTTTTCATAGCCACAAGCTCATTCACATGACCGACGAGCGGTATCATGATCTCCGGGACCACCTTTATCTTCTGCCTGGCGAGTTCACTCGCAGCTTCCATTATGGCCTGCGCCTGCATCTCATAGATCTCGGGATAGGTCACGCCCAGCCGGCAGCCGCGGTGCCCCAGCATGGGGTTGAATTCATGCAGGGACTTGTTCTTGGCATTGAGCCTGTCGAACGGCACCTGCATATCACTGGCGAGCTCCCGGAGCTCGTTATCCGTATGCGGCAGGAACTCGTGAAGGGGCGGATCAAGGAGCCTGATGGTCACTGGCAGCCCTGCCATTGCCTTGAAGATACCTATGAAATCGGCCTTCTGGAAGGGCAGGAGTTTTGCAAGGGCCTTTTTCCTGCCTTCAAGGGTATCGGAAAGTATCATCTCGCGTACCGCCTTGATGCGATCCGGACCGAAGAACATATGCTCGGTCCTGCAGAGGCCGATACCCTCCGCGCCGAAGTTACGGGCTATAATCGAATCGTTCGGCGTGTCAGCGTTCGTCCGCACATGAATGGTCCGCTTCTGGTCAGCCCACTTCATCAGCTGTTTGTACCACGGATTGTGTTCCGGATCAGCAGGCAGAAGATTGAGCTGTCCTTCATATACGCGGCCTTTCGTACCGTTCAGGGTGATCCAGTCACCTTCTTTCACTACATGACCGTTGACGTGGATCTCTTTCTGCTTCACGCTGATCTCAAGCGCAGAACAGCCGACAATGCAGCACTTGCCCCATCCTCGCGCCACAAGGGCCGCATGGCTTGTCATGCCGCCCTTTGCAGTAAGGATCGCCTCTGCAGCATGCATGCCGTGCACATCTTCCGGCGAGGTCTCATTTCTGACAAGGATGACCTTTTCCCCTCTTTTTGCCCATGCTTCTGCGTCATCGGCAGTGAACACGACCTTTCCGATGGCTCCGCCCGGGCCCGCGGGAAGCCCTTTTGCGAGCTCCACGGCAAGCTTTTCCGCCACCGGATCGACGCTTGGGTGCAAGAGCTCGTCGAGCTGCTCCGGTTTGACCCTCAGGAGCGCCGTTTCTTTTGCGATCAGTTTTTCGCTTGCCATCTCGACGGCCATGCGGATCGCTGCCTGACCATTGCGTTTCCCGATCCTGGTCTGGAGCATCCAGAGCCGCCCGTCCTCGATCGTGAACTCTATGTCCTGCATATCGTGATAGTGCTTCTCGAGCTTCTTCTGTATCGCGTACAGCTCCTTATACAGCGTCGGCATGTCCTCTTCGAGAGAAGGAAGGTGTCTTGTGTCCGCTGTCTTGCCTGCCTTGTTGACCGGGTTGGGTGTCCTGATGCCCGCGACGACGTCCTCGCCCTGTGCGTTCGGCAGCCATTCACCGAAGAACACGTTTTCGCCCGTTGCAGGGTTGCGGGTAAACGCGACACCGGTCGCTGAAGTATTGCCGGTATTGCCGAATACCATGGACTGGACGTTCACCGCCGTACCCCAGTCCTCAGGGATCTTCTCGATCTTCCGGTAGGATACCGCGCGTTTGCCCATCCAGGACTGGAACACTGCGCCTATGCCGCCCCAGAGCTGCTCCTTGGGATCATCCGGAAATGCCTTGTTCAGGGTCTGCTTGATGATCTCCTTGAACTCTTCACAGAGAAGCTTCAGGTCGCTCACCGTAAGGTCGGTATCGCTTTTGAATCCCTTGCGTTTTTTCACTGCTTCCATCGCATGCTCAAGCTTATGCCTGATCCCGTGGCCCTCCTCGGGTTCTATGCCCGCAGCCTTCTCCATAACGACGTCAGAGTACATCATCATCAAACGACGGTACGCGTCGTAGACAAAACGTTCGTTGTTCGTCTTCTTTATCAGCCCGGGGATGGTCTTGGTGGTGAGTCCGACATTGAGGACCGTTTCCATCATACCGGGCATGGAGCTCCTCGCCCCTGAACGGACCGACACCAGAAGCGGGTTTTCGGGGTCGCCGAACTTTTTCCCCATGATCCTTTCCACCCGGGTTACGGCAGCTTCTACCTGCCCGGCAAGCTCTTTTGGATACTTTCTGTTGTTCTTGTAATAGAGCGTGCAGACCTCGGTAGTAATGGTAAAACCTGCCGGCACCGGAATGCCGAGATTCGTCATCTCCGCAAGGTTGGCCCCCTTGCCGCCCAGAAGATTTTTCATCTCGGATTTTCCATCGGCTTTCCCTGCGCCGAAGAAGTAGACATACTTTTTTGCTGACTTACTCGCCATGAAGACCCTCCAGAAAATAATTTTTGCAGGTGTATAGACTACCTCAGCTTCAAGACAAATTGCAAGATTTTACATGATATTTTGACCTCAGGATATGGTTCGGAGAAGCCGCAGGAAGCGTCACAGGCAGTTTTCTGATGGACTCCCGATTTCGGGGCGTAAAAACGGGGCAAGACAGTTCTTGCCCGTGGGCTTCGATGACCCGAAATATCAGGCCCAAACGAAAGGTCGTCTTGGCAGCATAGGTTCTTTATCATTAAAAAACAGGATGTTATATGACCATTAAGGGATCGATTAAGACCTATAATTATAATTAATAAATTTTCTAATAATAAGTATTGACAATAGACTGATAATTTATTATTATAGCCATAGATAAGCTTTACTTATTAGCTTATAAGTCTTTTATATGGGTCACCTGGAAGGGGCCCTGAACGGAAGGAGAAGAGTTAATGGGAAGATTCAGGAAAGTAGGCGGTGAAGCGGTGGCAGCAGGGACGTACTGGAATTTTGAGACAGGCAAGAAGGTGACGGTAGAACAGAACGGTATTTTGCCGGGGAAGTCCTCCCAGTCATTCTACAAGGCTCCTCCGTTTCTGCTTCTTGCCATGGTCGCAGTTGGGGCGCATCTTTTCATATATGCGCTTCCGAAATATATTGCCCAGTTCTATACGGCATATTCTGAAAATCTGGTCACAACATACGTTATCGCGGATTTCGTATTCCTGCTAGCTGCAGTGACAGGCCTTTTTATTGCGGGCAGCCGCGATATCCTTAGCGGAACATTCAGGCTTCCAAGCTTCGAATGGAGATCCTACACACCAGTTCCCGTAAAAGTAGAGGATGAAGACACATACAGAGACAGAAGATAAGGAATAGCTCCGGAACAAATTTCCGCAGCTACGGCGCATCAAAACAAAAGGCAGGGTTTTTCCCTGCCTTTTGTTTTGATGCCTCCGCAATCCGGGACGATCAGCCTTGCTTTGACCTTTCCATCGGCTGGAATTCAATGACCTTTGACTCTTCGTGCTGCTGCATTCTCGTCCGGCCTTCAAGGATCCCGCCCTCGGCAATGACCAATTTGCTGGTAAATATCTCGCCGTGCAGCTGGCCTTTATTCTTGATCTCAACGATCTCCTTTGCCTTGATGTTCCCGTCAACCCGCCCACCGATGACAATGCCACGGGAAGTAATGTCCCCCTTGATATGGGATGATTCCCCGAGAATGACCCAATCTGAGACAATGTTGCCCTCGATCACACCGTCGACCCTGAGCGTTCCCTTGGTTTCGACGTCTCCCCTGAATGTAGAATTGGCGCCGATAAAAGACTCAAGTTTTTCCGTATTCTTATGGAACATCACGACCTCCCTTCGAGATAGTTAGACGGATTCATGGGCTTGCTTTCCCGCCAGACCTCATAATGAACGTGCGGACCGGTCGAGTTCCCTGTGGAACCGATATAGCCGATAATGTCCCCTCTTTTCACCTTCTGCCCAACCCGGACCGCAAGCATCTTGTTGTGTGCATAATACGTGGAGTAGCCAAAACCATGCTCGAGCGCCACAAGGTTACCGCTCCCGCCGGACCAGCCCGAAAAACTCACAATGCCGTCAGCGGTCGCCTTCACTGGCCTACCCGGTTCTGCAGCAATATCAACTCCGCTGTGAAACTGATACTCCCCGCTCCTTGGATGATCTCTTCCGCCAAACGGCGACGTGATATGCCCCTGATCAACCGGCCAGCCCTTGGGAGTTGAGACATACAGGTCATGTTGCTGACTCAAATAATCCTTTATTTCTCCAATAGTTTCCATCGATAGCTTAATCTCTTGCTTTAAGCTTTCCATATCAATGGAACCGGTATCTGACGTATCAAGGCTCTCGAGCACCTTTTCCTTCGACTTAAAAGAAAACAGCCTCTGGAACTCTGCCTCGGCCTTCTTCAGTGCCATCATGGTCGACTTCATTTCAATGAATTGCGATGAATAATAATTCAGCTTCTGCTTCATCCTTTCATATTCAAGCGCGTCAATGGCAATTGAAAAGACATATACGGTTCCGATGAACCAGAGGATGATCGACGCCAGGATCCCGACAGAGGGGACCCTGATACTCAAAGACTTCCTGTTCGTGTGCGGTATGAGCATTATCGTGATAGGAGTAAATGCCTTTTTAAGCACTGTTCTTATCCTATGCATACTGGACCCCATCAACTCCTTTTTCCATCTGCCCGATCAGAAATGCCCTGTACCCCGCTTTCTTCAGAAGAGTTATCGCCTTGTCGGCATCCCTGCCCGGTACGATCATGGCAAAACCTATGCCCATATTGAACGTCCGCTTCATGTCGCGGTCCGGCACATTCCCCAGTTGCCGCATCAACCTGAATACCGGCGGAACGGGCCATGATCTCGTGTTAATGACAGCACCCAACCCACAGGGGAATATCCTCGGGAGGTTGCCCGGGATGCCGCCGCCGGTTATATGCGCCATGCCCTTGACCGCTATATTGTCCCTGACCGCGTGATAGGCCCTGACATAGATCCGCGTCGGTTTCAGCAGTTCCTCTCCGAGCGTGCTTTTGAGCTCAGGCAGATACCTTGCAACGCTCATCCTCTTATGCTCAAAGAATATCTTTCGCACAAGCGAGTAGCCGTTGCTGTGGACACCGCTCGATGCAAGGCCGATAACAGCGTCACCAGCCCTGATCTTCGAACCGTCGATAATGCTCTTCTGTTCAACAACACCGACAGCGAATCCGGAAAGATCATACTCACCCTTTTCATAAAAGCCGGGCATTTCGGCTGTCTCTCCGCCCACCAGGGCACATCCCGCGTCACGACAGCCGGCAGCTATGCCTTTTACGACGTCTGCAGCCTTTTCCGGCCTCAGTCTGCCTGTTGCGAAGTAATCGAGAAAGAACAACGGTTCAGCCCCGCTGGTCAGAATGTCGTTAACGCACATGGCAACAAGGTCGATGCCTACCGTATCGTGACGGTCAGCCATGAAAGCCACCTTCAGTTTGGTGCCGACGCCGTCGGTTCCGCTCACCAGTACCGGCTTCCGGAACTTCCTGATATCCAGCCGGAAAAGGGCTCCGAACATCCCGATGTCAGTCATGACCTCAGGCCTGAAGGTCTTCCTGACCAATGGTCCTATGAGGTCGACAAACCTGTCCCCCTCATCAATGTTAACGCCGGCCTTTTTATACGTGATCGTCTGTTTCTTCTTCATATTCGAGCTGTTTCGGTCGGAAGGTATAGGTACTGCTTTATGTGCCTGATATTTTGCATAAAGCCATCTGAAAGGGCAAGCGATTTTTAGATTCTTATAGCGATCCGATTATATATTCAGAAGACGATTCCGGAACGCCCGGGCTGTTTCTGATACAATAATCCTGATGCCACTTATTCTGGTGACCAATGATGACGGCGTGCATTCATCAGGCATCATGGCGCTTCATATGGCCATGAAAGAACTGGGGGACGTGTACATTGTTGCTCCTGACCGGGAAAGAAGCGCGGCCGGTCATTCACTCACGCTCCACAGGCCGCTGAAGGCGGAGGAGATCAGGGACCATGTCTTCAGCGTCAACGGCACACCGACCGATTGCGTGACCCTCGGGATCAATAAGCTGCTTCCCCGAAAGCCTGACCTCGTGGTTTCAGGGATCAATAGCGGCGCCAACCTCGGGGACGATATCACCTATTCGGGCACGGTCTCGGCCGCGATCGAAGGTACGATCTTCGGCATACCTTCCATCGCATTCTCCCTCATCGCGGACAGGCACTATCACTATGACACGGCCACCTTCTTAGCGACCAGGATAGCTTCATACGTACTCGAGCATTCGCTCCCGTTCGATACCCTCCTGAACGTCAACTTCCCGAATATCCCGCGGGAAGGGATCAGGGGCATCAAGATCACGCGCCAGGGAAAACGCATCTACGAGAACTCCATCCAGGAGACCTTCAATCCCTGGGGAGAGAAATATTACTGGATAGGCGGAGGCAGGACGTTCTGGGAACACGGAGACGAGGCGGACATGGAGGCAGTACAGCAGAATTTTGTTTCGATCACGCCGATACATCTCGACCTCACCAATCACAGCGCCCTGTCGTTCCTGAGGGAGCGCTGGAACGTATCGGACATGCTGGAGGGCGCGGATGAAGAAATATGATGTCATTATCGTCGGCTCAGGCCCGGCCGGCATCTTCGCAGCGCTCGAGTTCCTGAAGTCGAAAAAGAAGCTCAAGGTACTGCTGATTGAAAAAGGACGCGATATCACCGGAAGAAAATGTCCTTCCAAGGAAAGGAAGATCTCCTGCACCGCCTGCCGCGAATGTCATCTCCTGAGCGGGTGGGGAGGCGCGGGAGCCTACAGTGACGGCAAGCTCGGTCTTTCCCCTGAAGTCGGCGGGTTCCTCTCGCGCTACATGGATGGACCTGCGGTACAGTCGCTCATCGATTATGTGGACGGCATCTATCTTACGTACGGCGCGCCTGATGAGATCTTCGGCGATCACCCCGAAGAGATCCAGGTCATCAAAAATCTCGCATCCAAGAACGACCTCGAGCTGATCCCCTCCAGGATACGGCATATCGGCACGGACCGCTGCTTTGTCGTGCTCAGGAACATGAAGGACGCGATCAGCAGGAAGATCGAGATCATCTTCAGGGCAGAGGCGGAACAGGTGGTCGCGGAGAACGGCACGTATACCGGGGTGAGGCTCAGGGACGGCAGGGTATTCTCCTCCGATTTCCTCGTGCTTGCCCCCGGCCGTGAGGGTTCGAAATGGCTCGAGGACGAAGTGAGGAGACTCGAACTCACACAGCTCAAGAATCCGGTCGATGTCGGCGTACGGGTCGAACTGCCGGCGGCGATACTTGAACCGCTGACGAGCATAACCTATGAGCCGAAACTTGTCTTCTATTCCAGGAAATTCGATGACAGGGTAAGGACCTTCTGCGTCAATCCGTACGGCGAGGTGGTAAAGGAATATCTGAAGGGCATATGGACAGTCAATGGTCACAGCTATACTGACCGGAGGACGGCCAATACCAATTTCGCCCTCCTGGTGAGCACCTATTTTACCGAGCCGTTCGATGAGCCCATCTCCTACGGAAGATATATTGCGCAGCTTGCGAACTTCATCGGCAAAGGCGTGATCGTGCAGCGGCTCGGCGATCTTCATGCGGGACGACGTTCGACCCATGAGCGTATAGCAAAAGGCACGGTCCGGCCTTCTCTGACCGATGCAACGCCGGGAGACCTGAGCTTTGCCCTTCCCTACCGGTATCTGTCCAACATCCTCGAGATGCTCGAAGCACTCGACAAGATAGCTCCGGGAGTGAACTCCCGTAATACGCTGCTCTACGGCGTTGAGGTCAAGTTCTATTCCATGCAGCTGAAGCTCACCAACAGTCTTGAAACAGAGATACGAAACATCTTCGCTGCAGGCGATGGACCGGGCGTGAGCAGGGGGCTTATCCAGGCATCGGCATCCGGCATTGTCGCAGCCCGCGAGATCTTGAACAGGATACAGGGGGCATGGGGGAGAACATGAGGAAGATACCTGTTCCTATGCCCGACGGGTCAACCCTTCCCCCGGCCCCTGCTCACTGAATCATGGACATCGCCAACCTGAGAGAACAGATGGTCGAGACCCAGCTCATCCCCAGGGGGATCAGGAACAAACGGGTCCTGGACGCCATGAGAAGGGTCCCCCGGCATATTTTCGCGGGTGGTTCGAACCTGCGAAGCTCTTACGACGACATGGCGCTGCCTATCGGCGAGGGACAGACCATATCCCAACCGTATATGGTGGCGATCATGACAGAACTGCTTGAGCTCAAAGGCACGGAAAGAGTGCTCGAGATAGGAACAGGATCAGGGTATCAGGGCGCGGTCCTTGCTGAGCTCGCTAAAGAAGTCTATACGATCGAGCGCATTGTGGTCCTTGCCGACAGGGCGGCAGCCGAGTACCGGTCGCTGTCCTATGACAATATCCATGTAAGAACAGGGGACGGTACACTGGGCTGGCCCGAAGCCGCTCCCTTTGACCGGATCATCATTACGGCTGCAGCACCGGAGATACCCGGACCGCTCCTGGACCAGCTCGGCATGGACGGCATACTCGTCATCCCGGTGGGCAGCCGGTTTTCGCAGACACTGCTGAGGATCAGGAAAACGGAAAAAGGGCTGATCGAGGAACACCACACGCCCTGCGTGTTTGTCCCGCTTATCGGTGAGCATGGATGGAAAAAAGATCTTTGATGATGCAGGAGGTATCCCTATGAAGGACCGTCTCTCCGGAAGAGTCTTGAACGCCGTGCTGGCATGCATGCTGATCGCCGGTTGCAGCAGCCTGATGTCAACACCCATAAAGAATATACTCGACAACCCGCGTGATTATAGTGACAAGACCGTAAAGGTCAGCGGCGAGGTCACCGAGGTGTTCAGCCTCTTCGTGATCAAGTACTTCGTCGTGAAGGACAGCACGGGGGAGATCATCGTTGTCACCCCGAGACCGCTCCCCCGGAAAGGTTCGCAGATCACGGTAACAGGCACGGTCCGGGAGGCCTTCTCTCTGGGCGACAAGCAGGTGATCGTCATTGTCGAACCCGATGGATCAAAACCGCAGTAAAAGCATTCCCTCATCTCTTTGACGACCTGATCTGTACAAGCAGCCGCTCATACTGCTGCTGCTTCTCAGGCGTCACCTGTTTTTTTCCGAACCTGAACAGTTCATACAGGCGGACAAACTCATACACTGCCCCGGCTATACTGCTTGCCTGTGTCACATCCCTGATGTCTCCCGCAGTCGAGGAATCCGTCATGCGGTACCCTCTCTTTTTCAGTATTTCCCTGAGTTCCAGATAGCCTGCCGTGACAAAACCGTATTTCCTGCGTCTGAGGACCGTGGCACCGTACCAGATGATCAGACAGAAAATAAAGACAACGGAAAGAGCAGGCATATATGTCCTGAACACGCCGACGTCCACGCGGGGCAGTTCCTTCATTCTGAACGGCAGGGTCATTTTCCTGAGGATCTCCTTCTGGTCGGAAAAACTGAACCCGATGACATACCTGGTCCACTGCATTCTGACGGAATCGAGAAGAAGGGCGATCGCCGGCTGCCGCTGGAGCGAAACGGCAGGCGTCGGGTCGAAACGCCGCCATGCATTGCCGATCAGGGCTTCTACCCAGGCATGGGCATCGCTTTGCCGAATGATCAGGTAGTTGCCGTAGTCATTCCGTTCACCGCCGTAAAACCCGTTCACGATCCGCGAAGGGATATTGACGCTCCTGAGCATCATGACCATAGAGGCGGCGTAATGTTCGCAATAGCCTTTCCGGGAATTGAACAGAAAGTCCTCGATCACGTTCATCCCCGGCGGAGGCGCTGAAGTACTGAGAGAATAGGTGTAATTCCCCTTCAGATAGTTCTCAAGCAGACGGGCCTTCTGTCCGTCGTTCGCAGCCTGCCGCGTAACATCTTCTGCAAGGGAGCGTATTCGCGACATGCCGGGCGGCACCTGCAGATATTTGGGCTCCCCTGTGCCCGCGTAAAAACCCGCCGGATCGCTGTAGACCGTATATCGCACCCGTTTTGAGGACCTGCCGGGCATGGATATATCCATGTCATCGTCAACTGTCAGGGCAAAGGTGTCCGTATTTACCGAGGCAATCTTTGCAAGGCCGAATATGGCATCCGAATCGATCGGCTCCAGAAACACATTCTGGACAATGGCCGTGTCCCTGTCATACAGGGAAAAGAGAAATTCGTCCGCGAGTTTTACGATACGGCTCTTCTGCCGCGTTGTATTTCTCCAGGAAACGCCGTCGAAATAGTCCAGGGTCTTCCCCCTCCAGTAGTAGGGTGGGGGCACTGCCCTGTTCAGCTCTATTCTCATGACGACCGTCCGGTCAAGCTTGACGTTACCAAACGAGCCAAAATCGACCTTGTCCGAAAAACCGATGGTCTTGATGCCGCGGTAGTGGCTTTTCCCGATGAAGCGCTGCGGCGTCCGGGGAAGAGCGATGAAAAAAAGGGAGGTGAAGACCATGGTCAGGGCTACAATACTTATGACCGGCCGGCGCAATCTCACCCTGCCGAGCGCGCCCTCTTTCAGAAAATGGGAGAGGACCATGGCAGTGACGAGCAGTATCATGAACACCACAAAGATCACGCCGAATGTCAGGGCACGGGTAAGTTCCGATGCGATGATCAGCTGCAGCAGGGACATGAAATATACCTGGAGGTGGTCCCACGGCTCCTTGAGGTCAAAGCTCTTGATGCCCTGAAAGGTTATCGTCATATGTGCCACGGCGAGGAAGATATCTTCAGAGATGAGGAACGCATCTGTGAGAAAGACGAGGAGCGCCGCCTGTGCCAGCACGGCACCTGCCCGTCGGGAAGCCTGGGGATAGTTCTTTAACGAACGGTAATACCCGGGAAACAGCGCAAGACCGCCCACGCACATCACCAGGTTCAGTTCACCGGTCATGAGCAGGCTTATGCATCCGGTGACTGCCAGTACCGCGGTGATGGCCTTATACAGTATCGGCATGCACTACCATCCCTTCGGCAGCGGTCTGTGCCAGGGGGGAACGCGCGGACTTGAGCACCGCAACGATAAACCCTTCATGATCGTTCGTGACAGCGTCACAGCACTCCTCCTCATGCAGCAGCGCGAGGATATCGAGAATGCCGTAGAGATGCCCCTCTCCGCTTCCGAACGGCACCACCTTCCGGCAGGAAAGGAGCCTCACGAGATATCCGCTCCCGATGTACTGGCTGGTCAGCGACGCAGCCACGGCAACCGCCTTTTCGAATGCCTGCTCATCCGGCGGCATACGGTTGTCAATGAGGATCGTGACCCTCCGCGACAGGTACTCGGCATATTCCTTCACGATCAGGGTTGACAGTCGCGCCGACGCTTTCCAGTGAATGTTCCTCCGGTCATCGCCATACTGGTACTCCCTTAAAGCATAGGCATCATCACCCCTGCTCCTGACTGCTTTTTCCCCCTCGTTTTCACGGGCAACGAGATCCCGGACCAGTTCATCGACATCGATGATCCTGGGATAGACAAGCACGTTCCCGGAGACCGCGACAGCGATCGTCTTTTGGAACAGGATGAAGGGAAAGCCGCTCAGGACCGAAAAGTCCCGGTATCCGTACAGGCCGCGTTTCCTGAATATCAGGTTCATTTCCTCCCGCACCACGCCCGCCGGCGGGACGTAGGTGCAGTATAGTTTTTCCACGGCGTCCTCAGCCTGGATGTTCAGGGAGTATGCCGGAATGCCCTTCCGGTTGCGTATGATAAGCTCTGCACGTGCCGGCTCGCCGGCAAAGACCGGGCCGCCGAAGGACACCTCCAGGAGAAGAGACGAAAGATTTACCCTCAGGATGACATACGAAAGCGTTGTGAAGGAAAGCATGAGCGAGAGGATGAGATAGATGAGGTTATTGCCGGTATTGACCGCCGCAACCGCGATGAGCGCAGTGGCGAGAAAGAACCTTTTTCCTTCGCGTGTGAGCCTCATGAGAGATCGGCACCGGGCACAGGCTTGCCGTCTTCAGACCGGTACGGCAATCGATGCCACGATGTCCTGGATCACCTGTTCTGCGTCGGATATGAATTTGCGCGTCTTCAGGATCAGCCGGTGGCCGAGCACGAGCGGCGACAGCCGCCGTATGTCATCAGGCACGACAAAATCGCGCCCCTCATAATACGCATGGGCTTTTGCCGCCTTCAGCAGGAACTGGGCTCCCCGCGTGCTCGCACCGAGGCGCACCCGGTCGTCGCGCCGGGTGGCGATGATGATCCTCATCAGGTAATCCATGACGCTCTCCTCGATCGTGACCGCGTCGGCTCCCGCCTGCATCGCAAGGATCCCTTCCCTCGTCGCGACCGGCGCAAGCTGCGCCGCGCGTTCAAACCCCGCCTGATCGGCTACCGCGCGTTTTTCCTCTTCGGGCTCGGGATAGCCGAGCGTCAGGTGCATCATGAACCGGTCCAGCTGGCTTTCCGGCAGCGGGAACGTGCCGTGGTATTCGATCGGGTTCTGCGTGGCGATGACCATGAACGGGTCGGGCAGCGTGAAGGTCTGGCGCTCGACAGATATCCTTTTCTCGTTCATGGCCTCGAGAAGCGCCGACTGCGTCTTCGGACTCGTCCGGTTGATCTCGTCCGCGAGTACGATATGGGAGAAGACCGGACCCGGCCTGAACTCGAACTCGCGTGATTCAGGATTATAGATGTTGACGCCGATGATGTCCGCAGGCATCATGTCGCTGGTGAACTGTATGCGGTGGAACTCGCAGCCGCTTGCCCTCGCAAGCGCATGCGCAAGCGTGGTCTTCCCGACACCCGGGACATCCTCGATAAGGAGGTTCCCCCTGCCAAGGAGCGTCACGATCGCCATTTTGACCGCTTCCCGCTTGCCCCTGATCACGGAATCAACAGCGTGCTGAAGCTGCTGAATTGTCGTGTTATCCATGATCATATTGTAAGTCATTCAGCCGCTGAATGCACGGGGATTTCTCCTCGCGCGCACGCCCTGACCTTCAGCGCGCTCCCGCCCTTGACCAAGCCGGCACGGTCTTTCCCGCGGATAAATACCTTGACACCGAACCGGCAAAATTTTATCTTACCCCATCATGAAAAAACCCTGGGCAGGCAGATTCACGCAGAAGACCTCGGACGCTGTAGAGTCCTTCACCGAGTCCATCTCCTTTGACAGAAAGCTCTGGAAACACGATATTGCGGGAAGCATCGCGCATGCGAAGATGCTTGCAAAACAGCGTATTATAACGGCAAAGGAATCCGCTGCCATCATTGCCGGACTTTCCAGGACAGCCGATGCCATAGCCCGCGGGAAGTTCGCGTTCTCTCCCGAACTTGAAGACATCCATATGAACATCGAGTCCGCGCTCACCGCGCGGATCGGCGAGCCCGGCAAAAAACTCCATACCGCCCGTTCGAGAAATGACCAGGTGGCGCTTGACCTCAGGCTCTATCTCAGGGAGCAGACCCGGGACATCATCCAGCTTCTCCGCGAGCTTCAGAAGACCTTTCTCACCGTCGCGGAAGGACATCAGGATACGGTCATGCCCGGCTACACGCACCTCCAGCGGGCCCAGCCCGTGCTGCTGGCGCATCATCTGCTCGCGTATGTTGAAATGTTCCGGAGGGACAAAGAACGGTTCCATGACTGCATGCAGAGGATGGACTCCTGCCCGCTCGGCGCCTGCGCGCTTGCAGGGACATCGCTCCCGACCGACCGGGCGTATACCGCCAAACTGCTCGGGTTCAGCAGGGTCTCGGGCAACAGCATCGATGCCGTCTCTGACCGTGATTTCGCTCTTGAGTTCCTTTCCGGTGCGGCGATAACCATGATGCACCTCTCCCGACTCGCCGAGGAGCTGATCCTCTGGTCAACGGAAGAGTTCCGGTTCATAGAGATCTCCGACCGCTTCACCACCGGATCAAGCTTCATGCCCCAGAAAAAGAACCCTGATGTCGCTGAGCTTCTGCGTGGAAAGACAGGTCGCGTATACGGCAACCTCGTGGCGCTCCTCACCCTGATGAAAGGCCTGCCGCTCGCCTATAACCGCGATATGCAGGAAGACAAGCTGCCGGTGTTCGATTCGGCGGAGACCCTCAGGGCAGCTCTTTCCGTTCTGCAGGAGATGATGAAGGAAGTCACGTTCAACCGTGAGCGGCTGGGTGAGACCGCGGCGGGCGGATATTCGACGGCAACGGACATCGCCGAATATCTCGTCAGAAAGGGAGTGCCGTTCCGGACCGCCCATGAGACCACCGGCAGGATAGTTCTTGCCTGCATCTCAAGGAACATCCCCCTTTCAGGACTTTCGCTTCAGGAACTGCGGACATTTTCGCGGGCCATAGAAAGGGATATCCGGGCGGTCCTGGATCCCGCGGCATCGGTCAGGACCCGGTCATCGTTCGGCGGCACATCTCCGTCAGAGGTGAAAAGACAGATCAGGCAATATCGGAAGCTCCTGAAATGAAATTTCCGCGGATAACCCGGCTGGCCATGATCGCGGCATTCGTGCTGCCTGCCATCCTTCTTTGTTCATGCGGCAAGAAGGGGGATCCCACGCTCAGGACCTTCATGAAACCCGAAGCGCCCTCCTCTCTCACTGCAATGCACCGGGAGGGGACCATTATGTTGCAATGGCATTATGAAAGGTCCCAGGAAGCACTCATCGCGGAATTCATCGTCCTCCGCTCGACCGGCACTGATTTTCAAAAACTGTCCCATCTGGAAAAAACGCAGAGGACATTCGTTGACCGCGACATCAAGGACGGGACAACGTACCGGTATAAGGTCATCGCGCAGAGTTTTCGCGGCATATACAGTGGCGACTCGCCGGTTGCGGAAGCATCTCCGGCAGCCGCGCCTCAGCCTCCCGGCTCCCTCTCCTATACGGTCAGCGGCAATACGGTTGCGCTCTCCTGGTCTCCCCGGAACGCGGGGGACAAGTTCAATGTCTACAGGACTGCCGAAAAAGGGTCCTACGGCCTGACGCCTCTGAACCCGGCCCCCCTTTCCGAGCCTTCATTCACTGACACGTTCTCGGTCAACAAGATCGTGTACTACACGGTGCGGAGCCTGACAGGCAGCAGCATCCGTGATGAAGGCGGGCCTTCAGAAGAGCTCAGGTTCGATCCCGCAGACCTTACGCCGTCAGCTCCGGAAAATATTGAGGCTTATCCGGCAGCCGACAGGGTCTTCCTCGCATGGACAGCATCGCCGGAACCATGGGTCACCGGATACCGCGTTTACCGGCGGACCGGCGGCTCTGAGTATGTCTTCGTAGGGAAGACCCAGATACCGACGTTCGTGGACATGGATTCGGCGCTGACGCGGAGGGACTACCGGATCACCGCCGTGGGTCCCGCGAAAGAAGGCCCTGCAGCAGAGATAACGGACATCGTCCACACGCCCCAGCGATAATTTGACATAGATACCTGTTTTCATTACTCTATTTCTCTATCGCATTCCACCTTCGAGGCGCGGAACTATGAAAGAAAAAATTCTCAGGGAATTCAGGGACAGCATCGAGACGAAGGAAAAGTTCGTCCAGGGTCACGTCGAGACGATCGAAGAGGTCTCCAAGGCGATCGCGGCCGCCTTCAACGAAGGCAACAAGGTGATCCTCTTCGGCAACGGCGGCAGTTCGACCGATGCATCCCATATCGCCGCCGAATTCGTGGTGCGCTTTAAACGCGAGCGCCCCGGACTTCCGGCCATATCCCTCGCCACTGACATGGCGGTCGTGACGGCAATAGCGAACGACTATGATTACTCCGAGGTCTTTGCGCGCCAGCTCAAATCCCTCAGTACGGAGGGCGATATCGTTATCGCTCTCAGCACGAGCGGTCAGTCGCCGAACATCCTCAAGGCGCTCGAGGTCGCGAAGAAAAAGAAACTGAAGACCGTATTCCTTACCGGTCTCAAAGGTGAAAAAGCTGCCGCCAAAGCAACCTACTCCTTTGTCGTGCCGTCAGACAATACCCCGAGGGTCCAGGAAACGCACATAACGCTCGGCCACGTGCTGTGTCTCATGGTCGAAGAGATCCTTTTTGAGCAGCCGAGAAAAAAATAGCACGGCGTGAAGATCCTCGGTGTAGACCCCGGAAGCATTCGGTGCGGCTACGGACTCATCAGGGTCCATAACCGGGGATCGCAGTATATCGCGTCCGGCACGATCTCCCCTTCCCCGACAAAGCCGCTCCATGAGCGTCTCAGATTCATCTACGAAGGCCTGACCGAGATCATAAGCACATACCGGCCTGATCACCTGGTCGTGGAAAAGATCTTCTTTGCCAAGAGCGTGCGCGCTGCCATAAGCCTCGGATATGCGCGCGCCGTGGTCCTCCTTGCCGCTGCATCGCAAGGCATCGACCTCCAGGAGCGGAGCGCCCTCGAAGTGAAGAAATCGGTTGTGGGCTATGGCAAGGCAGAGAAACAGCAGGTCGAAAAGATGGGCAGACTGATCCTGAACCTTCAGGGCGACCTTTCTCCCGACAGCGCCGATGCGCTCGCCCTTGCCCTGTGCTACGCAAATGCTATAAAATTCAATGATGCACTCAGCAAAAGCAAAGAGTAACACGCGACGGGCAGCATGCGAAAAGCACTGAGCATTTCTTCGTACCTTGCGCAGCGGCTGCTGTGCCTTTACTGCACCTCACGCCTCGCTCCTCACGCGTTTTCAGGTTGTCCCCTATGATCGGATCGCTCAGGGGCAGGCTGATCTCCAAGAAGCCGGACAATATCCTTATCGAGGCATGCGGTATCGGCTATCAGGTGCAGGTCCCTCTGAATATCCTCGCCCGGATGCCGAACGAAGGTCAGGAAGTGTTCCTCCATATCCATACCCATGTGCGGGAAGATGCCCTGCAGCTCTACGGATTTCAGTCAGAGGAGGAAAAGCGGATATTCACTACCCTCCTGGGCATTACCGGCATCGGTCCGAAGATGGCCCTGAATGTGCTTTCCGGGCTTTCGCTCGATGAGTTCCTCAAAGCCCTTGAGAGCGAAGACGTTGCCATGCTCTGCAGGATCCCCGGGCTCGGCAGGAAGACCGCTCACCGCCTGATCCTTGAGCTCCGGGAAAAGCTCCCCTCGGTGTCAGGGTCGAAGGACCGGGTATTCGACGATGCACTGTCAGCGCTGATCAACCTCGGCTACAAGAAGAGCGTTGCACAGGGTTTTCTTGAAGAGGCCTACCGGCAGGAGCAGACAGACATCGAGACGCTCATCCGGGACGCCCTGAAACTGATGTCGGAGAAGAAACATGGATGAGCACCATATAGATAACCCGGAAGTCGGCAGGATTGTCGGGCCGGGCGCCGCTGATGACGAGCAGGCCCTTGACGTCAACCTGAGGCCCGGGTCGCTCGATGAATTCGTCGGACAGGACAAGCTTAAGGAAAACCTGAAGATATTCATCAGGGCGGCAAACCAGAGAAAGGAACCGCTCGATCATCTGCTCTTCTGCGGCCCGCCGGGTCTTGGCAAGACAACGCTTGCCCATATCATCTCCAATGAGCTGATGGTGAGCATAAAGTCGACCTCCGGTCCCATGCTCGAGCGGCCCGGAGATCTTGCTGCGATTCTCACCAACCTTTCTGAACGTGACATTCTGTTCATTGACGAGATCCACCGACTGCCCCGGATCGTCGAAGAGGTATTGTATCCTGCCATGGAGGACTATCAGCTGGATATCATCATCGGACAGGGACCGAACGCGCGGACGCTGAAGCTCAACCTCCCCAAGTTCACCCTGATCGGGGCAACGACGCGCACCGGCCTGCTTACATCTCCGCTGCGCGACAGGTTCGGCATTGTCAACAGGCTCAATTTCTATACGTACGATGAGCTGGAAAAGATCGTCTCACGTTCCGCCGCCATACTGAATGTCTCGATCGGAAAGGATGCCGCACTCGAAATAGCGAGGCGGTCCCGCGGCACGCCCCGCATAGCGAACAGGCTTCTCAAGCGCATCCGTGACTTTGCGCAGGTGCTGGGAGACGGAAAGATAGACCTCCCGATAACCAAAAGCTCCCTCCTTTCCCTCGATGTTGACGAGCGGGGCCTGGACGACATGGACAGAAAACTCCTGCTCACCCTGATAGAGAAGTTCAACGGCGGGCCTGCGGGGATCGACACGATATCGGCATCGCTCAGGGAGGACAGGGAGACCATCGAGGACGTGTATGAACCCTATCTGCTGCAGGAAGGGTTCCTCGAAAGGACCCCCCGCGGCAGGGTGGCAACACGCAATGCTTATACCCATCTCGGCAAGGACATCCCGAGCGGATTATTCTGAAAAGGGATTCGAGGGTACAAGGTGTCATGGGTAAGAGACAGGGTACAGGGGTTCCAGATTTCGAGTGTCGGGTCAAGACAACAATATGACAGATCTGCCGATTATTTTTTTACCCTTGAACCCCTGGCCCCTTTGCCCCTTGAGCCCTATTTATTGACATGAAACTCCTCATGCACATGTGCTGCTCGAACTGCAGCATCTACCCCCTGCAGTCGCTCCTTCTCGATGGCATCGATGTCAGAGGGTTCTGGTTCAATCCGAACATACACCCCTACACGGAATATGCGTCACGGCTCGACTCGCTCATGACCCTCGGCAGGCTCTGGGATCTCGACATCGCATATGAGGACGATTATGCCCTTGACGCCTTCCTCACGTCGGTCGCCGGCAAAGGTGCCGGACGCTGTCCGGTCTGTTATGAACTTCGGCTCGACAGAACGGCGCGGGAGGCAAAGAGAATGAGCCTTGACGGCTTCACGACCTCGCTGCTTGTAAGTCCCTATCAGAAATTTGATATGATACAGACTATCGG
>VEOY01000038.1 GCA_012026685.1 Nitrospirota bacterium
AGAGGGGTCAGCAGGAAGGAGATGAGCATGGTGGTGATGACAGCGGAGATCAGGAAAATGATGACCAGACGTTTCCGCTTCATGATGACATTGATATAATCCCGAAGGTGAACGTCCTCGTCCCCGCTCTCAGCAGCCGGTTTCCTGAAATGGGGTGACGGCAGCCCTGACCTCAGATATGGCTGGAGTTCCTGGCCTCTTTTTGTGCTGTCGGCATGCCTTTCCATACTGCCCCCTAAAAACCTATCCCACCAACCCTGAACATGCCCAGACCGATCGCCCCCGAGAGTTTGCTGAAGAATCTTTTCACTGCGTTGGATGATACGATGACGATGTCTTTGTCCCTGATCTCGACGTCCGTAGTCTTCCCGTCCAGTATATCATCATAATCAATCGTTATCACTTCCTTCTCAGGCTTGCCGTTCTCCCGGAATATCCTGATATCCGAGTGAGATGCCGCGTCGTCGAGTCCCTTTGCCATGCCGATGGCCTGGGTCAGGGTTATCCTGCCTTTTAAATTGTATTCCCCAGCCCCTTTGACTGCGCCGTCAACAAAGAATATGCCGGTTTTGGGGACATGCACGACGTCCCCGCCGTAGACCGGTATGTTCAGGTCGGCATTGCCTTCGATCAATAATTTGTTCAGATCAATAACGATCTTCTCCGGAGGGTTATTGCTGGTGCCGGGAGCGGTCTGGACATTCCTCTGCAGTATGCATATGGTGCCGGCATCCGGGGTCAGCCCTCCAGCCATGGAAAGCATGTCGAGCAGGTACTTCTGGCCCGTGGCATAATACACTTTTGGGTCCTTAACGGAACCCAGGACCGAGATCTGCTGGCTTCTGTACTCCTTCACAAATACGCTGACCACAGGTTCCTTGACATACTTTTCCAGCCGTTGCGCAATAAGGGATTCAAGTTCGGCTACGGTAAGTCCCGATGCCTGTATCGTGTCGGCAAGGGGAAGTTTTATGTACCCTTTCGCGCTGACGCGGACCGTTCCTTTCAAGTCAGGGACCTGGAATACGTCCACTTCAAGCAGGTCTTCGGGGCCGATCCTGTAGTCGGCGGAAGAGAAAGATCTTTTCAGGTCGGGTCCCTTCTGGGCAAGTTCGAGATTTAATCTTTCGCTTTTGCCGGCGTCAGCATTACCGTTTGTTGCCGGGACATCATATTTTGAAATAATGGCATCGGTTTGCGTGTTCGGACTTGCGCAGGAGCTGATGAGCAGCAGAACGAAAATAAGGAATATGATGAAACTCTGGAAGAGATCATTCTTCATGAACATCTTCAGTGAAAATTTCGCACTTCGCATGACCGGTATGGAATTCATTTGTTCCTTTCAATCAGATGCAATAACGCACAGAGTAGTTCCTTAATATACAAGATATTGAGCAAATCTTGTGCCATGAAGTCTCAACCGCTCATTAATGCATACCGGGAAAACTTGCTTGGCTGCATACCGGTTGAGAGTCATTTCTGAGGCAGCCTGAAATGGAATGTTATTCTTCTTTAATATCTTGGATTTCCAATGAAAAAGCCATTTTTTGGGAGTGGCCTGATGAGCTTGCTATGCTATATGCCGGCGCTCTGACACATTGCGCATGCCTGAACGTGGGGAAAGCAACTGCGAAGCCATAATTAATTTCGACATTTTCGGATGAACATTTGTATCTGTTGGATACATTTTAAAATGCACATAATTTCCTTTCTGTTTCTCTTGGATACAGAGCCGAAGAAAATCAGCCAGAAGAGCAAAAGATGCAATAAAAACAATATGTTACGCTCAAATGCTATAAAGCTTGGCAGTTTTCGGCGCGGCGCAATAAGTCCGGCCGCGGTCAGCCTGCCTCGGGAGCAGATCGTTACGCTTCTCTATCGGTAAAAAGTTGAGCTGTCGGCAGGAACTGGTAACGGGTATGGATCAAATTACCGAAGCTGACAATATGCGATTGCGCAGATCATCGCGTTTCGTCCGGATGCAGTCAACGTTCCAGACATACTTGCTTAAAGCAGTTCTGATGTCATTTTCAATGTAGCGGAGAATTCGTTTGCGGATGTTTTCTTTGTTGACAGGATTCTGCCGCATTTAATATGATGATAACTAATTAAATTATGGGGGAAAATCATGGTCTTAGCTAAAAGGATTATCTTGCTATGTGCCCTCTTGCCCGTCATCCTGACGGCGTGTGAATCACTCAGGGCATCCAAGCCCATTATTCCTCTCAGGGAGTATGAGAGGATGATCGCCGGAAGACTCGATGCTAATTATGTCGGAACGCAGAATTGCCTGTCCGCATGTCATTATCATGACAGGATCAAACAGGATTTTGATGCCAGTACTATGGGTGTGCAGATGTCCAAGAAGTCCGGCATGCCCCTGGTCAATTGTGAGTCCTGCCATGGTCCGGGCAGCCTTGCCATTGAGGGGATAACACCGGAGAAGGTGGAGGAGGATGCGAAGGCCGGCAAGCGTACAGAATGCAATTACAAGACCTTTATTGATATCAATAACATACCGGCCCAGGCAAAATCACTTATTTGTCTGAAGTGCCATACGGCGAATGCCACATTCAACCTCCATAACTGGAACGCAGGCAGCCATTCGGTAAACGATGTCGCCTGCTCTGATTGCCATAGGATCCACGCAGGTCCTGACCTTAAGGTGAAGCCGAGGGACACACTCGACATGTGCTACAAATGCCATCAGGAGGCGAAGGCGGAGTTTTCTCTGCCGAGCCATCACGCGGTTCCGGAAAAGAGGATCTTTTGCACGGACTGCCATGATCCGCATGGCTCGCTCACGGAAAAGCTCTTGAGAAAAGCGACATTGAAAGACACCTGTGTTCAGTGCCACAGCGATAAAGAAGGCCCGTTTGTCTTTGAGCATGCGGATAATAATGATGACTGCAGAAACTGCCATAGTCCGCACGGTTCTCCGAACAATAACCTTCTTACGGTCCCGGTTCCGTTCCTCTGTCTTCAGTGCCATTCAGGGCACAGGACAGACAGCAAGGCAACGAAAGAGTCGAAAGCAGCATTCTATACCCGATGCACGGACTGCCATTCTCAGATCCACGGATCAGACCTTCCCTCCGCAGACGGAACGGGAAGGTTTATACAGTGAGGGGCGGGGAGATGAAAAAGACCATTATTTATGGGCTGATATGTGTAATGAGCATGTTTGCCTCTGCGGCATCGGCTGAAGAGCAGGTCCGGGAGCCGGCTGCCGCAGGGAATGGGAATGCGGTTACGGAAGAGCAGGTCCGGGAGGCGGCTGCGGCCGAGAATGGGAACGAGGTTACAGAAGACCATGAGGAATATGTCTTTCCGTCGATCAAGCCCGAGGGCATGCTCTTTGGCGGTTACCGGTATGTGAGCCGGAACGGTTCCTCGAGGGTTGACGAATACGAGTTCCTTCATAACTCATGGCCCCTCGGTGGAGAGCTGCGGCTGTTCAATATCCCCCATCGTTTCCATCTGGAACTTGACGTAAAGAACAGAAAGGATTTTTTCGGGGATCTCGGTTATGCCTATGAAGACATTTTTGTCCTGAGGGGAGTTGCCAGATCTCTGTATCACAATCTTGACAATCTGCTGGTGGATGACCTTGATCCTGCGACGAATCCCTCGAACCCCAACCCTTTTCTGCGCAGTCCGTGGGTTGACGTTCGTGACGAAGGTGCGTTGTATGGCGTCCAGGCTGCCATGAGTACTTTTACGTTGAGGCTGAAGGCGCCTGCGTATCCGTTCCATTTGTACTTTGAAGGTACCCAGATAAGCAGGGACGGAGAACAGCAACAGAGGAGTCTTCTCGGGGGTGCATATTTTAATAATATCGGAAGGTCTTCCCAGAAGCGTGATGTGGACAACAAGGCCACGACGCTGACCTCGGGGGCCAACACACATCTGGGTCCGATAGAACTGGACTACTCGCACAGTGAAAAGAGATTCACGGTGCACGGTGACAACGTCCTGTACGACACGTATAGCGATGCAGGATTTTTCCCGTCCGGGTCAACACGTGTGGCAGGTGTGTATCCGCATAATCTCGTTCCGGAACTGAAGAGCACAACCGATACTGTCAGGGTTCATACGTCATATACCGGGGCACTGGTTGCTGCTGCTACGCTTACCAGGTCGGACAAAATGAACAGGGACAGCGGGGCTGAGGCG
>VEOY01000078.1 GCA_012026685.1 Nitrospirota bacterium
GCGCAGCGGCAGCGTCGCTCTTTTCACCATATCCTCTGTGATCGGGCCAAGGTCTTCAGGATGGATATGCGCAAAGGCATTGAGGTCCTGACCGATGATGACTGCATGGAGTATGCGCTCGTGTATAATGGCCAGGCCATTCAGGGGCTTGCCATCCTTGTCCTGAACACGGACCGTCATATCTGCCGGCACTCCCGCTGTGATCCGGGCAGGTCTGGTGTCAAGGGTAACGACCGGTCCGGTGTCGGGAGAAGCATACCCCTCATGCTTCTCCTGCTCTGCTTCCTGCCGGAGAAGCGCGATATGCGCCTGATGTTTTGCCGGGATCTTATGGACGAGTATGCTGACGAGCAGGAGCACCAACGCCAGGATCGCCGCATCCGTACGGGAATGACCGAAAAAGCGTGCGGCGAACAGCGCCGCGTCGCGTCCGCGTTCAGGCGGAGCGATATAACGGAAGGCGAGCACGAAGACAAGAACAAGCTTGACGGAAAGCAGTATGCCGTATGCCGACGTTGCGAGCGCTCCGAAGCTCCCTGCCTGAAACCACGCGTTGTAGACACCGGTCAGGACCATGACCGCAAGAACAGGTCCGAACCACGCATACAACCTGCCGGCTACGCAGGAAATAACTCCGTCAGGTGCGCCATCGCCGGAAGCGGATGCAACACCGGAAATGCCGGCCACCGCAAGCAGCGCGCCTCCGAGAGATGACACCGCGAGAAGGTGCAGCCAGTCGGCCAGCTGCTGGGAACTGAGGTCGCCATAATCAGCGGGATGACCGGATGCGCTCCGCGCAAAGGCAATGACCGCGACAGAGCAGAGCATGAGCACTGCGAAAAACCGGGACCCTGTGTATTTCCGGCCCGCAAATACCACCGTCCAGGCAGCGCAGAGTCCCGCGAGCCGTACCAGCCACATGCTGCCGTAATGCGTCTTGAAAAGCACGGTGGACAGAAGCGGCAGAGAAGCGGCGAGACCGGTCCCGCTCATCTCCATGGCGCGCTGCACGAGGCTGTCGGCGCTGCTGATCGTCAATGCTGCCAGACAGAGGAAAAGCAGACGACGGATACGCGAGAGCAGCCTCCCGGACAGCGCTGCCTCTCCTTCCGGACAGAACGAAATCCAGATGATCAGCCAGGCAGCTCCCGTCAGGACAGCTATGGCACCGATATCCAGAAAGGTGCCGCCGGCGTGGAATATCCCCTGTATCACCGCTCGGGCCTCATTTGATCTCGAAGGTATAGTCGCCCTCCGTGCGGTGACCGTCCCTGGCAACGACCTTCCATATCACCCGATACTTGCCCTTCGGCAGGGACTGCACCTTTGTCTGCAGCAGCGTGTCGTCAGAAGGAGATACGCTGCCGTCCCCGCTGTCGACCTTTTTCCCCTGCGTGTCCTGCACGACAATCGTACAGAACGCGGGCTCCAGGGCGCCATCGAACCAGATCCGCACCAGCGGCGGAGCGATGGGGACGGTCGATCCGACCTTGGGCTCTGAGGTCACCGGGAACGCGTGGCCAAACGCTGTGACCGGCAGGATGCAGATGAACAGAAGGCAGAGCAGTCCGGCATGTGATCTCACTAAAATGGAATAGATATCCTTCATGGGAATATCGGCCTCCCTATGCTCTTCGGGAAAAGATCGTCAATAAAAAAATGCAGGAGGCCGAGAACGCCCACGTTCCTGCCGGATTCCCTGTTGATCGGTATCTGGGCGGCAACGCCCCATTCCATGTACTTGCCGATCCAGACGACCCCCGGATTCACCATGCCGGTCGTCTGCCCCTTGCACCCGCGGTCAAGGCAGGTCTCCATGGGGAACTCGACCAGAAGGATCATACGGTTGAGCGGTGTCCCCAGACCGATGTCCTTTACGAACGACTGAAGATACATGAGGCTGTACTGCACCGTGAACGCCCAGGTGAGCGTGTTCGGATTGCGCTCTGTCTCCTTTTCCCCCTCTTCGTTATAGGTAACATTCTTTGCCCGCGTCGGCATGTTCGGACCGACAACACCGGTAACAGCGAGCGGCCTCAGGTACTTGAGCGAATCCGGAAGATCGCCCAAACCCTTTCCGAAAAAAAGCGCAGGCGAAACGACCGAGAAGGACTCTGCCCCGATCCGGGATGACCCGGTCCCGCCGATCTCTATTCCGGTTCCGATGGAAAGGATCATCTCATGCGCCTCATTCGTGTAGAACTGGTATTTCAGCCCGAGCTCAAGGTTGCCGAACCCGTCTTCAGTGCCGTCATCCGCAAAGCTCAGATGCTGGTATTCATCGCCTATCGATATCCCGAAGCGGGGCGTGATGCGCTTCGAGTACTCCACACCAAAGGATGTGGTCTTGACCGATGGCTCTCCTCCGGTACCGGCCTCCTTGATATGACCGAACACAAATGAAAGTTCATCGGATACGAACGGGTCCTCTACGCTCAGCGTCGTGGGAAAAAACCTCTTGCCCGCAAATCCGTGCGCCCAGGAAGAAACCGGCAGCAGGAGAACAAGTGCGAAGCAGAACATACTCCCGAACCATGAGTTCATCAAAAAGGCCATTGACCATTCTCCTTTCAGAAAATTACGAGGGTATCGGAATACGGCCGGCAGCCTCTTCCGTCCTACAAACAAGTTTACCACTTCTTTTGCAGAATCGTTACTGACGACAGCTCATTTTCTGGTAAGATATGCATGATCATGCTGAACATCCCCGTCCCCTACGAAAGACTCCTCCAGTTCCAGGAAAGTCTCGGCCTGACCGGCGATTCCCTCAATCAGCTCGACCCGTACCGCGAGCTCTTCATCGCGAAAAAAGACGAGTTCGCAGCACATTTCCACAGGGTATTTGAGGGCATCCCCGAAGCAAAGCTCGTCCTTGATTACGAAGAGAAACCCGGCCTCATGCTCAGGATATGGTCGAACTGGTTCGAGAGGATCTTCAGGGCAAAGCTCGATCGTGACCTCTACGCGTATCTCTGGAGGATCGGTCTGCGTCATGTTGAAGTGAACCTTGACCAGCGGTACTCTAACCTCGGTTTCTCCATCATCCGGCAGTTCTGCCATAAGATCGTGCTCTCCGATGTGGAGCATGGCAGCAGGACCAGCATTCTCCGGCTGATAGACGACATCATGGACCTCTGCCTGCTGGTAGAGACGAGCGCGTATATCGAGGCGACCACCCGCTGCGACATCGAGATCATCAAGGGGATAGCCGACAGGGTAAGGAACCCGGTCACGGTCATCGGCGGCGGCATTAAACGTCTTCAGAAGAAAGTAGAAGCGGACAGCCCGGCGTTCGGAGTCTACGAGTCGCTCCTGTCCGAGAACAACCGCCTCGAACACATGGTCACTGACATCAAGATGTACTTCGAGATGTTCCAGGAAGAGCCGGTCTTTCACTCTCTGGAGCTGGAGCCCATCATCCGGAAAACCTCTGAACGGCTCAAGGAAAACGGAAAATTCGCTGCTGTCAAACTTGAAACAGCGATCTCTCCGGACGCTGCAGGCATCATGGCAGACGCGCGCGACATGGAGTGCATGTTCTACCATCTTCTCCAGAACAGCTTCGAGGCGGTTGATCCGAAGGACCCCCGGGTCCGGATATCCACGCGCACGGTAACGGAGCCCCATCCCGGCATTCTGATCGAAGTGTCCAATACCGGCAAGCCGATCAGGGAGGAAGATCTCGACAAATTTGCGTCCCCCTTTTTCTCGACAAAGCCGGCGGGCACGGGGTTCGGCATACCGATCATCAGGCTCGCCGTCCGCAAGAACCATGGGAAGGTCGTATTCCTCCCTGCCCGTGATGAAGGCATGATCGTCATGATAACCCTGCCTCCCACGCCTTGATCGGGAACAATTCCCGTTTGCCGATTGTCTCATAGTACATTACCGACGCATCCGGGGAGGGCAGAACGAAAATCCTTTCGCAGCAATTCATGAGCGGCCCTTTCGGCCGCATCTTCGTCCAATACCCGGCTCCCGCTCTTGTGAGGACGTGGAAGCGCGGGACAGGCCCCTGAACAAATACTATTGCCTTGAAAGGACTTGAGGAATGCCCTTCCCGGATGCAACAATAGGTGAAAGAACGTATAGTGCATACACGATGCAAAGTGAAAACGAACAGGAGATCATTGCCCTCTGCCGGAAAGGCGACGTCGAGGCCTTCGAGATGCTCGTAAAGGCTTACCAGGGAAAGATGTTCAATATCGCATACAGGATCACCGGTAACGCTGAAGATGCTGCCGAAGCCGTCCAGGACGCGTTCGTCTCTGCCTACCGGAACCTGAATACATTCGAGCAGAGGGCGCGCTTTTCGACCTGGGTCTACTCCATTACCGTGAACGCGTCAAGGAACAGGCTGAGCCAGACGAGGGCCAGAACTGCCCATGAGGCGCACTCCCTTGACGACCCGCCTGATCCTGATCGCGGCAGGGCAAGACGGGAACCTGCTGCGGAAGGACCGTCAGCCCTCGACCAGCTGACAGGAAAAGAGCAGCAGGCAAAGATCCAGGAATGCCTGAACAGGCTTGAGCCTGAGTTCAGGGAGGTCATCGTGCTGAGGGACGTTCAGGGATGCGCGTATGACGAAATAGGGACCATGCTCGGCATAGCAGCCGGCACGGTCAAATCAAGATTATTCAGGGCGCGGGAATCGGTAAGGACCTGCCTGAAGAAGCTCATGGGAGCTCTATAAATGGACTGCAGCGCGGTACGGCAGAAGATCGCTGACTATTTTGAGGGAACTCTTCCCTTGGATGAAAGAAAACAGCTGGAAGACCATCTTGCGGTCTGCGAACAATGCAGATCGCATGCGTCAGATATCACGAAAACAATAGCCGCACTGAAAGGACTCGAAGAGGTGCCGCCTCCTCCCTGGCTGACCCGAAAGGTCATGGAGAGGATACGGACAGAGGCGCAGCCGAAGAAGGGGATCTTCCAAAAGCTCTTCTTCCCGCTCCATATCAAACTTCCGATCGAGGCTGCTGCTACGCTCTTGATCGCAGGGGCTGCAGTTCTCATCATGAAGAGCATGGGACCTGACCTTCAGCAGGTCGCCATTGTTCAGGAAAAACCCCTGATCCGGACAGCCCCGCCTGAAAAAGAGCCGTTGCCGAAGAGCAAACAGGCGATCTCCCCGCCTGAGCAGAAGGCTGGAGAGGCCCCGGCACCGGAGGTACGGTCAAAGTCGGAAGTATCCTCGAGTCAGCCTCGTATGGCTGAGCAACAGCCCGTGCCAACTGCTCCGGCGCCTCCCGCGTCAGCTGTGCCTGCCCCTGTCATGCGTGGTCTTGAAGCGGGTAAGACCAGGGATGTGGCGGAACCGGCCAAAGAAGAACGGATGACAGACGCGGAGGCTGCCCGTCCTCTCCGTTTTGCAGAGAAAAAGGCACCGGAAATGCCGGAGATCACCCTTCAGGTCATGGACATGGACAAAGCAAATCAGGAGATAAGAAACATACTGTCAACACTCGGGGGCATCATAAAGACAGCAGACAAACGGGAGTCGCGCATCACCCTGACCATAGAGCTTTTGCCGTCCAA
>VEOY01000002.1 GCA_012026685.1 Nitrospirota bacterium
GAGCGTCCCGTCCGGGGAGCGGTCAGGTATACATCAGCTTCCGTTCAAGGTCAGTCGAGTGTGAGAGCCTCTTCGCCTCGTCCAGCGTGATCACATCATCCCTGCAGAGCTGGATCAGGTGCTGGTCCATGGTCTGCATATGGTATTCGTCCCGGCCCTTCTCGATATACTGCTCGATCTCTTCGAGGTGGTTATCACGGATGCAGGCCTTGATGGTGGATGTCGCGTACATGACCTCCAGCACCGGCAGCACGGTTTCCCCGCTCTTCCCCCGCACCAGGCGCAGGGAAGCGGTTGCCACGAGGATCTCCGCAAGCCGGTGGCGGACATTTTCCTGCGCCTCGGAAGGGAAGTGCCCTACGATCCGGTTGATGGTCGAAGCGGCGTTGTGCGTATGCAGCGTTGAGAGCACCAGATGCCCTGTTTCCGCCGCCTTGATGCAAGCGTCAATGGTCTCCAGGTCGCGCATCTCCCCGACCATGATGACATCAGGGTTCATGCGCATCGCTGCCTTCAGGGCACCGCTGAAACTGTCCGTATCGATCCCGACCTCCCGCTGTATGATACAGCTTTTGCTTGAAGTGAAAAGAAACTCTATGGGGTCCTCGATGGTGATGATGTTGTACTGAAAATTGTCGTTTATGTAGCGCATCATCGAGGCGAGTGTCGTAGACTTGCCGTTGCCGGTCGGACCCGTCACGAGGATCAGGCCGTTCGGCGCCTGCGTGATTTTCCCCAGTACCGACGGAAGATTAAGTTCCTGAAAAGACCCGATATGGTGGGGGATGACGCGCATCACAATACCGATATTCCCCCGCTGGCGGAAGATGCTTACACGGAACCGTCCCACATCCGGCAGCATATAGGAGGTATCGAACTCTTTCAGGTCGTCGGGAAGTGTGCGCTTATGCTGCTCCATGACAGCAGCGGCAATGAACTCCGTGTCCTTGGTGGTCAGGCTGTTCAGCTTGGAGCGGATCAGATGGCCGCGTGCCCTGAACATGGGGGGGTCGCCCACCTCGAAGTGGATATCAGAGACCTTTTTTTCAAAGGCGATCTGCAGGATCTGGGTAAACGTTGCGCTGTCCATCGTTATTCCTTTCGCATTTTACCTGACGCAGTCCTTGTCCGTAAAGGTGCTCAGGTCTTTTTTTTCTTCAATATCTGCGACCGGTACAGGGCGTTTTCCAGTACCAGGCCGGCATGCTGCGCTACGATCTCGATCATCTCAAGGGGAACAGGTGCCAAATCCTTTTTCCCGAAGTCCGCGTAGATCACAGCCCTCACCTGGCCGAGACTTTTCAGCGGAAGAAGCAGGACGGTCAGTTTGTGCGGTACGCCGATCTCTTCGAAGAGCTGTTCCCGCAGGACATCATCCTCGCTCTCGCCGAAGAAGGCCTGTCCCCCCTCTATGACGTCCCGGAAGACCGAGTAGGACGATAAGGGTATCTTCAACGATGACGCCGATACCAGACCCTCATATTTCTCGGCGTACACGCCGACAGAACGATCGCCCCTAAGCTCATCCGGATGAACGACAAATGAGATCGAACGTTCAAACAGCTGCGAGACCGACTGAAGGACCTTCTGTGAGATATCTGAAAGTTGTTCCTGGTCCCGGAGGGATGCCATGCTGTCCCTGAGTTTTCTCATGGCAAGAGCTTCGGAAAAGACGGATGTCTCATGCAGGAAACCCCTCGCAAACACCCTGAAAGCCTCAAGAAACGTTATCATGCCGGCAACAAAGTCCCGGCTGTCCCTTTGAGGTTTAGGAAGGACCCCTCTCATGCCGTCGCGGAAAGACAGGAGCATCAGGGTGATATCCTCCGGAGCGGCAAGTTGGAACATCGGGACCTGCGGATGACGTCCCCTCGCCCTGAGGTGCAATGCCGTCAGGTTGCTTTTGTCCAGACCGCAGCCCGAGTTCCCTGGCGTATCAAAGACAAGAGAAGGCATGACCTTCATGGCCTGACACTGGCTGATGATGCGGTCGAATTCTTCTTCCTGCTCCGTCGCGAACACCAGGATGCCGTCGTTCTTGCAGATGGTCATTGCCGCATGGGTCAGGAGCTTGTCCGAGCTGAAAAGGATCACGGCTCTGCCCTGTCCCTCCTGTTGGGCGGGACCTGCGGGCCTGCTGATGCGATCCGTTGCGTTTCTGAGAAACGTGACAAAGGCCTCCTGTTGCTCTGCAGGGAAATCGGCCAGGATTTCACGAATCTTCTGACGGTGGATCTCGACAGGGTCGAATATCTCCTCGACTGACACAGGCTCAGGGATCCTGTTTTCAAGCTGGTCGAGATCAGCCAGTCCCAGGAGGTCCGCGGTAATGGCAGTGGTCTTTTTCGGGACCGGCACAGCCTTTTCTTCCGGAAGCACATCCGCAAAAAGGTCCTCGTCTGCCGGCACCTCCCGTCCGGCCTGTCTGTCGCGTTCCCGTTCGTCAAAAACCCTCAGGGCGTCCATCAATACCATTTGTGCATCAAGGCTCATTTCCTGGTCCATGTCTCCCGGATTATAGGTGACTTCTGAAGAAACAGCGATTGCAGTGTCATCGAAGGAAAAGTTTCCCCTGGTCCAACTGATCAGTTCGACCATAGTTATCTCGATCAGCTTTCTGAGCCCCTTGAACGCTGCATCGTCACTGATCTTTCCCATCTGGATGAGCGTTTTGAGCAGGGGTTTCCGGTCTTTTCCCGCTTTTTTCTGAAAATCAAGGGCCTGTTTGAGGTCTTTGGTGGCAAGGGCGTTCTGTTTTACGAGCACGGTTCCTATACGCACGCGGTTGTTGAGATGGCTGGCGCTTACCAGATAACCGTTGCTGAAGATGATCCGGCTCTCACCCCGCTCTCCGGCAACGGAAAGCGTCCCGGATTTCCGGGTCGTATGGATCAACTGGATGATGTCTGCTATGTGAAGTTGTGATAAATCTCCGGTCAGTGCCATGGCAAATTCACCCGTATATGGATAGTCAATTTTAAACAAGAAAAGCATAGCATAATGGGCTGCAGCTGGTAAATGCGGGAAAATATAAGCCCCCATCATTGATTCCTCCTTCCCATATGATGACACATACCGGGGCATTGTCTTTCCCGGGAGATCATTTTATCACGCAAAAAGTTGGATGGAAGAAGAGCTGTTCATTATTTTTTTGTTGACCTGGGGCCCCGGGAAAATTAGTATATCCGCGCATGGAACAGATAAACCCCGAATATGTCGCGCGTCAGAAAACACTGCTCGAATGCATCGATCTGGAGATCGCAGTTTCTCTCATTTACCGCGAATTCTCGCGGCTCTTTCCCTCGGAAAGCGATTTCTGGATAGAGCTGGCACTGGAAGAAGAAGACCATGCGCGGCTGTATCTCGCTGCCGACATGCTGCAGCTTACCGGTGAATATGCGGCGGTCAGGTTTCCGCCGGCCGCATTCATTACGAGGACCCTTGCGTTCACGGAACAGATAAAAGATCACTTGCAGAAACGCACCTTCAGCCTCAATGAGGCCCTTGATATTGCGCTCAAACTGGAGAAGACCGTGGCGGAGAGCATCGTGTTCGAATTGCCGGAAAGCAGCGACCCGGTCATCGCAAACCTGCGGAAGATCATCAACGGCACCGAGGCCCATGTGGACAGGATCGAACGGTTCAGAATGGAGAAGGGCTTTTCCCTGCCGGGATGATCACCCGTCGATCATGACGACGCAGGTCATCATGGCGACTGCCCATACGATGTCGGACAGCGCGAGCTGAAACTCGCATGTCGAGTCAAAGAAAATGTCGACCCGCGGAGGGAATTCCTCGTCTTCCAGCCAGAGGATCATGCTGACCGGCACGCGGGGCAGAGGATAGAAACGGAGATACGCGTCTCCAAAGCCTGTAAGCACTTCGGCGCCGTATTCTTTTCCCTTACGTATGAAACCCTCTCTGTCCCGGGCGAATTTTTGGGCTATCATATCCACCGGGAGCACATGGGTGCCGGTGGTAAAGCGGTGGCCTCCCTTCACATCGACCGGCCGGATCAGTCTTCCGGTCGCGGGGATGTCCTTTGCATGGGACATGTACCAGAGCACCGCGAGCCTGAAGAAATCCTTCAGCTTCCCGAGAAAGATGCCGCCCCGGTCCGATGGACATGCTATCAGCATCTCGCAGGGGTTCACATGAAAATCCATTCCGTAGGAGCGGAACAGGTATGCTTCCGCTTTTTCGTCATATACCGCTCCGGTGCGCCGCGATACATCCTCGCGGGAGAGGCCGCAGACCAGGTCCCAGGCCTTTTCCTCTCCATGCTCGATCTTTATGGGTATCAGATCCATAAATTATTATAATAGATCTATAAGAAATATGAACAGCTGACAGGACATTTAGCCTTATTTGTCCGCATGCTGGCCTGATTTCGGCCGCCTTCCGGGTCTTCACATATTGCCGAAACGGGTGTAGGATATCATCAGAGGCCGTTATGGATGCCACGCTCGAAAGGATCGACAGTCTGATCATGGTGGCGCTGGAGCACCTCGATCATGTGAGGGGCACGGTTTACGAACGTTATGCGGAAAACGTGGTCGAAACTCTTGTATGTCAGAGGGAAAAGTACACGTATTATTTAAGTCTTCTTAACTGAGTGGTGTTGTGCCCCTCCATTGCCCGCAAGTCGCCTTGTCGATGCATGCCGGCTTTCCGCAAGCGGCTTCCCTGAAACGAAACGCATCAGATAAAGCGTGTATTCGTATGTGCCGTACTTCAGTGGGCAAGACGGTCACGTTGTGATACAGTGAAGGAAGGCTGGGGGAAAGCACGGACAGAATACCTGTTGGATGAATCCGGGGTCTTATCTGTGGAAAATAGCGCACAATCGAAGTCTCAGCGACAGAAGTGCCTGAACCAGTTTCGAAAGAAGGCTGCGAAACTTGAAGAGGAGCGGGCTTCACCTACGGAAACAGACAGCATGGATGACCGATCACTTCTTTCCTCGCCGCCTGAATCGACAGCGAACGGCATCCTCGTGGTCGACAGCAGCGATAAGGTGATCAGTTACAATATTGATTTTCTCAGGATGTGGGGAGTGCCTGAGACGCTCGCCGGGCAGGGGGACATGCATGCGCTGCTGGATTTCATGATGGATCAGCTGCAGGAACCCGATGCCTTCATGAAAACGGTCCGCCATGTCCATGACCATCCCGGTGAAGAAAGTTTCGATGTTGTGCTGCTTGAGGACGGAAGGGTCTTTGACCGGTATTCGCAGCCGCAGAGGATCGGGCATGAGATCGTCGGCCGGGTATGGAGCTTTCAGGACGCAACGATGCGCGTACTGACCGAACATGCTCTGGAACAGCGCAGATCGGAGTTTGAGGCTATTTTCAGCTCGATAGCGGACGCGGCCGTTTTTGTCAATATGAAAAGACAGATTGAAGCGGTCAACCCTGCCTTTACCCGGATGTTCGGATATGCCCCCGGGCAGCTGAGGGGGAAGACCCTGAGAATTTTGTTCGCAGCAGACGCGGATTATGCCGAAGCGGAAAATCGGCACCTCCGCCTGTATGCTGCGGATGACAGAACCGCGTTCGCATGTTCTTACCGCCGCAGGGATGGCACGACGTTCGCCGGTGAAACAGTGGGTTCGCGGGTAATAGATGAGCACCGGGGCTTCATGGGTTTCCTGTTGATCTTCCGGGACATTACCGAGAGAAAGCAGATAGAGGAGGCTCTCGGAGACTCTGAAGAACGGTTCCGTATGCTCCTGAATTCCACGGCTGAAGCGATATACGGGACCGATACGTCCGGCCGGTGCATATTCTGCAACGAGACCTTTCTCCGCCAGACGGGATATGCGCGGGAGGCGGACCTGCTCGGAAAGGACATGCATGAACTCATCCATGGCAAACACGCCGACGGAACCGCATACCCTGCGGACGAGTGCAGGTTGTCTGAAGACGCCCTGCACGGCGAAGGGGTCCATGTTGATGAGGAGGTGTTATGGCGCTCTGACGGCAGTTATTTTTATGCCGAATGCTGGGCGTATCCCATCGAGAAGAGGGGCAAAGTCGTGGGGACTGTCGTGACCTTTCTCGATATTTCGGAGCGTAAGAGGGTCCAGGACACGCTGAAGGCCGGTGAGGCCAAATACCGTCATCTTTTTTCAGCGATGCTCAATGGATTTGCCTATCACAAGATCATCGTTGATGAAAACGGCGCGCCGGTGGATTATGTTTTTCTTGAAGTGAATGACGCCTTCGAGAGACTGACCGGACTGAGCAGGAAAGATGTCATAGGCAGAAGGGTTACCGATGTCATACCCGGCATCGCTGCCTCCGGTTTTGACTGGATCGGTACGTACGGCAAAGTTGCGCTTACCGGCGTCGGGATCAATTTCGAGCAGTTCTCTCCGGAATTGAACCGGTGGTATTCCGTCTCGGCCTACTCACCGGAAAAGGGCTATTTCAGCGCGGTCTTTGAAGACATAACCGAACGCAGGAAGATGGAGGACGATATCCGGCATCTTGCGTATCACGATTCTCTTACCGGCCTGTCCAAGAGAGCGGTGCTTATGGATCATATAGAGGTCGCCATAACGCAGGCTCACCGCAGCAAACAGATGCTTGCCGTGCTGTTCCTCGATCTTGACCGGTTCAAGCATATCAACGACGCATACGGGCACGAAACGGGGGATCAGCTTCTCATGGAGGTTGGCCTGCGGCTGAGGAGCTGCGTGAGAGAAACAGACACGGTTGCCAGGATCGGCGGAGATGAGTTCAGCATCCTCCTCGCGGAAATAAAGCATGCTGAAGACGCCGCCCGGATCGCCGAGAAGGTCATATCATGCATGCAGAAGCCGTTTGTCATCAACAACCATGAACTGCATATGTCTGCCAGCATCGGCATCAGCACGTATCCGGCCGACAGCATCCGCCCTGAAATGCTGCTGAAATGCGCTGACGTTGCCATGTATCACGCCAAGGAATCCGGAAGGGGGAGCTACCAGTTCTATAACCAGTTCATGAAAGCGAGAACGATCGAACGGATGATCTTTGAGAACAGCCTCCGGAAGGCGCTCGACCGCGGGGAACTGCTCGTTTATTATCAGCCTCTCGTGGATATGCAGACCCACAAAATAGTATGCTGCGAGGCGCTGGTCCGCTGGCAGCACCCGGAAATGGGGCTGCTCGACCCGGTCAAATTCATCCCGCTGGCGGAAGATACCGGCCTCATCAAGTTCATCGGTGAGTTTGTACTGAGAACAGCCTGCGCACAGAGCAGGGCCTGGCAGAAGGCCGGGCAGCCGCGCTTCTGCACGACCGTGAATCTCTCGGCCCATGAATTTCAGAATCCGGGGATCGTGGAGCTGATAACACGGGTGCTGTTCGAGACCGGTCATGATCCGGCATTGCTTGAACTGGAGATCACGGAAAGTACTGCAATGCGGGACGCCTCATATACCATCGACAAACTGCAGAAACTGTCTGATATGGGGATCCGCTTCTCACTGGACGATTTCGGGACCGGTTACTCGTCACTCAGCTATCTCAAGAAGCTTCCCATCAAGAAGCTCAAGATCGACAAATCGTTCGTCAGCGGACTCAGGGACGACAAGGATGCGCAGGCCATTGTGTATGCGGTCATCGCGATGGCGCACTCACTGAACCTCAGTGTTGTAGCAGAGGGAGTTGAGACCGACGAACAGCTGAACTTTCTGGACTCCTGCCACTGCGACCAGGTGCAGGGGTATCTCTACAGCAGGCCCCTGCCGGTCCATGACTTCCAGAAATTCACGATGACCCACTGATCTTTCGGGCGGCCCCTCAGTGCGTTCCGATGAGCTGTATCCCGTTTTCCCCGATGGTGATCAGGCGCTTTTTGTACAGTGCGCCGACAGCCTTCTTGTACGTCTTCTTGCTGACCCCGAACATGCGGTAGATCACCTCTGCCGGACTATTATCCGTTATCCCGATGAATCCACCCCGCGCTTTCAGTGCATCGATGATCTTGTCCGATACATCAACGATCTTTTCGTGGCCCGGCTTCTGGAGACAGAGGTCTATCTTCCCGTCATCTCTCACCTTCCTGATGAACCCGGGCAGCCGCTGCCCTTTCTTTATCGGCTGGAATATCTCGTTCTTGTAGATCACTCCCCAGCAGGAATTATCGATGATCGCCTTGTATCCGATCTCGGTCTGGCTGCAGATCAGCAGTTCCACACGCTGTCCTTCCTCAAGATCGGCCGGCTGCCTGTTCAGGAACCTGTTCAATTTTGAAGAAGCAACGATGCGGCCGGTTATTTTGTCAGTGAAGACGTACACGATGTACGACTTTCCTTCCTCCATTTTTTCCTTCTGCTCACTGAACGGAACGAGCAGGTCCTTTTTCAGGCCCCAGTCAAGAAATGCCCCGACCGGGGTTACTGAAGCGACTTTAAGCAGTGCGAATTCACCGGGTAATGCGAGGGGCCTTTCCGTAGTAGCGAGGAGATGATCGTCTGGACCGGAGAAGATGAAGACATCAACGTCCTCGCCGACCATGAAGGTCTTCTGCGCATAACTGCGCGGCATGAATATGTCGCCGGCTCCCATGCCATCGAGCCAGACCCCGTCATCTGTTTTCCTGATGACCCTCAGCCTGTTTAATTTTCCGGGTTCGACCATGGGAGCACTTATTCAGGGGAAGAGACGTATCTGGTCATGTCTGAGCTGCTCAAGGCACTCCTCAGGCATCCGGAACACGTTCCCGAACACCCTGTTCATCACCGATGCCAGCTGGCGGAACTTGTAAGCATCATGGTGGGAATCACCTTTTTGCTCTGACATGCGCCAGCTCTGTTCGTCGGATATCCGCAGCTCCACGCCCAGGGTGTGCTGCTGGGTCTTTTTGCGTATCCGGTCCCTCTCGGCGTACATCGGTGTGCCGGGTATCAGGATGCCGTTTGACGGGACTGCGTGATGGATCGGCAGGGAAAAGGCGATCTTGCACTGGAACTTCCGGTGCCCCAGGGATGAATGCAGGTTCTTCGCCGCGTTTATGCTCAGTGCTTCATAGAACTTCCTCGCATTGGCCAGCAGCTCGTCGTCTCCGGGGGCTTCATCGCGACCTTCACTCCGGGAAAGGCTGACCATCAGCCTCCGGACGGCCCCGATCATGTCTTCGGGGGTATCGAACAGCGTCTGGGTTATGGAATGGGAAGCCGTGTTCTCCTGCAAAATGACACCCCGCTTCTGGAGCGCATGGAACAGCTTCAGCGTGTCATCCATATTTTTCAGGATGAACGTGATCGCGAGGATGTCGCGGATGTCATACGCTTCGCCTTCCACATCCTTTCCCAGTTTGGTGAACATGCTTTCCGGACTTTTCAGTCTTGCCTTGATCCTGATGATATCGACTTCAACGCCATCGCCGCTGTTGAAGACCAGGCATCCCCTTTCAGCATCAAACGTCATCGACTCGTTCAGCTTGTGGAAGAACGTGGAGATCTTGACGAACGCCCGCTGCGCAGGTCCGCTTTCCGGAACATGCGCCGGATGTTCCCAGTCGTAGTGGTACAGATCATCGAGGCTCTGTCCCTGCATTTCGAGGAAAAATCCCAGCCGGGCATAATCGTTGATGTCCTGGCTGTCCTCCTCGACCGACTTGATCAGGTGGCACATCTTGAGCAGGGAACAGGCGGTCTTCTGCCATGGATCAGGCACTTCCCTGCGTCCGTCCTTGTATCCGTGAAGGACATGCGGGTATTTCCGTGAAGAGGCGAGAAGAAAAAGATGTCGGGGGTCTTCGCTGACGATCCGGCGGAACGCCGCATCCTGCAGGATCGATCCGACCTGTTCTATGGCCCGGAGGCAATCCCGGTAAATTCCGGCATTGGGAGAGTTCAGACCGGCGAGTCCCTCCAACTGCGCATTCACAAAGGGAAAGAGCCAGTGCAGGAAGTACCGGAAGGCCTGTTCGATATATGCCTGAGCCCTTTCCTTTTCGCTCGACAGCAGTTCATCACGAAAGGTGTCGAAGCCGCGGTTGCCCATCATTCTGGTCGCCTGACCCAGGGCATCTTCATAATTGCCTGTGCGCAACAGCAGGAACGGCGTCATCTCGGTCCTGTCAAGGACCGAGCCGAAGATCTCGTGGTGGAGCTCCTGTTTTGTCGATGTATGTTCCATATCAAGTTTCCGGGAAGAGGCAGTTTGACCACAGGATGACGTGCTGTATGACCTCATGCCGTTGAAGGACTGGGCCGGTCATGTCTCCGTCCGGCCCGGTGTCATCGTGAAGGGAAAAAGCTATGCCCGCTTGCAGAGCACCTCGAGGTGCTTCTGCAGTTCGGCAGGCGGAAGATCGTCAGGCATCTTGGTGTCTGACAGGGATGCCGCATTGATCCTCTTTACGATGCCTTTGACCGCAAAAGCAACGATCTCCTCAGGTGTCATATCCCCCGGATTTTCTATGAGCAGGGGTTCCGTGTACCATCCTTCCCTTGTGGGTACGATGTTTGCGCAGCCGATATTGCAGTAATGCTCTTTCGGTATCGCCCCTTTTGCGTGTGCCAGGGTGCAGAGGTCGTACTTGACCAGCTGGAGGCCGCTTACGATGGGATTTGAGCCGAGGCCCAGCCGGCCCTGCATCATCGGAAGGAACCGCGTAACATTGATCCCTGAGCAGTAGATAAGGACTTCCTTGTCCTCTTTCCTGTCCGGCCGTACAACAAAATAGAAGTAATCGTTCTTATATTCGTGTTTTTTCATAGTAGCGTATAATAATTAACTTTGAAATAAATCTCAACAAAACCCGGGGCACAGCGCAGAATAACCCTTAGACCACAAGCGCAGTTGCAATGTGCCTGCACACATCTGAAGCACTGCAGGTGACGCTTCATCCTCTTCTTTCAGCAGCACCTGAAATGCGACAGGAAACAGCTCTGCAGAGGCGTAAGAAGCCTAAGCCTTAACAGCAACCAGGACTATGCCGAGCTTCTTTTCCGCTTCCGCTATCAGGGAGATCTGATCCTTGCTCAGGTCAGCCGGCGCGACATTGTAGCAGCTATAGGCGAGAAGCGTCTTGCCGACCTTCTGTTCGACGTTCTTGATCTCCTGCAGTTTCACATCATCGAGCTTTGAGAGATTGCATAACATGGCGGGTCCTCCTTGTTCCTGGGCTTACTTACACCATACTGCGATTATGCCGTGACGTCAAGGAGGTAAAATCCTTTTTATGCACTGACCTGAAAAGAGGTTTTGAGCATCAGTGCATGTTATAATTCTGAACGAAATATGCGAGGTTTTGGGGAATATACGAACGAACGTGATGGCATTGGAACAGAGTCCTGATAACAGAAAAGAGCTCGAAGCCGAGCTTCAGCGTCTGCGGCAGGACCTTGCGGACCTCGAGGAGACGATCGGCTTCAATCTGCTCAATACGTCAGCCCATATCAGCGGAAGGCAGGTGCGGAAGGATGAGGAAAGCCTGTCAGCCCTCAGAGAGAGGATCGCCGGCATCACCCGGCTTCTGCAGGCCCGGCAACAATAACGTCAAAGACCGCCATACAGAGGCGGTCTTTGGAGCTCACATCCCTAGAGTCACCGGATTATCGGCTCAGATGTTCCCGATCAATCCTTCTTTTCCGTGTCGGCTACCTTTTTCCATGTCTTGTCCGGGTCGAATACCTTCATCGCCTCTGCCTTGCGTCTGGTGTCCTTGCCGAGGTTCTTCTGGTAGATGACCCCCTCCTGGTTGACGATAAAGGTCATGACACCCGAGTTGCCGTATTCAGCAGGGTAGGCGACGAGTCCGAAGCCGAGTATCATCCTGTCCTTGACCACATAATTATAGGTCCCTCCCTTTGCATGCTTTCCCTGGCCCCTCAGGACCCTGAAATAATATCCGTGGAACGGATTCAGCTCAGGGTTTGCGTATCCTTCCTTTGCCGCCTTCGCTACCAGCGGGCCGAGAGGACTCTGATCCTCACCTTCTTTCGCTTCCCAGTAGAGTCCGTCATGCTTGCCTGCGCTGCTGACGATCCTCTGCGCGAATTCGACCAGACCGGTGCCGCTGCAGTTCTTGCCCGCGTATTCCTGCTGGGCATCGACATAGGCGTGCAGCACGTCCATGACATGCAGCTCATTTCTGCCTACTCTCCTCTGCAGGATCTCCCGTTTCCCTGACATACTGTCAAATGCCCATTGGCCGCCCTTCCTGACGATCGGGATGGGCATGGGCCAACTGTCATCGCCTGTGCAGAGAATGGTCTTTCCGCCTGTCCCCTGCTGAAGTGCATTCTTCTGGTCATATGACCTGAGAAATTTATCACGTCCGACCTTATCGGCAAGATCGTCGCCTGAGGATACGAGTTCTTTGCCTCCGGGACCGAGGATGGTAATCATCGCCTTTACATCACCCGCCCGTATCGCAGCTACCAGGGCCTGAACAGCCTCTTCAGGCGAACTGAACTTCTTCTGCGCTTCTGCCCGTGCGTCGGACGCTGCCCATGGCAGGAATAAAACAGCAGGCAGCGCCAGGAATAACATGATCCACCAGTAACCGGATCTATGTGCAGGATGTTCAAAACTCTTCATATTTCCTCCCTTGTGTATCGAGCAGCGCTCACAAAAATGTATCACGACCGGTTTGTTGTCCAGCTACCTGCGGGCTCCACCGCCCTGTCCTCCACCCCGGAAATCGCCGCTCTGTCCTCCACCCCGGGATCCGCTGCTCTGTCCGCTGCCGCGGGATCCACCGCCCTGCTGCGGAACATTGCCCCGGGAGCCGTCGCGTTGCTGTTGCATGCCTCCTCCCCCTGCCGGACGTTGCTGTATGCTCCCGCCCTGACGCTGCTGAATGTTGACATCCGGTCGCCTCGTCCCCTGACCCCGGAGACTCTGACCTCCGCGCTCGCCGGCCCTGCGCTCGAAACTGCCCTCACCAACTCCCCTGAAAGGAGTTTCAGTGCGAGGAGCGCCCTGCACCCTTTGCCTGTCAGTTCTCGCGCCCGGCGGCGCTGTCGTACCCCGCTGGTCTATACGCTCCCTGGACCTCTGGCGATCCGTTGTCGTGCCCGGCGTTACCGTCCTCTGCCTGTCCTCTTGTGAAGGATATCCGCGTACCTGGGAGTCAGGCCTCCGCCTCTGGGACGGCTGCTGCCCGAACTTCTCGCTCGTTCTTCTGTCGCGGTAAGCGACCCCGCGTCTGTGGACAGGATCGTGCTGCCATTTATGCTTCCCGGAATCACCGTCGTGGCGCCGGTGAAAATGTCGTGTCCTGTCAAAATCCACAAAAATAAAATGGTTGTTCCAGTCGAACCAGCACCATGAGAACAGGTCGAACCCGATGAAAAAAGGAGGTCCAAACGCTATAAAGCCGCCGGTAATGACCAGTCCGGGGGGATAGTACCAGTACCAGGGGTAATAGGCCGGATACCACCATGGGCCATAAACATAGTACGGATCATACACCGGCACGTAGATCACCTCAGGGTCCGTGGGCTCGATGGTGATGATCTCCCGCTCGACGACGACGTTCTGCTCTTTGGTCGATTTGAGGTTGCCCTGTTCTTCAGCCCTGCGGCGCAGCTCCTGCACCATCGCCATGACGTCGTCCGGCTGCGCCAGATACGCGTCGCCAAGTTTCCGCGTCTGGTCAAGTTTTGCGCTCATGGCATACAGAACGTCGGGGAAATGGCAGAGGGATTCAACGCTCGGGTCCCATGACTTGTCAAGCAGGGCCTTGTCAAGGGCCTCGTCTTTCAGTCCGGGGTTCTGATGCATCCACCGTTCGGCCTCGACTACTTCGAGAGGATAGGTCGCCGCCATCAGTATCTGGGCGATCAGTGAATCAGGATACAGGGCGATCGGTGCCAGCATCTGAGTAAGTTCTTCGGTGCTGAATCTGACTGCAGCGTCCGGCGCTCCCGAATCCTGCGCCTGGAGTCCGGCAGGCAGTATGAGCATGATGATGACCAGCAGTGCCAGAGCTCGCTGAACAACATAGAGCTTTTTCATGGTCTCTCCTTATATTGCAGATCCGGAAGGTCCCGGAGACCGGGGGTCTTGTGAGGGAAACGTTTCATGCCATCTCTCTTTTTTCACAGTCTATCACTTCACCGGGACACCGGCAAGGTTCGTTACTATTTAAACCGTGTTGAGACCGGGGAGGTTTCCGCTGCCTGCGTGTTCACGATAAGCGCCGGCGATGGATTGTTGAACAATAACGAGCTGTTATGATATCTTTGCGAAGCACCAAATTTTCTTGCGAAAAGGTGGTTATGCCATATAAAGCCTGGTTTCAGTGCATCAATCCGGATTGTAAGGAGCGATATCCGCTCAATACGGTGATCTACCGCTGCAAGACCTGCAACTCCCTGCTTGAAGTGCAGCACGATATGCAGGCCCTTGCCCACAGGAGCGCCACGGCGTGGATGAAGCTCTTTGAGGAACGCTACAAATCGACGGAGTGGCCCTACGGCTCAGGCGTCTGGGGCAAGAAGGAGTGGGTCCTTCCCAATATCCATAACGATAACATCGTCTCGCTCTACGAGGGCGGTTCCAACCTGTTCTGGGCAGAGCGCTTCGGCAAAATGGTCGGGATCGACAATCTCTGGATAAAGCTCTGCGGCAACTCGCACAGCGGCTCGTTCAAGGACCTCGGCATGACCGTGCTCGTTTCCATGGTCAAACAGATGATCAGCGAGGGTGCGCCGATCCAGGCTGTTGCCTGTGCGTCCACCGGCGACACCTCTGCTGCGCTCGCTGTTTACTGCGCGGCTGCGGGCATCCAGTCCGTCGTGCTCCTGCCGAAAGGCAAGATATCCATAGCCCAGCTTGTCCAGCCGATCGCGAACGGCGCACTGGTGCTCTCGCTCGATACGGACTTTGACGGCTGCATGTCCGTAGTGAAAGAGATCACGAAGGACGACACCATCTACCTTGCGAACTCCATGAACTCGCTCCGCATCGAAGGTCAGAAGACCGTAGGCATTGAGATCGTTCAGCAGTTCGACTGGGAGGTGCCTGACGTCATCATCATCCCGGGCGGCAATCTCGGCAATGTGTCCGCGCTTGGCAGCGGCCTGCTGATGATGCGTGATCTCGGGATGATAACCAAGCTGCCGCGCATTGTCGTGGCCCAGGCGGAGCGGGCAAATCCCCTCTACCGCTCGTATCTGAAGAACTTCGAGACCTTCGAGCCCATGCAGGCACAGAAGACCCTTGCAAGCGCCATACAGATCGGTAATCCGGTCAGCAGGGAAAAGGCGATCCGAACGCTGAAGCAGTTTGAGGGCATTGTAGTGGATGCCACCGAGCAGGAGCTGGCAGATGCCGCAGCACTCGGGGACATGACGGGGATGTTCAACTGCCCGCATACGGGGGTCGCTCTTGCGGGTATGATCAAGCTGCTGAAGACCGGCAAGATAGACAGGGCCGAGCATGTGGTCGTGATATCGACAGCCCACGGCCTGAAGTTCACGGATTTCAAGGTGTCCTATCACGAAGGCACGCTCGATTTCCCCTGTCGCTTTGCCAACAAGCCGATAGAATTGCCGCCGACGGTTGACGCGGTACGGAAAGCTCTGCAGCATGCACTGAAGAAGAGGAGAGATATACATGACTAAGGGATCATCAGGCGCGAATAACTGGAAACCGTCCACCCTTGCCATACATGGCCGCGGCCGCGTGCCGCACGCTCATCACGCTGTCTCCACGCCGATCGTCCATACATCCAACTACTATTTCGACACCGCGGATGAAGTGGAAGATTTCATGCGCGCCATAGGGCAGGGCAAGGTGATCCGTGAGCATGAGTATGCCCGGTACGGCAACCCGACCCAGCAGGAATGCGAACGCAAGCTCGCCGCTGTTGAAGGCGCGGAGCGGGCCGTCCTGTATTCCTCCGGCATGGCCTCGGTCCTGCTCGTGATCATGACCTATATGAAGCCCGACGGCCACATCATCTTCACCGGCGACTGTTACCGCCAGACCCGCGACTTTGCCATGAACTTCCTCGGCAAGTTCAGTGTGCCGTTCTCTATCGTTGATCCGACGGCGGAAGCGATCGAGGCGGCCATTCTGCCGAACACCAATATCATCTTTACGGAATCGCCGACGAACCCGTATCTCCGCGTCCTCGATATACCGGCCATCGTGAAGGTGGCGAAGGCGCGGAACATCATGACCATCATTGACGCGACGCTGGCAACGCCGTACAACATCAAACCGGTCGAGATGGGGGTGGATGTGGTGGTCCACTCCGCGACCAAGTACCTCGGCGGCCACAATGACCTGATGGCCGGCGTGGCGCTGGGTTCGGAAGCTCTCATGAACGACCTGTACAAGATGCAGCGCATGATCGGCGCGACGCCCGGGCCGCTGACCTGTTTTCTCCTTGAGCGCGGGCTCAAGACCTTCGGCATGCGCATGGAACACCACAACAGCGCGGGTCTCACGGTCGCGCGCATGCTCGAATCCCACCCGAAGATAGAGAAGGTCTGGTATCCCGGCCTCGAATCGCACCCGGATCACGGGATCGCTGCAGAACAGATGAAGGGCAATGGCAGCGTCATCAGCTTCCTCGTCAGGGGCGGCAATGCGGAAACGAGAAAGTTCATCGATGCGCTCGAGCTCTTCCTTATCACGCCCAGCCTCGGGGGCAGCGAGAGCCTTGTCACGCAGATGTGGGCAATGTCATTCTTCGACTACCCCGAGGAATACCGCAGGAACATCGGGATGGTCGATAATCTCGTCCGGCTCGCCCTCGGCCTTGAGGACGTCGACGATCTGATTACCGACCTGAAGCAGGCCCTGGACCGGATCTGACGCATGAGGGACCCGGGCTGCTTCCCGTCTTTTGCTGAGGAGGCACCCGCTTTCAGATGAAGCAGGACTTCACCATATCCGACCTTTTTGATTGTGCCATTACAGCCGGGAAAGAGGTTGCAAGGTTCTACGTGCAACTCTCCGAAGCCTTCCGGAACTATCCTCCTGCTGCAGGTCTGATATTCTGGTTCAGGCGGAAGAGGTTTGACGGGTCATATTTCGTCTTCAGCGCAACAAGCCGCTTATAGGTCTCCGGATTATACGCAGACCTGATCCTGTCGTTGCCCTCGTCACCCAGGAAGTTCACATATACGCCGTGCGCGTACGGCCCCATCGCTTCTGCGAAGGTCTGCGCCCACCCGATGTGCCTGCCTGATTCCGCACTGTCTGTCCATTTGGTGACGATATTGAGGCAGCACAATGCGCTCCGGTGGCTGAACGCCATTGCATCTTCGGGGAGACGGCCGGCGGCCCCCTGCATATGCTGAAGATGGATCTGGGTGAGGGGAGATGTCATCTTTTCCGCATGCTCCGTGATGGTTTCGATGCAGGCGTCACTCAGTGCCTCAAGGTAAACGGATTTCCAGTAGTTCAGAAGACCCGGGGACGCGTTCGCATCGAACATGGACTGGAAGCGGGGATAGGGCATGACCGCTACCGTGTCGAGCAGAGGTGCTGACAGCTCCCGCAGCGGCTGAACCGCCCTGAGCCCTTCTTGCGGGTCTCCGGCATGGCAGAGATAGACGGCGACCGCCCGCAAGCCGCGCAGATGGTCAGGAAGATACCGCGCAGGCTGAAGTGTGAGGAAAAGGAACATCGTCGTGAGTTCATCAGGAAATGCCGGCAGGCGGCTGCGGTAGCCTCTGAGGATCTCTCGTGCACTGTCTGCCGGGTACAGTACCGCGCCTGACAGGACGTCCCGTACCGGATGAAGCCGGTAGGTGAAGGAGGTGACGATGCCGAAATTTCCTCCTCCGCCGCGTATTGCCCAGAAGAGATCGGCGTTCTCCTTTTCGCTCGCGGTGAGTTCTCTTCCTTCAGCCGTGATGATATTGACAGACAGGAGGTTGTCGCAGGTGAGGCCGTATTTCCGCATGAGCCAGCCGATACCGCCGCCCAGGGTAAGACCGGCAATGCCGGTGCTCGAAACGAGCCCTCCTGTTGTTGCCAGACCATAGGCATGTGCAGCATTATCGAACTCGCCCCAGACAAGACCTGCATCGGCCCGCGCGGTCATGGCCCCTGCATCAACATCGATCTTCTTCATCCGCGACAGATCGATGACCAGTCCGCCGTCGCAGACAGCATTGCCGGCCACATTATGTCCGCCGCTGCGCACTGCAACGAGGAGGCTGTTCTTTCCGGAAAACGCCACGGCTGCTGCCACATCCGCTGCGCCGGCGGCGTAAAGGATCATTGAGGGATGCCGGTCGATCATGCCGTTCCATACTCTGCGGCCGGCCTCATACCCTTCATCTCCGGGCCGCAGGACACGGCCCTGCACTGAAGAAAGGAATTCACGAACTGCCGCCTCACTGACCGAGGCCCCCTGCGTATTGAGCACGTGCCGACCTGTCATCGTATCTTAGTCCCCTCCTCACGGGACGGAAATGTTATGGTATTTCCCTGAAAAGCGCCATCGCTTCGTCCTGCTTGCCTGCCTTCATATTGAAATAACCGACGCGTGCGTTGACCTGATCTTCTCTATATTCTGTCACATGGCATGACACGTTGCGAACAGAAAGACCGGACGCATGACAAGTCTAAAAGGTGAGCCTGCGGTAGATTTCCGTTATCCGGTGCGGGAGCTGCCTGACGTCGTCTATGACCGCGTAGTTGACCGCTCCGTACATATGCCTTATATAGGAGCCTGCTTCCCGGTCAATGGTAATGCAGAACGAGTGGACCCCTTGCTCTTTTGCCTCGATGAGGGCCTTCCTCGTGTCTTCTATTCCGTAGGTACCCTTATAGGCATCATAGTCCTCAGGCCGGCCGTCGCTGATCGTGATCAGGAGCTTTGTTCTTGCCTTTACGTCTGATAGCAGGTTCGTTGCATGGCGGATGGCCGGACCCATGCGGGTGTAGTCCTTCGGTGAGATGCCGCTTATCCGCCTCTTCACCATTTCGCTGTACGGCTCATCAAAGGATTTGCAGTGGAAAAAATCGCACTTGTTTCTCGTCATGCCGGAAAAGCCGTATATGGCGTAGCGGTCTCCAAGGGTTTCGAGCGCTTCGGCCATGAGCACGAGCGCCTCCTTTTCGGCCTCCAGTATCCAGCCTTTGGTCGATCCGCTCATATCCAGAAGGAAGAGCGAAGCCATGCTCCTTTCGTGCCGGTCATACTTTGTGAAGAGGCCCTCTGAGGGTGAGCGGCCCGCGATGCTGTCCGCATAGGCCTCGACAACCGCATCAAGGTCGATATCATCTCCTTCTTTCTGCCTCCTCAGCATCTTTGGCTCCCGGCGAAGAAGCTCGAATTTTCTGCGCAGGAGAGTGACCGTTCCCCTGTAGCGTTTCAGGGTCATTTCGACGAACGGCTCCGCGTCCGGGTGAATGTCCTTCTCATGTACCATGCACCACTTCTTCTTGAATCCGCCCCGCTTGAAGTCCCACTCATCATACGGAATACCCCCTGCAGCCTGCTGCACGGTGTCAGCCTCTGCCACCAGTTCGTCAAGGGTGAGCGGGCTTGCCTCTGCGCCAAGGCCGGCCCCCTTGACCAGGATGCCGCCGGGCATTCCGCCCCGATCATCAAGGATTTCCCTGAGTTCGGCATCCAGTTCCAGGACCCTGCCGGAAATGAGCAGGTACTCCCGCTCGGGTATTGCTCTGCGTTCATCGCCGGTACTCCGGCCTGCGGGGCGCGTCCGCGGCCTGACCTCCGGCATGGACAGAAGTTTTGCTATCGCGCGCTCGACCGTCTGTTTTCGGATGCGCCGGCGCGCCCTCAACTGGAGTGATACGGCCGCGGGTCTGATCATCAGGGGAAAGGGGATCGGTAATGGGCTGTATTCACCGCGGGCATCTTCCGCCTGACGGCAGATGATCATCAGGGAATGCAGGGATTCCTCATGGGACTGGTGTTCGGCCAGCCGGCATAGGGCATCTGCCGCGACATCCGCGTCTTCATGCCGGTCCGCACCGCAACGGTCACCGAGATACATCTGATAGAGACGCTCGACGAACAGGGTCTTTCCTGAAAGACCCTGCAGAGAAGGCCTTTCTTTGAGATAAGCGTTCTTGATGTCGCATATGTCAGCCATGAGGCCGGGAAGCTCCCGGCGAAGGATGTATTCGAGCCGCACGGCTTCGATGACCGCGTAGATGTGTTCTGCCATGCCCTGCCCGGGGAACAGGCGAAAGAGGGCAGCAATGTCCGGACTGTCCGTTCCCTGTTCACCCAGGAACTTGTCCAGCGTCTCTTTTCCGGGAAGGAGCGTTCCGAAGGTCAGCTGGGCCCATGCGTGAGCAGCGAGCAGCTTGTATATCATGAAGTCGCGCTCCAGGTCAGCGTATCTGTCTATCGCGTGGGGCAGGAAGACGGTTACGGTGTCAGTATAGCTTTCATCTCCTGCAGCGACCCTGAGCTCAGTCCCCGAGAGGCCTCTCAGGAATGTGGTCAGAAGGTGGGCGACGTCGCTGAGCCTGAGGCCCCGGGCTGTTCTGAACCGCTGCAATTCCTCTTCTTCAATGTGCGAGGTAAACTCGATGAACCTGCCGATCCCCTCATGGTCGAGGATGTCGTAGGCGTGGGAGAGCCACCGCTCCAGGTCCCTGTGCGAAAGCAGCGCGGATGCGATACTGATACGTTTCAGGGTGCTCGGCACAAGGGACGAGCCGGCCTGTGAAAGGGTAAGGCAGAGCGCGATTGCCTTCTGCCGGAACTGCGGGACAAGGGAGTCAAGGTCGCTCAGTACGGCACTGATCTCGTCATCATCGAAGAAATCGAGCCGAAGGTTCCTGATGAGGTCGTCCCTGAACTGCTTCGGGTACTGAAAGTCGCCCTGCAGCAGAAGATGGAAGCTGCGAGCTCCCCAAGCGCGCGGAGCATCTCCTCATCGTCCGTGAGCGCTTCCGAGACGGCATGTCTGCAGGCTTCCCTCGAAGAGATGCCGGCACCCATCAATTTTGCCGCATGGATAAGGAGCCGGGTGCTTGCCCCTTCGATGAGGCCCCTGTCCTTGAGATTACGCGTCTTTTCCGCAAAACTTACCAGCTTCAGGCATAGCTCTTCACTGATGCCCGATTCGTGCGACACGATCCCTGCCTCTGTCTCCCTCGGCGGGTAGGTGAACGATATGGCGAGGAAGCGCTGACGCGTGGATTGCTTGAGGTCTTTCAGCACGCTCTGGTAACCGGGGTTGTAGGAAACGGCAAGAAGAAATTCAGGCGGAGCTGCGAGGATCTCGCCGCGCTTTTCGATCGGCAGGATCCTGCGGTCGTCCGCGAGCGGATGGATGACAACGGTGGTGTCCTTTCGTGCCTCGACGATCTCGTCCAGATAGCAGAATCCCCCTGCCTTGACCGCCCTCGTGAGCGGCCCGTCCAGCCAGACCGTCTCGCCTCCTGCTACGAGATATCGGCCCACGAGATCGGCAGCGGTCAGGTCATCGTGACAGGAGACGGTTATGAGCGGACGTCTGAGCTTCCATGCCATATACTGCATGAAACGCGTCTTGCCGCAGCCGGTGGGCCCTTTGAGCAGGACCGGGATCCTGTTAGCGTAGGCTGTCTCGAATATTTCAACCTCGCGTCCGAGCGGCTGATAATAGGGCTCGCTCCCGATCGTGAACTCTTCTGTCTTTATGACGTGCTGCATGCTGAGATGTCCTCCTGGTCAGGTGCGCCCGGGGCCGGGCATGAGAACCGTCGGCCGGTACATCCCTTATGGTTTCGGCGCCTCTGGCACGAGGACGATGTCGAACGTTGCCGACTTTTTCCCTTTTTCCGGATAGTGCTGGGTGATCAGCGTGCGGA
>VEOY01000064.1 GCA_012026685.1 Nitrospirota bacterium
ACGCGAAATATCGTCGGATGCGCCTTATGTTTATATGAGACTTATACTATCCCCCTTTGCGTTGCTCTGGGTTGTGCTGCCATTTGCCCTGCCCTGCCTGGCCGCCCTGTCCTCGCTGACCCTGCCCCTGCTGTCCCTGACCCCGCTGCCCCTGATTCTGCTGTTTGTACTTCTCACGATTAATGTTGTTGTTGATATTGGTATTCCGGTTATAGTCGACGTCCACATCGCCGCCGTGCCAGTCGCTGTGACCCCATGCATAACCCCATGCTGAGCCCACGGCTACTCCTGCGGCAAAACCGAATACCGCTGCGCCTGCAACATAGCCGGGCGGGTAGTAGGAGTATGGAGGGTACGCGGGATAGGGCCATGCACCGTACACAACGGTTGGATTGTAAGCCGGCACGTAGACCACCTGTGGACTGGCGGATTCAATGATAATGACCTCTTTCTCCACCTTGACGACCTGTTCTTTGGTCGTCTGCAGGTTGCCCGATTCCTGTGCCTTATGTCGCAGTTTCTGGATGGTGTCCATGACATCCTTCTGCTGGGCAAGGAATGCGTCTCCCATCTTCTGCGTCCAGTCGAGCTTCTCATTCATCATGTCCAGCACCTGGGGAAAATTCACCAGGGACTTGACGCTCGGGTCCCAGGGCTGAGCTTCAAGTGCCTTGGTCAGCGCATCGCCCTTGAGTTCCTTGTTCTTCTTTGCCCAGCGAGAGGCCTCCACCACTTCGAGCGGATACGTGGAAGCCATCAGAATCTGCGTGAGCAGCGAATCGGGATACAGCGCTATCGGCGCGACGATCTGGTCCAGTTCCTCCTGTTTGAAAACTTTCTGTTTCTGGTCCGTCTGCTGGCTGAACGCCCCGGGAGGGACTGCCAGCATGAACATCAGGCACAGGACCAGCCCCTGCAAGCATATGGCTTTTATCTTCATAACATCTCCTTTCATATTCTTTCTGCTTTTCCCCGTGATGATCATTCCTTAATCGTGCACTGCACCTCCAGCTTGTTGCACAATAGGTCTACAATGCGAAGGGCCAGTTCCTTTTCCTTTTCTTTCTGCACCTCTTTTTCCTGCCCTTCCTCCTTCGGTATATTCGCGAGCACGGTGAGGTCGGAATTCCCTTCCTCGGCCGCCTTTTTCACCGTGACAGAAGCGGTCTGGACCCCATCAGTCACTTCAAGGACCATCGTCTCCACTTCCTTTTTGACGATCTGGATCTTCGGCGCCTTCTCTTCAGCAATGGCGACCGCTGTGCTGTAGACTTTTTCTGCCGGCGCCGGCATCACAGCTGTCGCTTCATACCCTTTGTCTTTCTTCGCATATTTGTAAATTACGATCGGAGCCAAAAATATCAGCCCCATCGCGGATACCGCCAGAACCATAGAAGTCAGAACAACAGACAACCTCGCATAGAAGTTTTTACCCTTCAGCCTGTTCATTTTCCCTTCTCCTTTCCTGTCATTTTTCAGGATCAGCGCATAACAATCATTTCGTTGAAACATAAACAATATTCTTTCGGTCTTTGCGCAGTCCTCCAGATGTTTACGTTCGTTCCTCAGTCCGGATGTATCTTTGTGAATTTCGCGCCCTTGATCGAAACTCCGCCCATCAGCCCCTTCTGGTCGAAGACGAACCCTGCGACCGGGTGCTGGCTCCGGAGCGTCTCAACGGAGACTTCAGCGCCTACGGTTATGATCGTGACCTCCGCGTCCACTCCAGCCTCCCAGTTCTCACTTGCGCGGAACTTCTTCAGCACTTCATCGGTCATGAACAATATGACCATGTCATACTTCTCTGCCCCGATCTGCCATCCCACCGAACCTTCAGCCAGACTGTAATAGCCAACGGTCTTGCCCCCGACCAGCAGTGCTCCCTGTCCGTATTTCCCGCCGACCACGAACCCTGCCTTGGTAATGTTCGGCATAACGAGCACGCCCTTGGCCCCCTTGAGATACGCACTGCTTCCCTTGACCTGCTTCTTGAAACGGTCCATACCCGCCTTGACGCCGGCGTTGATCTCTCCCTTCGTCTTCGCATAGGCCGCGGTGGTAAACACGGAAAATACCAGGGCAGAACATGCGACCAGAGCAAGAACCTTTAATGCATTGCGCGTACTCATTGTCTTCATCCTCCTCGTGAATTGTTTTAGCCCGCGATATGCGTCCTTCCCGCACGATATGAAATGACTTGCAGATACTGAACCTGTTCCATGATACGTACCCCGCATCATCAGGCACACACGACCCCCAAAGCATTCTTCAGTACCGGCACACTGCCGTGATAAAAAAGTCCAAACCGTCCAACCCCACCGGACAGTCCAATGTCTGTTGATGAAAATCGTTATATTGCTTATATATATCATGTCGACAACACCAGGGGAACTCGTAAAATTACCAGTTTGGGGTTTCAGAGATTTCTCTGCCAACCTGAGTCCAGCCTCTTTCAGGCATTCCGGTCAGGAGATGTCAGGATGGTACGTTGCCGTCTACCGCCCTGAACGCCCCCCTCCTAAAGATAGCGTACAGGGAACCTTCCGCCCGAACGTCTTCCCCGGTCCCGGTCGTCCTCTCACTACAGTGCTGTTTCCAAATTATTCTTTTAGAACCTCCAGTTCAGGGCCAGGTTTATGAACTGCATGGAGGTGTTGCTGTATTCTCCCGAGACCCTTCCGGCCAGCGGCCCCCTGTTCTGGTCCATCGCCATATCGCCGGCCCAGAGGAACTCATAGGCAAGGCTGACATCCAGGTTCTTCTTTACCTTGTACTCAGCTCCGGTGCCGAAACGCCATGCCAGGCCCGACGGCACCGACGGAGACCTCTGGCCATCGCCCATCATGGAACTGTCATAGGCAACGCCCAGCGAAAGGAGCAGCGGCTCCGAAGCCTTATACTGGACCCCCAGCGCTGCATGCCATGTGTCCTTGTAATGCATGTCTGCAGTAAGCGTCCCCGTGTCCGCCGAACTGACGCCTACCTCGATGCTGCCGAAGTCGGACCAGTCCTGCCAGCCCAGATTGCCCATGACCGCCCACCGGTCATTGATCTCGTGGTATGCGCTCAGCATGACCGCCTGCGGTACGTTGACCCTCATGTTCAGATCTGTGTCCATAAGGCCCCTTCTGCCCAGTATCTTCTCAAGTGCAGGCCGCAGATCGCTGAAATCCGCTTTGGCCTTGAAGTCAAGCCGCGTTTTTGACAGGTAGGTAGCGCCAAAACGGGTATGCTGCGTCGGCTCCACCAGCACGCCGGCAAGGAACCCGAACCCCCACTCATTGTCCTTGACCTCCAGCTCGCCATCCGGAACATTCCCAAGCCCCAGCGGATTATTATTCACGGCAACCTTTTCCTTGAGCATGCCGTACATGGCGTTCAGTCCGGCACCGAAGGAGAGCCAATCGTTCACACGGTAGGCAGCCGCCGGCATGATGGTCATGCCCTGAAGTCTCGCCTCTTTCGCGTAATAGCGGCCCACCCAGCCGTCATCATACTTCAATGCCAACCCGAAGTATCCCAACACGCCGATGCCCAGACTCAGCTGACTGGTTACGGGGTGCACGTAATACGTGCTGCCTGTTGGAAGCCAGGCGCTTGCATCGCCGTCGTCTGCTCCGCTGCCATCCGGCTGACGCAGGTTGTGGGCGGACGTGCTCGAATCGTCCTCGAAGTTCAGATCGATGTAAAGCGGCTGTGCTCCGAAAAGCACTTGCGGCTGCTTCAGGCGGGTCATTCCGGCAGGGTTCGTAAAGAGGGTAGAGGCGTCCTGCGCCCTGGCCGCCATGCCGGCAGAAGCAGTCCTCACCTCTGAAGGCGCAACCTCATAGAGATAAAGTCCTCCCGCCCATGTCAGCGCAGGCATTGCCATCAGAAGCAGAAGCCCCATCAAGAGAAATGTCATTTTCTTGAAGATGTTCATTCAGATATCCTCCTCTATATTGTTTTATCGCCGTATCGAAATGAGACAAACGTTTTTTGACGAGTTTCTGATCCAGGCCTGCCTCTTTTTTGTTCACATCTTTCATTGATCCTCTATCTCCTGATAATTTCTTTTTCATCGAGCTCTATCACCAGCGGACCTTTCACCGCGTCCATGACATACGATACCGGTAGACCATTTTCGAGCAGCTGGGGCATTGCCCGCTGGTATTTCCGGATATGAAGAAAAAACTTCTTGTATCCTTCGCAGAGATAATGAAGACCCGGTTCGTTATAGCAGGTCTGCGCAAAGCGATGTTTGGGACACCCTCCCCTGCAGGCCGCAAGGACCTTGCACTCCCTGCACCAGCGGGGCAACGCAGTTTCCTTTGTCACGCCGAATCCCGATTGACGGGATCGTTCGGCAAGGACCGGCAACGCATCGGCAAGGACATTCCCGAGCCGGTATTCCGGATAGACGCAGTGGTCGCAGGCATAGACGTCACCGTTATGCTCCAGCACGAGCGATCTGCCGCACTGCTCAGCGTGGACGCAGACCGGCGACGGATTGCCGATCCATGCATTGAGCGCCCACTCGAAGTTCATCACAAAAACCTTGCCCACGTCATGGCGCACCCATTCTTCGTAGATCGCGATCAGGAAGTCGCCGTATTCTTCAGGAACCACCGACCAGGGGGTGACCTCGGTCTGCGTTTCTTTCCTGTCCAGCGATGCAGGTTCTGCCAGCCGCAGGCCATGCTGCCTGCTGCGGGCATTGGGCACCCGCTCAACAACAGGCGCAAACTGAATGAACTCGACCCCTTCACCTCTCAGGAAACGATATACAGCAAGCGGCTGGCGTGCTGTTTCACGGGCAACACAGGCCAGCACGTTATATTCCACTTTATGTTTTTGCAAAAGCCTCAGCCCCCGCATCACCTGATCAAACGTCCCTTTCCCTGCACGGTCAATGCGATAGCGGTCATGGACTACTTTCGGGCCGTCGATACTGATCCCCACCATGAAATTGTGCTTCTTCAGGAAAGCGCACCATTCATCGGTAAGCAGCGTCCCGTTCGTCTGGAGGGAGTTGGTGATGGTCTTCTGAGCAGCGAAAGGTTTCTGGAGCTCGACTGCCCTCTCGAAGAAATCGATCCCCAACAGGGTCGGCTCCCCGCCCTGCCAGACGAACTCCACCACCGGGGTGGGTTGGGAGGTGATGTAGTTGGTTATGAATGCGGACAGTACCGCATCGGACATCCGATACTGCTCGCCGGGGCCGAAGAGGGCCTGCTTCTCAAGATAAAAACAATACTCACAGTTGAGATTGCAGGCCGGGCCGACCGGCTTGGCCACAACATGGATACCCTGCGCAGTGCTTACCGCCCTGGTCTCCCGTTCACGTTGTCCCCTGTGCTGTTTTGCGTTTGTCGTCATCTCTGAATTCACCCTTCCGGCCCTTTTTCTTGACCGGCATATTCTCCATCTGTTATCATGATATCAAAACTGTAATCACAGGAGGCTGCAATGGTCAGAACACAGATA
>VEOY01000189.1 GCA_012026685.1 Nitrospirota bacterium
CTCGAGGAACTGGTTGCCCAGCGCACGAAGGAACTGGCTGTCTCGGAGCAGAAGTTCCGCGGACTTTTCGATAATGCGAGTGACGGCGTTGCCGTTTACGACAGGAACGGCATTATTGTCAATGTGAACAGCAGGTTCTGCGAACTGCACGGGTTCCCTGTGGAGTCGCTCATAGGAACAAGCATTAAGGTCCTTGATGCGGGGAAAGAGGACCCCGAGAAGGAGGAGCGCATCAAGCGGATCCTGAACGGCGAGTCCCTGATCTACGAAACGCGGCACTACCGCAAGGATGGAGAGACCGTTCTGTTCGAGATCAGCGCCAAGGCCCTGCAGATCGATGGGGATATCTATATCCAGGCATTTCATCGTGACATCTCGGACAAGAAAAGACTTCAGGAGCAGCTCTTCCAGTCTCAGAAGATGGAGTCAATCGGCATGCTTGCCGGAGGCCTCGCCCATGACTTCAACAATGTGATCTCCGCGATCATCGGGCATGTCGAGCTGTTAGGCGACAACGAAAGACTCGATTCCGATGCGAGGAAGCATCTTACCATCGTGGAGTCTTCGTCGAGAAGGGCGAGCCAGATGATCTCCAAGCTGCTGAAATTCGCGCGGAAGGGCAAGATAGATATGCAGCCGGTCAGTCTGAACTCTGTTGTCCGCGACACGACCGAGCTTATCAGCAAGACCCTGTCCCACAGAAATATCTCGGTCGATCTGAAACTGGATGATATGCTCCCTCAGCTTATGGGTGATTCCAACCAGATGGAACAGGTGGTCATGAACCTGATGGTGAATGCGGCAGACGCGATGCCTGCCGGAGGGGTGGTCACGCTCGCCACAGCGGCGAAAACGTTCGGCAATGAAGCTGCACAGGTTCATCCTCTTCTTGCCCCGGGAGCATACGTGATCCTCAGTGTCACGGATTCCGGTTCGGGTATACCTGACGATGTCAGGGATAAGATATTCGATCCGTTCTTTACGACAAAAGGACAGGGAAAGGGTACCGGCCTCGGGCTGGCAATGGTCTACAGCATTGTCAAGGACCATAAGGGCGCGGTTACGGTAGACAGTATGGTCGGGAAAGGCACTACATTTCAGGTCTATATCCGGGCCGTCCCGGCACAGCACATCGCCTCGGACGGGGCAGCGGAAAATCAACAGACGGAAAGGGGTTGTGTTCTTGTTGTCGAAGATGAGAGTGACACGCTGAGATTCGTGAGCGAAACGATAGAGTCGTTCGGCTATACGGTGATAGCCGAAGACAATGCCATCCGCGCGCTTAAGTTCTTCAAGGAGCAGGCTGACGGGATAACGCTGGTGATCACCGATATCTTCATGCCGGTCATCGACGGAAGGGATCTGATCAAGAGCCTGAAGGTGATCAAGCCTTCGGTGAAGGTGATCGCGATGTCAGCATACCAGATCGAGGATTTTGTACGGCAGGACATTCCCGTAGATGACTTTATCCGCAAGCCGTTCGGGGGTATTGAGCTCATGAGCAAGGTGAACAGGCTTATTATGCCGTACCGGTCCCTCCTGTCGTAGGCGGCGCCTTCCTCTTCCGAAGGAGAGGAAAATGACCGCACATATCCATCTTTCCAGGATAGACTGCCGGATTTTGCAGCGAATAATCGGGAAATTCTTTACAGCATTTTTACGCGTCGGCGTACCTTCTTTACACCTGTTTTGCGCTATTTCATGATAGGCTGAAAACAGCGGAGGTGAAAGCAATGGATGGAGTATATTTTCTCCTGGTGATCGTTTTTTTTGCGCTTACCGCCCTGCTGGTCAGGTTTTTTGAGAGAGTGTAGGAGGTGTCGGTATGGAAATATTTTACTGGACAGGCGGCATCGTAGCCTTCGGACTTCTTGTTTACCTGACGATAGCACTCATGAAACCGGAGATCTTCTCATGACAACAAATGGATTGACGCAGATCGGATTGTTTATTGTCGTTCTCCTTGCCTTTGTAAAGCCACTGGGCAGCTACATGGCGACGGTCTATGAGGGCAAGTCATCCGGCCTCAATCTCATCCTCGGGCCTATCGAACGGCTGATTTATCGCATGTTGGGCACACGTCCCGAGGACGAGATGTCCTGGAAGGCGTATGCAGGAGCAGCAATCCTCTTTAAATTTTGCTTTGTCCTGCTTCTCTATCTTATTCTGCGCTTTCAGGGCATACTCCCGCTGAACCCGCAGGGGTTTCCCGGTGTTTCTCCTGACCTGGCCTTCAATGCGGCTGTCAGCTTTATCACAAACACCAACTGGCAGTCTTATGGAGGCGAATCGACCATGAGCTATCTGACGCAGATGACCGGCCTTGCTGTCCAGAATTTTGTGTCGGCTGCCGAGGGTATGGCAGTGCTTGTTGCCCTGATCCGCGGCTTTACGAGGCGAACCGCAAAGACGATCGGCAATTTCTGGGTCGATCTGACGCGGTCCGTGCTCTATATCCTTCTCCCGCTCAGCCTGGTTATGGCGGTCTTCCTGGTGTCACAGGGAGTGGTGCAGAGCTTCAGCCCTTACAAGAATGTGCCGCTGCTCCAGACAATCGGTTATGAGAGACCAAGAGTCGATGCAGACGGAAAACCCGTCATTGGAGCAGACGGGAAACAACTCACCGAACCTGCAAAGGCTTTCGAGCAGACCCTGCCGCTCGGCCCTGCCGCGTCGCAGATCGCGATCAAGCAGCTCGGTACAAATGGCGGCGGATTCTTTAATGCGAACTCTGCACATCCGTTCGAAAACCCGACCCCGCTTTCGGATCTTCTCGAGATGCTGGCAATCCTCCTGATTCCCGCGGCACTCTGCTATACCTTCGGGAAAATGGTCGGCGATACGCGGCAGGGGTGGGCGCTGCTGGTGGTCATGGGGATACTCTTTGTCCCCTTCCTGACGGTCTGCTATACTGCGGAACAGGCGGGGAATCCGCTGTTTACCGCAATCGGCGTAGATCCCGCTGCCGGTAATATGGAAGGCAAGGAGGTCCGCTTCGGCATTGCCAACTCTGCACTATGGGCTGCAGCGACTACTGCTGCATCGAACGGTTCGGTAAATGCCATGCACGATTCCTTCAGCCCTCTTGGCGGCATGATGCCCATGGTACTGATACAGCTGGGAGAGGTCGTCTTCGGCGGTGTCGGCTCCGGTCTTTACGGCATGCTGGCCTTTGCCATGGTGGCAGTCTTTATTTCGGGTCTCATGGTGGGGCGCACTCCGGAGTACCTTGGCAAAAAGATCGAAGCCTTTGAGATGAAGATGGTTGCTCTTGTGATACTGATCCCTGCTGTATGCGTTCTCCTGGGCACTGCGGTCGCCTCGGTAACGGCTTCAGGTGTGGCGGGCGTTTCGAATCCCGGGCCCCACGGCTTTTCCCAGATGCTCTACGCATTTTCATCTGCAGGCAACAATAACGGCAGTGCATTTGGGGGCCTCTCGACTAATACGCCGTTTTACAATACCTCGTTGGGCATAGCCATGCTCTTCGGCAGGTGCTGGGTCATGGTGCCGATCATTGCCATTGCAGGTTCCCTCGCAGCAAAAAAGTATGTCAACCCGAGCGCAGGCACGCTGCCTACCCATGCGCCGCTCTTTGTGTTTTTCCTGGCAGGCATAATCATTATCGTCGGTGCGCTGACGTTTCTTCCGAGTCTGGCGCTGGGACCGATTGCCGAGCACCTGATGCTTTATAAATAAGCGGGAGAATAAAAATAATGAGCCACAAGAAGAAAGGACACTCGCTTCTTGAAGCGCGCATCATCAGACGCGCGCTGATAGATTCGCTGATAAAGCTCGATCCGCGGAACCAGGTGCGCAACCCGGTCATGTTCGTAGTCGAAGTGGGCAGCTTACTGACTACGCTTCTTTTTGTCCGTGCTCTTTTCGTGAAGGGTACGGAGTCTCCCGGCTTTATCCTCGGGATATCTCTCTGGCTCTGGGCCACGGTGCTGTTCGCAAATTTTGCCGAATCCGTGGCAGAGGGCAGGGGCAGGGCGCAGGCGGACGCCCTTCGCAGTTCCCGAAGGGATATCCAGGCCAAAAAACTTTCCAGACCCGACCGGGAAGGAACGATCAGCACGGTTGCATCCTCCCAACTGAAAAAAGGCGACCATGTTCTTGTGGAAGCAGGGGATATCATCCCCGGCGACGGTGAAGTGGTCGTCGGCGTTGCTTCGGTAAACGAAAGCGCTGTAACCGGCGAGAGTGCTCCGGTCATCAGGGAGAGCGGCGGCGACCGGTCAGCTGTCACCGGCGGCACCCAGGTATTGTCTGACTGGTTAGTTATCAGAATCACTGCCAATCCCGGCGAAACCTTCCTTGACAGGATGATATCGATGGTCGAGGGAGCAAAGAGACAGAAGACCCCGAATGAGATAGCTCTCGATATTTTGCTTGCCGGCCTTACCATAATCTTCCTGCTCGCGACGGTGACGCTCCTTCCCTTCTCCCTTTTCAGCGTGAAGGCAGCGGGACAGGGGAGCCCGGTATCGGCAACGGTACTTGTATCACTTCTTGTCTGTCTGATACCGACAACTATCGGCGGCCTTCTCTCTGCCATCGGCATAGCCGGCATGGACCGCATGATCCAGGCGAATGTGATCGCCATGTCAGGACGGGCAGTTGAGGCCGCGGGTGATGTCGATGTACTGCTGCTGGACAAGACAGGCACCATAACATTGGGAAACCGGCAGGCGACCGAATTCATCCCTGCTCCTGGGACCGATGCCAGGGCGCTGGCAGATGCAGCGCAGATTTCCTCACTCGCGGATGAGACTCCGGAGGGCCGGAGCATCGTCGTTTTGGCAAAAGAAAAGTTCGGTTTCCGTGAACGGGATATTCACGCGCTGAATGCCACGCTCGTCCCTTTTTCAGCGCAGACCCGCATGAGCGGCGTTAATCTTGACAGCCGGGAAATTCGAAAGGGTGCGGCAGACGCCGTGGAGGAATACGTTAACAGGCAAGGAGGGAACTTTCCGTCTGACATCAGGGCAGTTGTCAATGACATAGCCCGCGAAGGAGGCACGCCGCTGGTGGTGGCTGAAGGAAAGAAGGTCCTCGGCGTCATACGCCTCAATGACATTGTCAAGGGCGGGATCAAAGAACGGTTTTCGGAACTGCGACGCATGGGTATCAAGACGGTCATGATAACCGGCGATAACCCGCTGACCGCCGCCGCGATCGCTGCCGAGGCAGGGGTGGATGACTTCCTCGCCCAGGCAACGCCTGAGGCAAAGCTGAAGCTCATCCGTGAACACCAGGCAGGGGGCAGGCTCGTGGCGATGACCGGTGACGGCACCAACGACGCCCCTGCCCTTGCGCAGGCAGATGTGGCTGTAGCCATGAACACCGGGACCCAGGCCGCAAAGGAGGCGGGCAACATGGTGGACCTCGACTCCAATCCTACGAAACTGATCGAGGTCGTCGAGATCGGCAAACAGTTGCTGATGACGCGGGGCACACTGCCCACCTTCAGCATTGCCAATGATGTGGCAAAATATTTCGCCATTCTGCCGGCTGCGTTTATAGCAACGTACCCGCAGCTGGAGGCGCTCAATATCATGGGGCTTTCAACCCCGCAGAGCGCGATCCTGTCGGCGGTCATATTTAATGCCCTGATCATCATAGCGCTCATTCCGCTCGCCCTGCGGGGCGTTGCCTACCGCCCCATGGGAGCGGGACTCGTTCTGCGCAACAACCTTCTTATTTACGGACTGGGCGGTTTGATCGTCCCGTTTATCGGCATCAAGCTGATCGATATGATCATAACGTTTCTGCATCTGGCATAGGGTGACATGACATGACGAAAATCATACGAGCTGCACTGGTTTCACTGATCGCTTTTACCATCCTGACGGGAATAATCTATCCCCTTGCAGTAACGGGCATCGCGCAACTGATCTTCCCTGATCAGGCAAACGGCAGTATCATCGTGAAAGACGGAAAGAGGGTCGGTTCTACTCTCATCGGACAGCCATTTGACGACTCCAAATATTTTTGGGGAAGGCTGTCCGCGACCGCATCTTTTCCCTATAATGCAGCTGCGTCTTCCGGTTCCAATCTGGCAGAGTCCAACCCTGTCCTCGTGGATAACGCGAAGAGCCGCATAGACGCGCTGATGGGTGCTGACCCCCAAGCCCCTGCATCAGTACCCGTGGATCTGATCACCGCCTCGGGCAGTGGGCTTGACCCGCATATCAGCCCTGCTGCTGCAGAATATCAGGTAAAGCGGGTAGCGGCAACAAGGGGATTCGAAGAGTCGGTCGTCCGTGCCCTTGTTGCCGCCAATATCGAATATCGGCAGTTCGGGATCTTGGGCGAGCCAAGGGTCAATGTCCTGACGCTGAATCTGGCGCTCGATGAACTCGGGCAGAAATGAGGAGGTTTCAGATGGATCGGCCTACCGGAAAAACAGGTTGGTTCAGAATAATGGCAGGGGGTCTTCTTTTGTTGACCGCTGCCATTCCTGTCGCAGCATTTGCTGTCTCCTATCCCGCGCAGCTGTATCACCGCGAAGAAAGACGTGATGTGTTTGTGAAGGGAGACATTGTATATCTGTTTCACAGCGGCACTGATGTCGTGAAAGACGCTGTTCATGTCAATGATACCCTTGCCGTTCACCGGATAACACCGTTATGCGAAGTAGTGCCGGTAGGGCTGATCAAGGTTACATCCTTTGTCGGGGAGACGTATATCAGGGGAGAGGTCCTCGCAGGTGAGATCAGGCCGGACGATGTTGCCAGAAAGGAAAAAGTATCATGTCTCGTGATCTCGGCGGACATGTGTCAGAAGTGAAACGTTTGCCTGGGGGGACAAGTCGTGGGAAAATACGGTTATGATGGAGCGTGAGCGTGGAAGACCGCAGGCCTGATCCCGATCTCCTCCTGGCAAAGGTGCGGCAGGAGGAGGAGCGCGGACGCGAAGGGAAGCTGAAGATATTCTTCGGCGCTGCCCCCGGCGTGGGGAAGACCTATGCAATGCTGGGCGCTGCGCAGCAGAGGCTGGCTGAGGGCATCGATATCGTGGCTGGTGTCGTGGAAACCCATGGCAGAAAAGAGACAGAGGCGCTCCTCGCCGGTATCGAACAGATCCCGCGCAAACAGGTCGAATACCGTGGCACGGTGCTTTCCGAATTCGACATCGATGCAGCGCTGAAACGCAAGCCTGCGCTCATCCTCATGGATGAACTGGCACATACCAACGCCCCGGAATCTCGCCACAAGAAACGCTGGCAGGATGTCTATGAACTCCTTGGAGCGGGTATGCATGTCTATACAACGGTGAACGTCCAGCATCTCGAAAGTCTGAATGATGTGGTCACGCAGATAACGGGCATAACCGTGCGGGAGACCATACCGGATTTTCTCCTTGACCGGGCCGACGAGATCGAGCTTGTTGACCTTCCGCCCGACGACCTGCTTCAGAGGCTGAAAGAGGGCAAGGTCTATGTCCCGGAGCTGGCCGCAAGGGCCAGGGAGTTCTTCTTCAGAAAGGGCAATCTCCTCGCCCTTCGCGAACTGGCCCTGCGCCGGACGGCAGAGCGTGTTGACGAACAGATGCAAAGATACAGGGAGGTGAAGGGCATCAGGGAGGTCTGGCCGGCTGCCGAACGGCTGCTCGTCTGCGTCGGCCCAAACCCGCGCTCGATCCGACTGATCCGCGCGACCAAGCGCATGGCGACCGGCCTTCGCGCCGAATGGCTCGCTGTCTATGTTGAAGCACCTCATAAGGTGAAGCCCTCGGAAAACGACATGAGGCAGCTTGCGGAACATATGCGCCTCGCAGAAAGTCTGGGAGCGGAGACGGTTACTCTCTCCGGCCACAAGGCGAGTGAAGAGGTCCTGACGTATGCCCGCGAACGCAATGTCACGAAGATCATTGTCGGCAAGCCGACTCACCCGCGCTGGAAGGACAAACTTTTCGGCTCGATGCTCGACGAACTTGTCCGCGGCAGCGGGGATATTGAGGTCTATGTCATATCCGGAGATACCGGTGAGCCAGTAAAGGGTCTTACGGTGAAACAGGAGCAGCCGAAAACGAAAATGAGCGAGTGGATCTTAAGCTCAGGGATAGTCGGCGCCTGCACGGCCCTTGCCTTTCTGATGAAGCCTTATGTCGAAGTTGTCGACCTTGCAATGGTCTATCTTCTCGGCGCGGTCATCGTGGCAGGCAGAACGGGCCGCAAGCCGTCTTTTTTTGCGGCCTTGCTCAGTGTAGCCGCCTTTGATTTCTTTTTCATCCCGCCATACTACACCTTTGCAGTGCACAATGTACGATATTTCATCACTTTTGCTGTCATGTTCATGATCGCCTATGTGATCAGCCGGCTTACGCACCGGGTGAGGGATCAGGCCGAGGCCTCAAGGCACAGGGAAAGGAGAACATCTGCCCTGTACAGCCTCAGCCAGAAGTTCGTTCATGAGCGAGGCATCAATAAACTAAGCGCCATTGCGATCAGGCATATCAGCGAGGTCTTCTCGAGCCGCGTGGTCATACTCGTGCCCGACGATCACGGCAGGCTGAAGATACCGGTAACGGGTCCGGATACCTTTGCGCTCGACGAAAAAGAGCAGAGTGTAGCTCAATGGGCCCTTGATCACCGGCAGAGGGCCGGTCTCGGAACGGACACGCTTTCAGGGTCGCGTGCCCTGTATATACCGCTTGCAGCGGCATCGAAGACCGTTGGCGTGATCGGCATTCTTCCCAGATCACCCCAGACCTTTTTCGATCCTGAGCGAGTGCATGCGATCGAGAGTTTTGCGAATCAGACCGCCATGGCGATCGAGCGGGCATTTCTCTCGGAAGAGGCGCAGCAGGCCCTTCTGAGGGCGGAAACGGAGACATTGCGCAATACCATGCTCAGTTCGGTCTCCCATGACCTGAGGACGCCGTTGGCCGCGATAACCGGCGCTGCGACGACATTGCTCGAGCAGGAGACGACGCTTGACCAGCCCAGCAGACATGAACTGACGCAGACTATTTTTGAAGAAGCCGAGCATCTGAACCATATCATCCGAAATGTGCTGGATATGACGCGTCTGGAGGCAAAGGCCATTACTATAAAAAAAGAGTGGCAGTCTTTGGAGGAAATCATCGGTGTGGTGCTGAACCGGCTTTCCGAGAAGTTCGGAGACCGCTCCGTATCGACTGCGCTGCAGGAGGACCTTCCTCTGATCCCTTTTGATCCGCTTCTTATCGAACAGGTTCTTATGAACCTGGTCGACAATGCGGTCAAGTATACTCCGCCCGGGACACCTCTTGATATCTCTGCCATGAAAAGGGACGGCGAAGTTACGGTGGAGGTTGCCGACAGAGGGCCGGGACTGCCCCCGGGCAGCGAAGAACATATCTTCGAGAAGTTCGTGCGGGGTTCCGGACCCGGCGGCGGCATCGGGCTGGGATTAGCCATCTGTCGTGCGATAGTTACAGCCCATGGAGGCCGGATATGGGCGGGAAATCGGAGCGGCGGAGGAGCGACCTTCTGTTTCACACTTCCGCTGGGTGGGGAGCCTCCTGAACTGGAGCAGGAAAAAGACCTCCCCCGGGTCACAGCATGACCGCAGATTCCGGCCTTGTACTCCTGATCGAAGACGAGCCGCAGATGCGCCGTTTTCTGCGCATAACGCTGCAGGGCAGCGGCTATCGCCTCGCTGAAGCGGCTTCGGGTGAGGAGGGGCTGACGCAGGCGGCAACGCGGAACCCCGATGTCGTACTGCTTGACCTCGGCCTGCCTGATATCGACGGGATCGAGATCACAAAGCGGTTGCGGGAGTGGACCCAAATCCCGATAATCGTTATTTCCGCACGGGAGCAGGAGGAGGACAAGATAAGGGCCCTCGATGTCGGAGCCGACGACTATTTGACCAAGCCGTTCGGGGCGGGAGAACTTTTGGCCAGGATCCGCGTTGCCCTCCGCCACGCGGCAACACACCATGGCAGCGAAGAACCGCTTTTCGTTCTGGACAACCTCAAGGTCGATATCGTGAAGCGGCAGGTTTTTCTTGACGACAGGGAAATACATCTTACTCCTATTGAATACCGTCTCCTCACCGTACTGGTCAGGTATGCCGGCAAGGTTATAACCCATGGCCAGCTGATGAAAGAGGTCTGGGGACCTGCATATGTAACCCAAAGCCATTATCTGCGGATATACATGGCTCAACTCCGTCACAAACTGGAGGCCGACCCTGCCCGCCCCAGATTCTTCATCAACGAGCCCGGGGTCGGCTACCGGCTTAGGGTGGACATGGAGGAGCGCCGCAGCTGAGTTTGCCGCGCTACGGCTTTTCGCGTTTCATCAGCAAAGAAGAGGACAAAGGCAAAGGGGATGAGGACGAGCCATGTGGCGAGCGAAAGGGGATGGGTCGAAAATATCGTGTTCCCCCAGGGGTGATAGACAATGAAGGCCTGAAGAGCCAGTTCGAACGCGATACCCGCAAAAATCAGCCTGTTGGTGAAGAACCCCATACTGAAGACAGACTCACTCGAGGACCTGCAGGCAAAGACGTTTGCTATTTGGGCTATCACAATACCGGTAAGGCACGCTGTCGTCGCCTGCATGTAGAGGATGTCGCCCGAAGGGAATATGGCGCCCCATTGCCATCCGCCCTGTTTCAGAAGATGGAAAAATCCGAAAAGACCTGCTGCAGCCTCGATTGGACCCAGACAGAGAAACACCAGTGCAAGTATTTTTGCGTTGAGAAGTTTCTCCTGAGGGCTTCGGGGGTGCAGTGTCATAAGCTCTTTTGTCGGTTTTTCGGCCCCTAAGGCAAGTCCCGGGAGAAGGTCGGTCCCCAGGTCTATGGCCAGCACCTGCATGATCGTCAGCGGCAACGGGACCGGGAAGATCACGTAGGTAATATACGGAACCAGCTCGGCAACGTTCGATGTGAAAAAGTAGGCTATAAATTTCCTGATATTCTCGAACACGGCTCTGCCTTCTTCAACCGCATTGATGATCGTGGCAAAGTTGTCGTCCAGAAGGATCATGTCAGACGCCTCTTTTGCCACGTCTGTACCCGAGATGCCCATGGCTATGCCGATATCGGCCTTCTTGAGTGCCGGTGCGTCATTCACTCCATCGCCGGTCACGGCAACGCGCTCTCCGTCTTCTTTCAGGACAGAGACTACCCGCATCTTGTGCTTGGGCGTCATGCGCGCGAAGATGACCTCTTTTGCGGAAAGCTTTTCCCTCAGGCTTCTGTCATCGAGGGTTGTAAACTCCGCGCCTTCGATGACAACAGGCTCTCCCTTTATCAGGCCGATCTCCCTTCCAATGGCTGCTGCTGTTCTCGCGCCGTCACCGGTGATCATGATGACGCGTATACCTGCCTCATGGCATTTACGGATGGCTGCAGGCACTTCCGGCCGCGGCGGGTCCTCAAGGCCGATCAGCCCGGCGAAAACAAGGTCGGTTTCAATGGATTGGGGGCTGGTGGGGTCGGATTTGAGAACGTCATTTTCCGGGTGGTTGTCACGCGCTCTTTGCATTTCGTGTTCTCTGTATGCAAACGCCAGTACCCTGAGCCCCATATCCATGAGTTCATGGTATGCAGCCATTGCCTGTTTTCGGAATGTCTCGTCCATCCGCTGCTTCATACCATGGAGAAGAAAGCCGCTGCAAGCCGGCATGATGCTCTCCATCGCGCCTTTTGTAAAGATATATTCCCTGTCGCCGATCCTGTTCACTGTCGTCATTCTCTTGCGGTCAGGGTCAAAAGGTATCTCGGCAATACGCTCTGTCCCGAGATCGCCAATGCTTTTCCCTGCAAGTTTCAGGAGTGCTATTTCCGTGGGATCGCCCTGGTATTCAGAATCAGTAAACCGGGCATTGTTGCAGACGAGAGCGATCTTCATAAACATGTCCGATGTCTGCGGTCTGAAGTCCTTGGTCTCGACCATCTTGCTGTCTGCCCATATTCGTGATGCGGCCATGTTGTTTTGGGTAAGCGTGCCTGTTTTGTCAGTGCAGATTACGGTTACACAGCCCAACGTCTCCACAGAGGTAAGGTTCTTTATGAGCGCCTTTCTTTTTGCCATCCGCTGGCTCGCTATTGCCAGGGCAAGGGTGACCGTCGGGAGCATTCCTTCAGGAACGAGCGCTACAATGACTCCAATAGCAAAAATAAAGTTCTCCCAGAAGACCCTTCCCATGAAATGCCCGATCACAAAAAAGATGAAGCCGATTACGGTTGCAAGAAAGGCTATGATCCTGGTGGTTCTGATGATCTCCTTCTGAAGAGGGCTCAGGCCCGATTCGACAGCACTGGTGAGATGAGCTATCCTGCCGATTTCGGTTGCCATGCCCGTTGCAAAGACGAGCGCCTTGCATGAGCCGCTCGTTACCGTAGTCCCTGCAAAGACAATATTTGGGCTTTCGAGCAGTTCTCCCTGAGAAGGGGCATGGTTCCGTAACAGCGGCTCCGATTCACCGGTGAGGGATGAGTTGTTCACCCTCAGCACGCAGCTTTCGATCAGGCGTGCATCTGCAGGTATCCTGTCGCCTTCAGAAAGCCTGATCATATCACCGGGCACTATTTCATATGCATGGACCTTCTTGTCCTTTCCTCCCCGGACGACCTGCACATAAAAGGGCAGAAGTTTTTTGAGAGTCTCAAGCGCTTTTTCCGCACGATACTCCTGGATGAAGGTGAATACGGCATTTATCACGATGACGCCGATTATCGCAAAGCCGAGCGTTGACATGTTCCCGCCCGGGTTTATGCAGTCGGAGAGGAATGAGAGACCTGCTCCGCACCAGAGGAGAAGGGCAAGGAAGTGCGTGAACTGTTTCAGGAACTTCATGCCGAGGGGCGTCCTGCGTGTCTCCCGTATCTCATTGGGGCCGTTTTCCGACAGCCGCCGTGCAGCCTCTGCCCCGGAAAGGCCGTGCTCCGAACTTGCCAGCGACCTTAAGGCATCTTCGCGGGAGAGGCTGTTAATCTTCATGCCGGGGCGTCAGAATGATAAGGTCGCAGGGGGTCTCTCTGAGCACGTATTCGACAGGGTTTCCCCGAAGCAGGGAGGAAAAAAGCCTTCGCTCGCTCGCACCCATGATGATGAGGTCATGCCGTTTTGCAAAGGCCTCGATGGTTATGTTCTTTCCCGTTCCGCCGGGAAGGAGCCTGTTCTCATGTTCGATCTCCTGTTGTTCCAGCTGCTCCGTGAACCGGGAGATATCCTGCGGCATCCTTTGTTCCCAGTCCTCGGGTGTGAGATGTATCTCCCCGTGAAAAAAACGGGTCACTTTTTTCGGTGCATGGAAAACATAGACCTTTGATTTGAATGTGCGCGCCAGGGCGGCGGTGAAATAGGCACGTTCTGTCACATGGTCGATCCGTTCCTTCAGCGGAACAAGGATCTTTCCGGGGTGAACTCTCCCCGAATGGACAACGCGCACAAGCGCGACCGAACACGGGAGTTTCAGGGAGAGATTGCGTGCAATGGTGCCGGTAAAGAAGCGGCGTTCGGTGTCCTCGCGCCGCGTGGAGGCGAAGACGAGGCTGATCCCTTCATGTCTGACGATCTTGCCGATCTCGGCGACCGGGTCACCTATTTCAGCAATGCTCTCTGCCCGGATATTCTTCTCCATGGCATCATGGAACAGTTTTTTCATGGCGTCTTCCGCAGCACGTCGCGCCTGCTGGGACATGTCCTTGCGTGCAACGAAACATATGTACAGTTTTGCATCGAGATGGCTGGCGAGGGTGAGCGCATACCGTGCCGCAACTTCGGAATTCAGGTGCTCGTTGACTGCTGCGAGGATCTTGCGGTACATGGTTAAGCTCAGGATAGCACCTTATCGGGGGCAAAGCAATTGTCGTGCGTGGAGGGGTGGCACGGTTATACAGTATAATGAGGATGACGGCATAAGGTGTGACCAGGGGAGATGTGATGCAACCGCTCTTTGTTGTTGAGGACGACAGAAAGATCGCAAAGGTGGTAAAGGTTTATCTCGAAGAGGCCGGCTACCGCGTCGTGCACTTTGAGAAGGGCCGGGATGCGCTTGCTGCGCTTATGAAGGACAAGCCGATCCTTGTCATTCTCGACCTTATGCTCCCCGACACGACGGGCGAAGAGGTCTGTCAGGAGATCAAAGAGGTCGGGGATATCCCGATCATCATGCTCACCTCGAAGTCGTCCGAGGAGGAGCGGGTGGCGGGTTTTGCGCTTGGTGCGGACGATTATGTTGTGAAACCTTTCAGTCCCCGCGAACTGGTATACCGTGTGAAGGCCCTCCTGAAAAGGGCCCAGAAGGCCGATCTCGGATCATCGGGACCGGTGAGTTTCAATCAGGGTGCTCTTGTCGTGGACGGCCACAGCTATACGGTAATGAAACACGGACAGCCGGTGGACATAACACCGACTGAGTTCAAGGTGCTTTTCAGCCTCGTGTCTGTTCCCGGCAAGGTGCTGACGAGGGAGGAATTGGTTGACAGGGCGCTTGGCTATCAGTTTGAGGGATATGAGCGCAGCATCGACGCCCACATCAAGAACATCAGGCACAAGATCGAGGACGATCCGAAGAACCCCGTGCTGATACTCACCATCTACGGTGTCGGATACCGTTTCTCCGGAAGGAAGGATGCTTAAGAGTCTCTGGCTTAGGGTATTCCTTATCCTGCTTGCTGTCTCTGCCATTGCACTTTCCTCGGCCTTTGTCGTGCGCGAACTTATGGTGAGAGATTTCAGGGGGTTTCTTGAGGGACAGGTGGAAGACAGGGCTTCCTGGATAACGACATCGCTCGAGAGCACCTATGAGAAGTACGGGGTATGGGCAAATCCCGAGATCATCGAGAACACGGTCTGGGCCCTGATGCTGGGGTTCGAGATGAAGCTGTACGACGCTGACAACTCGTTCGTGATCGGCACGGACAGCGCGGTCAATACTCTGACACCTCTTGTGAAGAAGAGGATCGTCGCGATCTCGGCCCTGCGGTACAAGGACGACTCGACCAGCTTCCATCCCTACGCGCTTTTTCTCGGGGGCAGGGAGATCGGGAGGGTTGAGCTCAGGTTCATGCGGAGCCAGAAGGAACTTCTTTTTATACGGCGCTCGAACCGCCTGCTTCTTTTTTCTCTTCTCGGCATGGGAGGGCTGACCATCTTGCTGAGCATTATTTTTTCCAAACGTCTCACGAACCCCGTCGAAGAACTGACGCGGGCGGTCACCGGCGTCTCGGAAGGCGATTTCAGCAGCAGGGTTACCGCATCCGGCACCAGTGAGATCAGCCGCCTGTCCGCTGCATTCAACCGTATGGCGCATGCTC
>VEOY01000154.1 GCA_012026685.1 Nitrospirota bacterium
ACTGTCCTGAGGTTTTCAAATAACAATGTATTGAAAAACATCAACGAAGTCCTGGAAATGATATGGAGCAAGATATGATCAGCAAATCTCCCCGCGCCCCTCTTTGCCAAAGAGGGGAATTGACCACATGCTGACACTTAGGCCACGACCACATAAAAAAGATTGTCTTTCCGCCCAGACAATTTAATGGACGTTGGCTATCAGTCCTTCACGTCCGGTTCGAAGAAGATCCATTTTATCTGAGGGAAGGCCCCCCTGAGCTCTGACTCGACACGGTTGATATCATCGATCAGCTCCGTCGCAGTTCCCTGCTGCTGCATCCTTCCCTTCACCGCAACCATCAGCTCTGTGCCAAGCTGAAGGGTGATAAGACCGTAGATCTCAGCTACTTCGGACCTGCCTGACAGAAAATCACGCATAGCGGATACCGTTTCAGGGTCTGCGCTTTCGCCGATCAGCAGGCTCTTCACCTCAATGCCCAAGGTGACCGCCACCAGGACGAGGACAACGCCGATCGCCATGGTCCCCAGCGCATCGAAGAAAGGGTTGGCTGTAACGATCGTCAGCAGCACAGCTGCAAGCGCCAGTGACAGGCCAAGGAGAGCTGCGATGTCCTCTCCGACCACCACAATAAGCTCGCTCTGCCTGCTTACCTTGAACCATCTGGCGAGGGACCGTTTGCCCTTCACCTTGTTTACCTCGTTCAGCGCCCCCTTCAGTGAGCCGAATTCCAGCAGGATTGAGACTGCCAGCACCGCGACCGCCACCCAGGGAGATGTCGGCATCTCCGGATGCAGCATTTTATGTACGCCCTCGTATATGGAGAACATGCCGCCCATGCTGAAGAGCATGAGTGCGACGATGAATGACCAGAAGTAGATGGCCTTTCCGTAGCCCAGGGGATGCTCCTCGGACACCGGCCTCTTCGCCCTGCGGAGGCCTATAAGGAGCAGCACCTGGTTGGCGCAGTCCGCAAAGGAGTGGATCGCCTCTGCAAGCATTGCACCGGAACCCGTGTACCACGCAGCCAGACCTTTTGCAACGGCGATACCGCCGTTGGCGCCCAATGCGTACATGATCGCCTTTATGGAACCGTTTGTATGAGACATGGGAGATTGTAGCAGAAATGATGGCTTATGGTGAACGGGATGCTCCTGCCGTGCCCCGCTGCCGGTCTCCCATCCATCTTCTGCCTGTTCGTCAATCAATTTCTGTTTGACAACCCGGGCTTAATACAGTACCATCGTTTTCATACCAAAGGCGGTGAACCGTGAAAAAAACAATTTTGGCATCCTTCTGCATTCTGCTGGTTTCAGTCAGCCTCGTTCTTGCCCAGGGCGGGGTTAAGAAGAAAAGGCCCCTTCCCCATGAATACGGCAAGGTAGTCCTGAACAATTATTCTGAAAAGGCCGGGATGGCCCCGGTCGTCTTTGAGCACTGGCTGCACAGATCAAAATACACCTGCAGGCTATGCCATGTTGACCTCGCTTTCGGCATGAAGGCCGGATCGACCGGTATACGGGCGGCTGATAACATGAAAGGATTTTACTGCGGGACCTGTCATAACGGCCAGATGGTTCATCTGAACCGGAGAGTGTTCGAATCATGCTCGAAGACAGCACCGACTCCGACGCAAATGAAGACATGCGAACGATGCCATTCTCAGGGAAGGAACGCACAGAAAGACTTCGATTTTTATTCATATACCGAAAAATTCCCGAAAGAGCGCTTCGGGAACAACATCAACTGGGAAAAGGCCGAGGCTGACGGTGTAATCAAGCTGGTCGACCAGATCGAAAGCGTCTCAATAAAAAGGCCGCCTCTTGCCATCCAGAAGGATTTCACCCTCGACGCAAAGGTCAAGGGAATGCCCGAAATCGTCTTTTCCCATAAAAAACATACGGTCTGGAACGGATGCGAGGTATGCCACCCCGAGATATTTGCCGGCGTGAAGAGAGGGACCACAAAGTATTCCATGGCCGAGATATTTGAGGGGAAATACTGCGGCGTCTGCCACAGCACGGTCGCATTTCCCCTGATCGATTGTCAGAGATGCCACACAAAGCAGGTAAACTGATCATACTGGCATGCCTGCTCGGCATGCTGTTGCCGGCGGTTTCCCGGGGCTTCTGGAACTTCCCCCCGGCTCCCCCCGCATATGAATACGGGAACCTGCTCATCAGCAGGACATCCGAAAAGAACGGGGTCAAACCTGTAACGTTCTCCCACTGGGTCCACCGGCAGAGACATACGTGCAGGGTCTGCCACTTCGAACTCGAATTCAATATGAAGGCAAATACGACCGAGATCACCGAAAAGACAAACAGGGCCGGACTCCATTGCGGCGCTCCGACCTGTCATGACGGCAAGTCCGTCTTCGGTCACGAAGAACCCCATTGCAAAAAATGCCATAACGGCGACAAGGCATACGGCAAGGAGAAATTTGCCGAGCTTTCATCCCGGCTCCCCGAGTCCAATTCCGGAAATATGATCAACTGGTCGGCGGCCCTCAGGAAAGGACTGATCAGCCCGGTTCACTACATCTCGCTAAAGCCGAAAACGGATATGAACTTCAAAGAGAAGCTGACACTGGAGGCTGAGTGGTCGAACGTCCCTCCTGCTGTCTTCCCCCACAAGCCGCACATCCAATGGCTCGACTGCAACAACTGCCACCCTGACATCTTCAATATCAAGAAAAAAACAACAAAACATTTTGCGATGGCCCGCATCCTCAAGGGGGAGTTCTGCGGGGTCTGCCATCTGAATGTGGCCTTCCCGATGTCTAACTGCAAACCTTGCCATCCGGGGATGAAATCACATTGAAACGCAATATCCTGAGAATGCTGTTCCTGCTTCTGACCGTCCCGGCCCTGCACGCCGGGTCTTCTCTGTTGCCGCCTGATTCGCAGATCATTCAGTCCGCTTACGCCCAGGACTGGAAAAAAGAGTTTGCAGAGATCTGCGGAAAGACTGACGACGCGATGTCACTTTCCCAGGAGGAGCTGAAACAACTCATCGAGCAATGCGACAAACTGAAGCCTATTATTGAAAAACAGGAGGAGACAGAAAGAAAGGTCTACCTCAAACGCCTTCGTCTATGCCGCGAGCTCTTCGCGTATGTCCTTGAATCAAATAAAGACAAATGAGATGCGCCCATTCGGATCTGGGTGAAGACTATAAGGACGCAAAAAAGAATACGTACACGGTGATACGAAATGGGGGAACATAGTAGCATAAACCCTAAACCCGGATCACTTTTCTCTTGTCGGCTTCTCCCCTGCAGTTTGATGACCGTCGGGATGCGACCCTGATGACAGAGCTGTATCAGAGCCGACACCTACCGGATTTCCAATAACCGTTCATCACCGGGAAGAATGGATTTCACCAAACCAAGAAAACTGAAATTGGACCTTCCTCCACCGGCATCAGCAGTCGGATAAATGGGGAACATGGCCGCAACTACCAGCAACGCAGGTACAGCCCAAAGAAAT
>VEOY01000041.1 GCA_012026685.1 Nitrospirota bacterium
ATGGGATCACTGTTCAGTCTCCTTCAGCCCTGATGCAGCATCTTTATCGAGGATCCAGATGACTCTGCCATGATGCGGTCTGACCAGCCCGGCCGGGTAGAGGTTCCTTTTCCCTTCTGTAAGAACAGTTTTTATTATCCTTGCCTTCTCCTTTCCGGTCACGAGAAAAACCACCAGGGCTGCATTGTTCAGCACAGGTAGTGTAAGGGTCACCCGCCAGTTTCCTTCACGAGAAGAAAATGCCTGAGCTGCAAGGCGCTTCATTTCAGACACGGCCGTTTCTCCTGGAAACAGAGAGGCCGTATGCCCGTCTTCTCCCACGCCGAGGAGGATGAGATCGAATCTGGGGATCCCTGTGACCCCGAAATAGGCCCTCAGGTCACGCTCGTATTTTGCGGCCGCCTCTTCGGGCCTGAGTTCTCCCCGGATCCTGTGGATGTTCTCTGCGGGTATGTCGATCCGGGAGATCAATGCTTCATGGGTGACGCTGAAATTGCTCTGCTCATGGTCAGGAGGCACGCAGCGTTCGTCGGCCCAGAATATTTGTACGTGTCCCCAGTCCAGCTTGCCTCGGTGAGACGACCCCAACAGATGAAAGAGCCTGTGCGGGGTCGAGCCGCCTGAAAGAGCGACGGAAAATCTGTTGCGTAGGGAAACCGCCTCTGCCGAAGCTTCGGCGAATATCCGCGTTGCAGCATGGGCAGCGCCGTCGGCATCGGGCAGGGCCCTGACATCCCTGATCAGAGAGGCCTCCATGCGCGACCGTCCCTGACGAGAAGATCTGCGGATTCGCGCGGACCTTCCGAGCCCGAAGCATAGTTGGGAAAGGAAAGAGGGAATGCGCCCGATGCGATATGTTCAAGCACCGGGGTGAGGAGCGACCAGGTCTGTTCAACGCCGTCATCCCTGACGAAGAGCATCTGGTCTCCCTGCATGCAGTCGAGCAGTATGCGCTCGTAATCGCTCAGAGAGAAGGCCCGTTTATAGGAAAAGTCCATCACGACAGGGCTGAGGCATATCTTTGTCCCGGGGTTCTTTGCCTGGAAGGTGATATCAATGCCCTCGTCAGGCTGAATGCGTATGATCAGCGTGTTCGGCTCGATATCCTCCTGCATTGCCCGGGAGAACATGAGATGCGGCACTGAGCGGTAGTGTATCGATATCTCCGCCTTCTTTTTTGCGAGCCGTTTGCCGGAACGGAGATAGAACGGGACGCCGTTCCACCTCCAGTTATCGATATACAGTTTCATCGCCGCGTAGGTAGGGGTTGTCGAATCAGGGGAGATGCCGGGTTCATCCCGGTAGGCAGCCGCTCTTTCCCCGTTGACCACGCCTTCACCGTACTGGCCAAGGACGAGACTGTCCTGAAGACTGTCAAGGGAAAACGGCCTGATCGAGCGGAACACTTTCGCTTTCTCGTCCCTTACCCGTTCTGATTCAAAGACCGATGGCGGTTCCATGGCCGTAAGTGAAAGGAGCTGGAAAATATGGTTCTGGAACATGTCCCTGAGAATCCCAGCCTTTTCATAATAGCCCGCCCTGTTCTCGATGCCGATGCTTTCTGAAACCGTTATCTGCACATGGTCGATATACCGCCGGTTCCAGAGCGGCTCGAAGATGGCGTTCGCGAACCGGAACATGAGGATGTTCTGGACGGTCTCTTTTGCGAGGTAATGGTCCATGCGGTAGATCTGCCGTTCGACAAATGACGCCCTGAGCACGGTGTTCAGCTTCAGCGCAGAGGCAAGGTCGGAACCTACCGGTTTTTCAATGGCAATATGCGTGAATGCCCCTTCTTCCCGCGAGAGGCCCGACGAACCGAGGTTTGAGACAACAACCTCATAGACCGTCGGGGGTACGGCAAGATAGAAGATGCGGTTGCCGCGGGTGTCATGGGTCTTTTCGAGGTCCTGAATGCGTCCCTTCATGCCGGTATAGGATTCAGGGCTATCATATGCTCCCTCGTGGTAATAGAGCCGTGCGGCAAATGTTTCCCATGCCCTGGTGTCGAAATCCTTTCCAAAGGATGTTTCTACTGAGCCGCGTATCAGCTCACGGAAAGCGCTCTGGTCAACCGCTGTCCGGGCAGTGCCAAGGATGCAGAAATTCGGAGGCAGCAGGCCGTCCCGGTCCAGACGGTAGAGGGCAGGAAATAGCTTTTTCCTGCTGAGATCGCCTGATGCGCCGAATATCACGAGGAGGAACGGTCTCGGGATCTCGATGCTGCAGCTGTCATAGGTGGCGTAGACAGGTTCGGTCATGGCTGTTTACCGGTACGTCTCTTCCTGACCGCATGACCGCCGAACTCGTTGCGCAGTGCTGCGAGCATGCGGTCGGAAAATGCGCTGGAGTCCCGCGACCGGAAACGTTGAAAGAGGGCTGCAGTGATGACCGGCGCCGGCACGGCCGTCTCTATGGCCTGCTGCACGGTCCATCTTCCTTCGCCCGAGTCTTCCACATATGCCTCCAGCTGCCGGAGCCTCCTGTCCTTCTTGAATGCTTCTTCCGCAAGCTCAAGGAGCCATGACCGCACAACGCTGCCCTGGTTCCAGAGATGCGCGACCGCGCCGAAATCCAGATCTTTGGAGTAGGGCGATGCGTCAAGGATCCCGAACCCTTCTCCGTAAGCTGACATCATGCCGTATTCGATGCCGTTGTGCACCATCTTCACGAAGTGACCAGCTCCGGCCGGCCCGCAATAAAGGTAGCCGTCCCTGGGCGCAAGCGTCCTGAATATCGGCTCAAGTTTTCTGCAGATCGTTTTTTCGCCGCCCGCCATCAGGCAGTAGCCAACCTTCAGCCCCCAGATGCCGCCGCTCACCCCTGCGTCAACATAGTGGATGCCTGACTTCCTGAGCTCCCGTTCGCGCCGGATATCGTCCTTATAAAAGCTGTTGCCGCCGTCAATGATCGTGTCTCCCCGGCTGAGAAGCGGTTTCAGGCCCTGTATGGTGTCATCGGTGGGGTTTCCGGCAGGCAGCATGATCCATACGAATCGGGGAGGCTTAAGTGAACTGACCAACTCTCCGGCTGAAGAGGCTCCCCGTGCGCCTTTTCGGGCGATTTCCATCACCTTGTCCGGCGACCGGTTATATGCGACAACCTTATGTTTGCCTCGAATCAGGCGGATTGCCATATTCATGCCCATACGGCCAAGACCTATCATGCCTATCTGCATTTTCGCCTCCTTTAGAGCTGTATAAAAATTGTAGCAGAAAAACACGCGGAGAGCGAAAGGAAGTTGTCCTTTACAACCGAATAAAGCAGAATATAATAAAAGTGGAAAATATCCCTGAAGGAGACAGCCCCATGAGCGATTATTACCGGCAGGAAGACCTTGAGCGGTTCGGTGAGATCGGGAAGTTCAATCCCGAGCTTTTCAGAAAATTCATGGACTGGTATAACGCGTCTCTCCAGCCCGGAGCGTTGTCCAGGAGGGAGAAGGTGCTGATCGGTCTGGGCGTTGCTCATGCCGTTCAGTGCCCGTACTGCATTGACGCGTACACAAAAAGCTGTCTTGAAGAAGGCATGGACATGGAGCACATTACCGAGGCTGTGCATATTGCTTCCGCAGTAAGGGGAGGGGCATCGCTCATACACGGCATACAGGCGCACAATGCCGCTGATAAAATATCCCTTTGAGAGGAAACGACTTCAGCATGCGCTTTAGTGAAAAGATACAGACGGTGCAGGATACCCCCCTGACAGCCACGGGCATTGAAATGCTGCAGGTGAATGTAGGATACCGCTGCAATCTTGCGTGCAAGCACTGCCATGTGGAGGGAGGGCCTGAACGGCAGGAGGTCATGGACAGGGTCACGGTCGATGCTGTTCTCAAGGTCATGCGCAGCGGGAGTATCAAAGCACTCGACATTACCGGCGGCGCCCCGGAGTTGAATCCTCATTTCCGTTATCTTGTTGAAGAGGCCCAAAATGCGGGGTGCCATGTCGTGGTACGCACCAACCTCGCCATATTCTTTGAAGGGGGAATGGAAGACCTTTTCGCGTGGTATGACAGGGGCCGGGTCGAGCTTGTGGCGTCCCTCCCCTCCTGCAGGCATGAGCAGGTGGACAGGGTAAGGGGCAAGGGCATCTTTGAAAAGAGCATAACAGCGCTGAAGAGACTGAACAGCCTCGGATATGGAGTTGACAACGGGAGAAAACTGAACCTCGTCTATAATCCTGCAGGCGCATTTCTTCCGCCTGAGCAGAGTTCCCTTGAGGCGGAATACAGAAAAGAACTTCTTTCCGCGTACGGCATTACCTTCACCATGCTCTATACGTTTGCCAATATGCCGATCGGCAGGTTCCGCCAATTTCTCCTGAGAACCGGCAATCTTGATATGTACATGGCAAAGCTCGTCGATGCTTTCAACCCGCAGACCCTGTGCGGCCTCATGTGCAGGCGTCTGCTGAATGTCGGATGGGACGGCAGACTGTATGACTGTGATTTCAACCAGATGACAGGCATTGGTGTTACGGAAGGGTGTCCGACCGTGCTCAGTCATTTCGACCACGGCAGGCTGGCATCAAGAAGGATCGCGGTCGATGACCACTGCTTCGGCTGCACGGCAGGGCAGGGCTCCACGTGAACAGGGACGATCGCGTAGCGGGCAGGTCGCTCGCTGAAAGATGATGACCGGAGGGATGAGAACCGCATCGGCAATAGGCTGTCTTGTCGTGCTGATGATCCTTGTGTCTCTCTCAGCAGGAGGGCAGGCAAAGGCGGTCTTGTTCAGAGAGGACTTCAATGACCTCGACAACTGGCGGCCCCTCACATTCCCGAAGATCAGGAATCACAGTGTCTATACGATCGGGACAGATGATGGCAATTCGTTTCTCAGGGCAGAGAGCAATGCCTCTGCATCAGGTCTTATCTGCAGGAAGGGATACGATGTTCTCGAGTATCCGAAGGTGCGCTGGAGATGGAAGATCGAAAATGTTTATCAAAAGGGCAATGCCGGAGAGAGGTCAGGAGACGATTATCCGATCCGCATCTACATCATCTTCAAGTATGATCCCAAGACCGCGACGTTCGGCCAGAGGCTGAAATACGGCATTGCTAAGGCGGTCTATGGAGAATATCCTCCCGGCAGCAGCCTGAACTATATCTGGGCGAGCCGGGGGCAGAAGCGGCGGATCCTGTCGAATCCCTATGCGGAAGAGGCGAAGATGATCATCCTGGAGGCAGGGACGGAGAAGGCAGGACAGTGGGTGGAGGAGG
>VEOY01000160.1 GCA_012026685.1 Nitrospirota bacterium
CATTATTTATCGTTTATCTGAATAAGCGTATCGGCATGTATAAAAAGGGGCCTGCTAAATATCGCAGGCCCCTTCATGTTGGCTGCCTCATTTATCTTGTTAGGCCAATGTCTCTCCGGCGCCATAATCTGCTGCACGCTCTGTCTTCATAAAGGCAAGCCAGGCAGGATACAGAAAACCGATGAGGGGAACAAGAACGAGCAACCCAAGCCATTTGTTCTTCCCGAGATTTTCGGTAATGCACATCCAGAGATAAATACCGACAAAGATATTTATGAGCGGCACAAAAAGAAGGAGGATCCACCAGGCAGGCTTTCCGGCAGACATCACAAATGTCCATATCTGTATTAACGGTATCCATGCTGTCCATGGAGCCGGGACATTAAGCTTCTTTGCTATCATATACATACAGAGACAGTAAAACGCATAAAATGCTATGGCTATCACGAATGCTATCATTCCGAACGCAGCCAAAATGCCTAACATCGCCGCAGGACCTGCCCCGCCAGGAGCCTGTTTCTTAGGAGCGGGAAAATGGGGGGCAGAAGGTGCGGGCAGCGCGGGTTTCTGTGCAGCAGGAGCCTCCTTGGCTGCGGGTGGCGGCTGCTGGGCTCTTGCTGTCGCTTTCTCGGTCGCTGCTGTCTTCTCGGTGACCGAGGCAGGTTTTTCTGATACGGATGGTTGGGCCTTTGTTGCCGTCGGCGTCTGAGGCTTTGCTTCTGGCTCGTGAGGCTTTGTTACTGTTGCCGGAGCTGCCGGAGTTTTTTCTGTTATTGTGTCGTTTGTTTTCTTTATCAGGCCTACCTTTTCCAGTGAAAATTCAGGGTCGATAAGGTATGCCTGCTTGAAATATTCGTCGGCTTCGTCGAATCTCTTCTGTTTGTATAGTGAGTAGCCGATGAGGTAGTAGGCGGTTGGATCAGGCTTCTTGGACGTATATTCCTTAAAATACTTTACGGCCTCCTTATAGTTCTTGCTGTTATAATGTTTGAGTCCTGTCCTGAATTCCTTGTCGTCCAATGCATTCGTTGCACCTGCAGTCGATACAAACATCAGAAAGAGTACCATCACCAGTGCTGCTTTCTTCATGCCCTCCTCCTTGTAAACGAAGCCTTTTTCAGGTTTATAAATGTAGCCCATTATAGCAAATCTGCCTCCCTTTATAATGAAAAAATACGCTTTATATGGAATTTTCTGTCTATTCTGTGGAGAGTTGCGGAAGGAGGCAAAACGTTATATGATTTATTTGTAGGTTCCCGTTTAAGTCAGGAGTTACATGCTTTTCAGAGCGCTGAAAAAAGAAGACCTGAAGAGGCTGTACGACCTCCTTGCTGGCAGCAACATGATTGTGGCGCCAGTACAAAAAGGGCAGGACGGGAACAGGGCTCCAATCTATGCCTTTGAGGAAGTGTCAGGCTTCGGTGAGATTCACCTCGATTACACCTCTACCAAGATTCCCGCAAAAAGGTTCTTCATGCCATTCAGGGAGACAATGGCTGACTTCAGGATGGACGGCAAGGACTGGGGGAAAAGGGTCGGCTTCAACATTGACAGGCCGTTTGTTTTTTTCGGCATGCATGCCTGCGACATCAATGCTCTGAACAAGCTTGACAAGGTACTTTTGGGCAGTCACTATCCAATGCCCTACTATGCCGCGAAAAGGAATAACATGTTCATCGTCGGCATCGACTGCAGGCCCCAGCCATACTGCTTCTGCCGCTCCATGGGATCTGATACCGCCCTGCACGGCTTTGACCTCTTCCTGACCGACCTCGGCGACCACTATTTTGTGGAGGTGCTCTCGGACACTGCATTCAACATCATCAGGCAGATAACGACCCGGGAGCCGGCAGAGAGCGACCATGCACTCTACATGAAAATGGTTTCGGATAAGAATAAGCAGTTTACACTGCAGGTCAACACTACTGACCTCACCAAGATCCTGGACATGGAATTCCAGTCCGACGTATGGAAACAGTGGGGAGAGAAATGCTTTTCCTGCGGCACCTGCGCGAATGTCTGCCCCACCTGCTATTGCTACGGCGTCGACGAATCAGTAGAAATGGACCTCTCGCGGGCCAGGAAGACGAAGTTCCTCTATGCCTGCAATCTTATCGACTTTGCCGAGGTAGCGGGTGGTCACAATTTCCGGCCTGAAAGCCATACCAGACTGAAATACCGTTACTACCACAAGCATCGCGGTTTTGTTGAGGCATATGAGGAGTCCCTCTGCGTAGGATGCGGAAGGTGCGGCGAATCCTGTCTTGCCGGGATAACCGTACCTGAGGTGATCGCGAGCGTCAGGGGAGAGGATATCTGACATGAACGGTCAGATCAAGTTCAGGGATGTCATGGCAGGGCAGCAGAGGAAGCATTATCGCAGAAACGACCTCGGCGCCTTTGAGCAGACCTTCAAGGCGGAGATTACGGCCATACACAGGCTTACAGACCTCGAAAACCTCTTCAGGATACAGATCGTCGATGCCGAAGACAGGAGCATGTTTACGTTTCAGCCAGGCCAGTTCGTAATACTGGAATTGCCGGGGATCGGCGAAGCCCCATTTTCCATATCTTCCTCGCCTTCCAGGCATGGCGATATTGAACTCTGCATACGGAGGGTCGGCAGCCTTACAAACTTTCTCTTCAGGCTTGAGAGGGGAACTCGAGTGGGCATTCGCGGCCCCTTCGGCACAGGCTTTCCCATGGAACAGATGCATGGGGAGAACATTCTTCTGATCGCAGGAGGATTGGGCCTTGCACCCCTTCGCTCGCCTATTTCGTATGTGCAGGAAAACAGGAATCTCTTCAACAGCGTTGATATAATCTACGGGACAAAAGATCCTTCCCAGCTGCTTTTTACCTATCAATATGATATGTGGCGTGCCGATGATGTGAATCTGCACATAATCGTCGAAAAGGGCGACCCTTCCTGGGAAGGCCCGGTCGGCATGATAACGAAGATATTGGAGGAGATCTTCAGGAATAGGGATGCAGGATATTTTCAGAACGCCTACGCCATTGTCTGCGGACCGCCGGTTATGTTCAAATTTGTCTGCAACCTGCTGAATGAAAGAGACATACCCATGCAGAAAATGTTTGTCAGCCTCGAACGCAGGATGCACTGCGGAATGGCAAAGTGCTGTCGCTGCAATGTTGGGTCAACGTACATCTGCCTCAAGGGGCCGGTATTCGATTATTGGTCGGTGATGAACCTGAAGGAGGCGATCTGATGACAGGCTCGACCCCTAAGCCGAAGACCTATCTTGGGGTGCCTGTCTCAAGGCCCAGGGTGGCTTTTTTCGAGCTCTCTTCCTGCGAGGGATGTCAGCTCCAGATCGTCAACAATGAGGCTACGCTTCTTGAATTTCTTTCTCTGGTTCATGTGGTCAATTTCAGGGAGGCCATGACCGAAAAGTCGGATGACTACGAGATCGCCTTTGTCGAGGGGAGCGTAACAAGGAGAGACGAGATTGAACTGCTCAGAAGGATCAGGGATCAGGCAAAGGTGCTTGTTGCCTTCGGCTCCTGCGCCTGTTTTGGAGGAGTAAACCAGCTCAAAAACCGTTTTGATCCAGGCTGGGTAAAACGTGAGGTATACGGGGATGCGCCAGTTGAGACTGACAGGGCACAGCCTGTAGAAGACTTCGTGTCAGCAGACCTTCGCATATACGGATGCCCGGTCAGAAAAGAAGAGGTCGAAAGAGTCGTGACCGATATCGTCATAGGCAAGGAAATACACTACCCGAAATACCCTGTATGCATGGAGTGCAAGGCGAATGAAAACATCTGCCTCTTTGATCTCGGCGAGCCCTGCATGGGGCCGATAACCAGGGCGGGCTGCGACGCCTGGTGTCCCAATAACAGGGCGGGATGCTGGGGATGCAGGGGGCCGGCTGACGCTGCAAATCTGTCCGAGATGAAGAAGCTCATGAAAGAGAGGGGATTCAGCGACGAGATATTGCTGGACCGCCTTGAGTGCTTCGGCGGATTCGGGAAGCATGTTGACGAATACCGGAAGGGTCAGCGATGAAACTTAACTGCAACATTGATGTCCATCACGTTACCCGCGTGGAAGGACACGGCAACATCAGGATATCTATACAGGACGGTGAACTGAAGGAGGCGAAATGGGAAATCGTGGAGACGCCCCGCTTTTTCGAGGCCTTTCTTGTGGGTAAAAAGTGGGACAATGCGCCCTGGATCTGCGGCAGAATCTGCGGTATCTGTTCGATCGGCCATACCCTTGCCAGCATCCGCGCAGTCGAAAATGCCTTCGGCATGCAGCCTACGGACCAGACCCGGAAACTCCGCCTCCTTCTCAAGCATATGGAGACACTTCAGAGCCACGTGCTGCACCTCTATTTTCTTGCTGCGCCTGATTTCGCCGGCACTGGGAGCGTCTTTCCCCTTATAGAATCCGCCCCTGACGTTATAGCGAGAGCAGCGAGGATCAAACTCCTTGCCAATGACGCCTGCGACTGCATCGGTGGAAGGAGAATGCATCCGACAAGGACAGTTGTAGGCGGGTTCACTATGCTGCCTGCCAAGAAAGACCTTGCCGGGCTAAGGGACCGACTTTCGGGGATTATGGGAGACCTTGAGAAGACCGCCGAACTCTTCAAGTCGTTCAGTATCCCCGATTTTACAAGAGAGACCGAATATGTCTCTCTGAAAGGCAGCGGGAGTTATCCTTTTATAGGTGGCGATCTGATATCTTCCGACGGTGTTCAGAAGTCTGAGGCCAGGTACAAAGAGATGACAAACGAATACGTTGTAGAGCAGTCCACGTCCAAATGGTCAAGACTGTCAAGAAAATCCTTTGCTGTCGGAGCACTGGCACGCTTTAATAACAACTTTGAGTTTCTGCAGCCTGCGGCAAAAGAACTATCCCTGGGCCTCGGACTCAAGCCGGTGAGTCATAATCCGTACATGAACAACATTGCCCAACTCGTAGAGTCTGTTCACGTTGTTGCGGAGTCGACCCTGATTATTGACGAGCTTCTCGACTCTGAATTCTCCGAGACGAGACAGCCGGTAGTTCCGAAGGAAGGAATGGGGGTAGGGGCAGTGGAAGTGCCGAGGGGGATACTTTATCACTGTTATGAATTCAACGAAACGGGCAATATTACCAGGTGCGACTGTGTCATACCAACCAGTCAAAATCACGCCAACATCCAGCATGATCTGGAGGAACTCGTTTCGCAGTATGCTGTGCGGAGGATGAAAGACAGTGATATCGACCTGCTTGCCCAGATGCTCATACGGGCCTATGACCCCTGCATCTCCTGCTCGGTGCACTGAAAGGTATTAGGAGGCCTCCGACTTCTCTTCCCGCCGTTTCTCGGACTCGGCCACACGTTTTTCCTGAGCCTGTTTCCGCGCATCTTCGTCCACGATAAAATCCCCTTCGCCGAACAAGGTGAATCTGAGCCACGAGAGGGAAAACTTCAAAAGTTCTATTTCGTCTTCCTGTATTTTTTGGACTACGCCGGGATCGATCTTGTAGCCCTTGAGAAAATTGCTTTCAAAAACAAACCGTCTGAAGTCATCGAGATTCGAGCTCACCATATAAAAGAGCTCGAGAGACTTCCCGCTGAATTCAACATTGCCGAGGGTCTTTGCCTTGAGCACGATCTCAAGCCAGTCGTTGTTTACCTCGTCATACACATCCGATCCCTGGTCTGCCCGCCATTCGTCAATCGTCCACTCCTTATCTTCATTATGTCCAAGGCAGTGGTCCTCCTTGACTTTTATAAAAAAGTTGGTGCCGGTCTTCTTGTCATACTGCTTCATGATTCCCATGCCTATCGGATAATAACGGCACGTAAGCGGCCGATCAGCGTAGACCGAGCACCCCTCGGGCGACACAAAAGGGCATGATTTATTTTCGTCATCTTTCATCTTGAGGACAGGGATTGGCAGCATGCTCTTTTCTATGAATGACTGGTACGTGTAGGCTGAAAGGAATTCAGTGCTTGTCAGGCCAAGCCTTTTCTTCAATACGTATATATCATAGGGTGAAAGCAGGATCTTTATTCCACTGCAGCAGCGGGTAAAACAGCCAATCCCCGGATAGCAGCGGAAATGCATGCGGGACTGCCCGGTAAGGTACTCGGGCACTATCACACTTTTTGCAACGTCGGCAGGACCATCTGCCTGCATATCTGGTTGTCTCTCATCATTCTTTTTTTGTTCGCTATTCATGTCAGATTCCTTATACGTGTATTTACAAACAGGCCAACAGAAAATATTTCTTCAACTGGCATGCCGTGTGGTTGCGCATTCGATTGCCTCTGGAAAGATCTTCCTCGTGATGCAATGCTTCGCTCCTGCTACAGAAGAGGATGTAATTATAACAGAAAGGAGGCTTTTCCTGCTCTGCAAATCGCTTCTACCGTTCCATTTACTACGGCAGGGCAGAAAGCCTTTGCTCAACCATATATTTCAGTTCTTGAAGCCACAGCTGCGTCCGATCCATGGCGCGCAAAACGAATTGGGCAATTACGGTGTGGTATAATGAACACCAGCGAACTGAAAGTGGTTATTGCTGATGGCGCTTTTCGTATTGCCAGGAGCAGGACGAAAGCATCAGCCTTCATCATGGTTTCTTTACAATAACCCTGAAAAGAGGTCTACTATGAGCTTTAGCGAACTGGATGATATGAACATTTATGATATCCTCGGGCTTAAGGACATAAAAGAGCGGCCGGATATCCTGTCTGAGATCAAATTTGATGTAACGCCTCAGGCCATGATGCAGCCCCGCTTTCAGTCCAGGCCTGAGGATCTCGCAAAGCTGCAGGAAATATCGGGATACCTGTTTTATATCGAGTCTGCAACTGAACCGCCAGCACTGATGCTCCTCAGAATCGGCAGGTCGGACATTACCACAACCGTCGGCAAGATCGATGAAATACCTGTTGAGATGCTGCGACGAGCGATTGACCAACCGGCACTCCCCCCGGACCACGGCATGTATGCGATTTCTGAGGAGATCAGGGAGTGGCTGAAAAAAGAACTCGGGTTATAACTGTTCTGAGGGAAAAAAAGGGTTGCCCCGGTATGTGCGGGACAACCCTTTTTTTACGCTATAAAGCTGTCACTTCATCATAGGAACGATCAGAAGCGCAACGATATTGATGACCTTGATCATCGGGTTGATCGCGGGTCCAGCAGTGTCCTTGTAAGGGTCGCCGACTGTGTCGCCTGTTACAGAGGCTTTGTGTCCATCGCTCCCTTTTTTATGAACAACGCCTTTGGAATCGGTAACGCCCTCTTCAAAGGATTTCTTAGCGTTGTCCCATGCGCCGCCGCCGCTCGTCATGGCGATTGCCTGGAAGAGGCCGGTCAGGATACTTCCGATAAGAACACCTCCGAGGGCTTCCTTGCCAAGGAGAAGACCTACGACAATAGGAACAACAACCGGGATAAGGGCAGGGACCATCATCTGTTTGATAGCACCTTTTGTGACGATGTCAACGCACTTGCCGTATTCCGGCTTTGCCTTGTATTCCATAATTCCGGGAATCTCCCTGAACTGTCTTCTAACTTCCTCAACAATGCTGCCCGCTGCCTTGCCGACTGCCTCCATAAGGAGTGAGCCATAATAATAAGGGAGCAGACCGCCGATGAAAAGGCCGGCCAGAACCATCGGGTTTGAAAGGTCAAAGAGAATTGGTATGGAGAAGGAGCGGGAATATTCCGCAAAAAGAACAAGGGCTGCAAGTCCTGCCGAGCCGATAGCATAACCCTTGGTAACAGCCTTTGTTGTGTTGCCGACTGCATCCAGGGGGTCTGTAATGTTTCGGATCTCTTCGGGCAGTCCCGACATTTCTGCGATACCGCCTGCATTGTCCGTAATAGGACCATACGAGTCAATTGCGACAACGATACCTGTCATAGAGAGCATTGATACCGCTGAAAGTGCGACAGCAAAGAGACCACCCGTCAAATCTCCGGCAAACCCTCCGCCTAATCCATACGCGCCGAGAATCGAGGCGACAATAACGATAACGGGCGCAGCGGTTGACTTCATGCTGACAGCGAGGCCTGCGATCACGTTTGTGCCGTGGCCGGTCAGGCTGGCTTGTGCAATGTGCTTCACCGGGGCATACTGCGAAGCAGTGAAGTACTCAGTTATAACCACGATCAGGCCTGTCAATGCAAGGCCGATAATTGCCATCAGGAAAACATTCATCTGTGTAAATGAAGGGTGAGAGGCCATTGAAACTGGGTCGACGCTTTTCAAAAATTCACCTGTCACAAAATAAAATACTATTGCCGCAAGGACTCCGGCAACGGCAAGCCCCTTGTAGAGGGCGCCCATAATATAATTGCTCTTACCGAGCCTTACCGCAAATGTTCCGATAATTGAAGCGATGATCGAGATTCCACCGAGCATCATAGGAAATTCCACCCAAGGGCTCTCAGCGCCGAAAACGGTCTTTGCAAGGAGCATTGCTGCAACAAGCGTAACGGTGTATGTTTCATAAAGGTCGGCTGCCATGCCTGCGCAGTCGCCTACGTTGTCACCTACGTTATCAGCGATAACTGCAGGGTTTCTGGGATCATCCTCAGGGATACCTGCCTCAACCTTACCAACGAGGGCGGCGCCTACGTCGGCAGCCTTGGTGTAAATACCGCCTGCGATACGGGCAAACACGCTCATGAGTGAGCAGCCGAAGCCCAGGCCAACCAGTGCATGGAAGGCCATCTCAGGGGCCGAACTCTTTGCTATAAAATAGAAGCCTGCAAGGCCGATAATTCCAAGACCAACCACCATAACTCCGGTGACCGAACCGCCCTTAAAGGCAAGGCCAAGAGCAGCCTGAAGCCCCTTATGCGCGGCTTGCGTGGTGCGGACATTCGCACGGACAGTAACCCACATGCCAACAAAACCCGCGAGAGCAGAACCGACCGTGCCGATGATAAAACCAACAGCTGTCCAGACGCCAAGGCCGAACGCTACGATAAGCACAACGAGAATCACTGCGACAATCGCTACAGTCTTATATTCACGTGCAAGGAACGCGTATGCTCCTTCCTTGACCGCGTTTGAAATCTCCTGCATCTTGGTACTTCCTGCATCCTGTTTCGAAACCCACATGGCGGTAATCACGGCATATACAACACCGAGAAGACCGCATCCTAAAGCAAATAAAATAGTTGAACTCATTTACTCCCTCCTTGCGTTAAAGTTTAGATATCGTGCGTTTGTCAAATCGTGATAGTATTCATGATTTATCTGGAATAATTCCAATTATTAATATTTATGAAAATGCAAGAAATATTTATTAATAAAGTTTATCCAGGGTATTTATCTGATATATAATCCTTCAGGTAGTGGTTCTCTGCCCGGAGGTCAGAAACCTGAGCCTTGACCACATCCCTGATGGAAAGCATTGCAACAATCTTGTTCTTTTCAACGACGGGCAGATGCCGAATCCTGTTCTTGATCATGATCGTTGTGACGTAACAGAGGTCATCGTCATTTTCTACAATGATCAGGTTGGTTGTCATCACCTCGGAAATTTTTATGTCTTTGAAGAGGATATCGCCTTTTCGAGTCCAGGACTTCAAAACGTCCCTCTCCGTGAACATCCCGACCGGTTTTTCGCCGTCCAGGACAATCAAGGCTCCTACCTCATGTTCTACCATCTGGTTGATAGCATCTGCGACCGATTTGTTCCTGTCGATCGAGATGATGTTCGCATTGACCGGAGCTAATACTTCTTTAACTATCATGGCAATTTACCTGCTCTTTCGTTGATATCCTAAAACTTCTTTTCCTCTCTGCCCGAATATTTCGCAAATACCAGGGCAGTCGTCCTGTATACCATATGTGCCATTTTTGAAAACGGTGCGTATGCAAAAAGGAAGAAGACCGAGACCAGGTGGATGAAGTATGTCGGATATGCAAGCATACGAACATCAACAAGTCTCAGCACCTCTGAAAGAATGCCCGTTACGACAATTGACGTGATGATACCGATGAACAGCCAGTCGAAGTAGCTCCCTGCTCCCGCCTTCTCGGCATTCTTTCTTCTGTTGGTAATCACCTGAAGGATGCCGGCAAGAAGAAGCAGCGCACTGACATTCCCGAGAATCTTCATGGGATCATACAGCGGATACGGAGATTCGCCGAAGTGGAAGACCGAGAACGCCTTAATCCCAAAAAACTCATACCCGTACAGGTAAGCAATCGCCCATGTCGTCGTTATCGCAAGACCGACAAAGCCGAAGAAAACGAAGAGATGCGTATTCGCACGGTCTTTCGTCACTTCACATTTTTTGAAGCGCTTGTGGGTTATGAACTCAAGAATCGTTTCAAAGATAATCGCGATCATGGGACCTTTGACCTTTCTCTGCCAGGGGTTGGAACTTACCCCCATGTCCCTGGTGAGGTCTTTCCAATACCGGCTAATACCCATGATAAAACCAAAAACGGCAAAAAGGGCTGCCGCGCTGAAGATGACATCGATATACGGGACCTTCATGAACTTCTCCGCGTAAATGATCTCCCCTTCGGGGAAGAAGGAGTGTCCCTGCATCATGATCGCGATAATGAAGATGATCACCGGCACCGCAAGGAGCCCTATCAGCGCTTTGGGGCTTGCGACCGCCTTTGCAAGAAAGCCCGGCGTCGCATAGTGCTGGATGCTCAGCTTTCTGACCGCATTAAGGACTTCTCCGGGCTTTGCGCCCCTCGGGCAATATGCAGTGCAATCGCTGCACTGATGGCAGAGCCAAACATCAGGATTGCTGAAGAGCCTGTCCTTCAGCCCCCACTGGGCGTTTATCATCTCCTTTCTCGGAAATGGATTGTCCTCAGGAGTTACATTGCAGACTACGGAACAGGTAGCGCATTGAAAACATTTCTTTACGGACTCTCCGCCGGCAGCGATGATATCGTTAATAAAATTGACATCGGGTTTTATGATCTGTTCTGCCATCTACTTCCTCCTCGTTTTATGCTGTCTTCTTCCGTTATTCGCGTTCAGCGGAAAACGCTTACCGCCGAATGCTGACTGCCATCGCGGTTGATCAGAATCCCTTGAACGGATTGGGGCCAACTTCGTCGATTCTCTTCATGAAATCGTCAATCATTTTTGGCAGCTGGTCATATTCCGATATAGCTACCTGCATCAACTGGCACCGGTCTTCCTCGAGCTGCAGCTTGCTGAGCGTTTCCTGCAGTTTGCTGAAACGGTAGTTCGCAAGTTCGCTGCCTTTCACAAAATGGCACTGGTAATTTTCTCCGTACTTGCAACCCAGAAGCAGCAGGCCGTCTATACCTCGTGAAAGGGCATCAGTCACCCACACAAGATTTGTTGAGCCAAGGCACCTTACCGGAATAATGCGCACACCCGGGTGAAGTTTCAGCTTCTTAATGGCAGCGCTGTCAAGTGCAGGGTACGCGTCATTTTCGCATGCAAGCACGATTACCCGCGCCCCCTCGTCCGGCACATCAAGACCACCCTTGATCATCGAGCCGACAATATCGACGCTGAAATCTTTGAAGGAGACTATTCTTTCCGGACAGGCACCCATACAGGTTCCGCATCGCCTGCAGCGGTTGATACGATAGAATGGTGTCCCCTTTTCGTCCTCGTCAATCGCTCCGAACGGACACTCCTCCGTGCAACGCTTGCAGGATGTGCACTTAATCATCAGGGGATCAGGGAAAGTAGTATCCCAGGCCCGCGGATGTACCGCCATGCCCTGTGCTACATGCTCGACGCACTGGATCGCCTTGAGTGCTGCTCCCGCAGCATCATCAGCAGCATCTGCCATGGTCATGGGCTGCTTTACACAGCCTGCGGTATATATCCCCGTCCGTCTGGTTTCGTATTGGAAGCAGATAAAGTTCGAGTCTGCAAAGCCATATGCTCCTTCAAGCGACGGTATCTCGGGCCCCTGACGGTAGGTAAGGTTCAGTATCGAGTCAGGCTTTGGCGTCTCATCAAGAAATGCCTTCCTCGCTTCGTCACCCTTCTTGCCGGCCTCGGTCAGAGCATCAAAGTATTCCTGAGTCGCCCGAGTGGCAGGGACGATTCCCGTTGCAAGCACTACGAGATCCGCCTCCACCTTGATCTTCTCGCCGAGGAGAGTATTTTCAGCCTCAATGTACAGGTTGCCGTTTCCCGCATCGGTAACAGCCGTAACGTCTCCCTTCGTCAGGAGCACGCCCGGATCGTTCTGCATATTCTTATAGAAGAGTTCAGTCTGACCGGGTGTCCTGATGTCTTTATAGAAAATCATGGCAACGGCATCGCTATTCTTCTCTCTCACATACTTGGCCTGCTTGAGTGACGTGCTGCAACAGAACGATGAGCAGTAAGGAAGATGGTTTGCGTCCCGTGAGCCTGCACACTGAATGAACGCAATTTTTTTGGCTTCCTTACCGTCGGAAGGACGTACGATTTTGCCCTTCTTTGCGATCTCTTCCATCTGCACATTGGTGATGACATTGGGATTACCGTACCCAAGATGCACAAGCTTGGATGCATCATACGGCTTCCAGCCCGCCGCCATTACGAAGGCGCCGACCTTTACCGTCTGCATGGAACCGTTCGTATTCAAGGTCACATCAAAGAGCCCCGGCTGACCGTCGGTCTTTTCTACTTTGGTAGATTTATAAATGGTAACGTTTTCGTTCGCTTCAACTTCCTTTATCTTGTCAAAAATCCTGGGCTCATCCAGCTTGTCATAGGGATAGACCCTCGGAGTCTCTTTATAAAGTTTTGCTGACCAGCCCCCAAGTTCAACTTCCTTCTCCACAAGATAAACCTTATATCCGGCGTTGGCAGCTTCAAGAGCGGCAGTGATGCCCGTAATGCCGCCCCCGATCACCATAAGGGTATTGCTCAGATTCTCCAGGATGTTCGGCGCCGGCAGATCTCCCTTCTGGACCTTGATCACGCCCATCTTCATATAATCTTCGGCAACAGATTGAGTATCCTCATTGTTCGGTTCCATGGTCCATGCAACAAATTCCCGGAGATTGACCCTCTCTGTGATCGTCCCCGGAAAGTCAAACTCTTCGAACTTCACACGCGGCGAGCAGGCGCCAATCACAACGCAGTTCGTGCCTTCGTTGACATCATTCTTTATCAACTCAAGGCCGGCCGGGCTGCAGAGAATCTCGTGGTCCTTTATCAGCTCAGCGGCAATACGCGCTCCGCCTGCTGTTGTCTTCTTCAGCTCGTCAACATTGATCGCCTCGCCAATACCGCAGCCTTTGCAGATATATACGCCGAATTTCTTTTCCATTATGTAATCTTACCTCCTTGCGCTCTGAATGCTTTTGATCGCTACGCCTGTTGCATCCTGCACAGACCGGGCGACGTCAACGGGACTCTTGAGCGTCCCGACCGCGTATATGCCCTTTTTCAGGGAAGCGGCTGCGACGAATCCATCAGGAGTATACGTAATATCACCCGGTATTTTTGCGGTTTTCGTAGACGGCACCATGCCGGCAGCAAGGACAACCATATCGAACTTCATTTTTATCTTCTTGCCTGCCATAATGTCTTCCGCTTCAACTATCACATCTTTTGTCTCGGGATCTTCGATGATATTCGCAACCTTCCCTTTTGTGAAAGTGACATTCGGATCATCCTTGACCTTCCAGTAGAACTGCTCGTATCTGCCCGGCGTCCGCAGGTCAATGTAGAATATGCTTGCTTTCGAATCCTTATACTGTTCCCTCACATATGTGGCCTGTTTCATCGAAGCCATACAACAAATATAGGAGCAGTAAGGCAGATGGTTTTCATCGCGCGAACCTGCGCACTGGACAAAGGCGATGTTTCTTGCCGGCTTGTTGTCCGACGGCCTAAGAATCTTTCCTCCGGTCGGACCATTCGGGGATGCGAGCCTTTCCATCTGCATATTTGAAATCACGTTTGCCACCTTACCACCGCCGAGATTGTCGAGCTTGGAGATATCATAGACATCCCAGCCGGTAGCCAGCACGATGGCCCCCACATTCACGTTGATGGTCTGCGGCTTCATATTGAGATCTATTGCGTCGTATTTGCAGGCTGCGGCGCACTTGGCGCAAGACTCCCCCTTGCAGTTTTTTCCGTCAATGGCGTACAGGAAGGGGAATGCCTGGTTGTGCGTAATATATGCCGCTTTGGTCTTGTTGAGACCGAAATTGAACTCATTGCTCATCTCGACAGGACAGGCCTCTGCGCATGCATTGCACCCAACGCACTTGTCATTTACGAAGCGAGGGCTCATTCTAAGGGTAACGTCATAGCTGCCTTCTTGTCCCGAGATCTTTTCCACTTCAGTCAGCGTATAAAACGTTATGTCCCCTCTGTTCTTGATCCTTTTATAGTTCATCTCCAGTCCGCAGTTCGGCGGACAAAGCTTAGGGAAATATTTGTTCAGCTGTGTTACCCGTCCTCCAAAAAACGGTGTCTTTTCGACGATGATCACCTCGAAGCCGGCCTCAGCGGTCTCTATTGCTGCAGTCAACCCGCTGAACCCACCTCCGACTACCAGCACCTTTTTATTTTCTGCCATCTCTATCCTCCTTAAGGCAGTGGTTCATGTAAAATGCAAAATGCAGATCGCTGGAGCCAAAACCCTGTTTTGTATCCGGCGATCGGCACTGTGCCGGCAAGATATTTTGGGGAGGGTCGAAACCCTCCCCAAAATGCGCTCAACTATGGATACATCTGCACGTAGGGAACCTTCTTGAATTCCCATGCGTGGGTCTCGCTGTTGTACTTCGAGTTGGTGAAGCACTTCCAGTTAGCGTCATCGATCTTGTTGAAGTCTCCGCGGTAGTAGTAGCCGGGATACCGGGACTCTTCCCTGAAGAGGATGTGGCGCGCATGTGCCTCGACCGACAGAATCCTGTGGTAGTTCTCAAAGCACCGAAGGAGCTCATGGAGGTCTTTCGCCGCCATCTTTGCAGCGTCCTCTTTGAGCAGTTCGAGCTTCTGGAGGCCTGCCTCCAGCATGGTCTTCGAGGTCATGTACCAGGTCGCTACGCCGCCGAAGTACTCATCAGCGATCTTCTGGAGTCTCAGCTGAAGCGATTTCGGTCCGATATAATTCGGATTGATCGTAGGATCTGTTGTGTAGGTCTTGTATTTCTCATACATCTCGAACGGCAGATAAAGCTCAGCCGCGATCTCGTCAAGCGACAGCTTGGGAGACGGCTTGTAATCCGCATGGTCAAGGATGTAAGCAAGCGCTGACTTGGCAGCAATTCTGCCCTCAGCGTGGGAGCCGGAGGAGAACTTGTGGCCGGATGCGCCGACAACGTCACCAGCCATGAAGAGGCCGGGAACGGTGGACATCCTGTTATAGCCCCAGCTGTAGTGCTCAGGGGTGCCCGGGAGGTCGCCAGGTCCGCTTACCCAGAAGCCTGCGCAGCCTGCATGCGAGCCGAGGAGATACGGCTCAGTCGGCATGATCTCCGAAGGAGTCTTGTCCGGCTCGGTATTCGTTGCAGCCCAGATGGATGCCTGACCGATTGCCATATCGAGGAAGTCTTCCCATGCCTCTGCCTCGAGGTGCTTCATCTTCTTGGCCGCTTCCTTATCGCCGAGTTTCTCCTTGAAGGTCTTTCCGAGCTCAGCCATGGCAGTATGGGTGTTCATGAGGATCGGCCCCTTGCCGTCCTTCATTGCCCTCATCATCAGATGGTTTCTGATGGCCGTGCCGAGACCCTTTGCATAGTCGCCGTAACGTTCAACTGCATCGTCAAAGTATTCCTTGTTGGTGCAATAGTCTTCACCAAAGCTGTCAGTTGCCTTTGCCTTGAAGAAAAGGAACCATGCGCCGACAGGACCGTACCCGTCCTTAAAGCGGGCGGGCACGAACCTATTCTCCATAAGGGTAAGCTCTGCGCCAGCCTGCATTCCGAAGGCATAACCCGAACCTGCGCTGAATACCGGGTACCATGTCCTTCCCATACCTTCACCTACCGACCGCGGTCTGAAGCAATTAACTGCTCCTGCAGTTGCACAGATCATGGCCTTTGCCTTGAAGGAGTAGATCTTGTTTTCTCTGGTGCTAAAGCCGATAGCTGCAGCCACGTTCTTGCCGTTGGTATCCATAACAGCCTTGACGATGAATACCCTTTCAAAATGGTTCTGAGCCATTCCGGTTTTTTCGCGGTTGGTCTGAAGGGCCTTCTTGGCAGCCTCAGCAACGATGACCTTATAGGATTCGCCGTTGATCATGATCTGCCATTTGCCGGACCTGACCGGCGTGCCGCCGTCCTTCAGACTTGCCTTCCCCGCATCTCTTGCCTGAAAACCGTCAAGGGAAAAACCGTCATCGCCCTTCTTCCAGATGGGGAGGCCCCACTCTTCGAAGAGCTGGACGGAATTGTCAACGTGTCTTCCGAGGTCGAACACGAGATCTTCCCTGATGATTCCCATCAGGTCGTTTCTCACGTATTTCACATAGTCGGCAACCTTGTTCTCGCCGACATAGGTGTTGATAGCAGACAGACCCATGGCACCCGCGCCGCTTCTGTCGGTCGCGGCCTTGTCAACCAGAACGACCTTCATGCCCTTCTCATTTGCCCAGCGGCATGCTTCGAAAGCTGCTCCGCAGCCTGCCATACCGCCGCCCATGATCAGGAGATCAGTTTCAACTTCGGTTACTTCCGGTCTCTTGCAATATGAAAATGTACAGGTTTCTTTTTCCATGTATATAACCTCCTATTCTGTTCTTGCCGGACCGTTGAAGAACCCGGGCTTCTTAAGGTCCGCGAAATCCGGTGTTGGCTTTCCTGCATAAGGATCAACAGACCCTTCAGCGGTTGTCCGGATCGGGAACTTAAATCTCTTCAGGATGCCGTTCCTGAACTTGATCGTCCACATGATGGAGTCAGTACCCCTCATCGGGATATTGCTCGAGCCGAGGGGCACAAAATCCGAATAACCCCTGGTCTCGATCGCCTGCTGAGGACAGATCTTTACGCAGTTGAAGCACTCCCAGCACTGTTCCGGTTCCTGGTTGTAGGCCTTCATCTTTTCCCTGTCGAGGGCCATGAGATCGTGAGGGCAGATATACTGACATGCAGTCTTATCCTGCGCCTTGCAACCGTCGCACTTCTCAGTAATAACAAAACTTGGCATTTCTAACCTCCTGTTAATATTTTGAGACTTATGTTGAGCCTGATAAACAGGCTTTGCTGACCGAACCGGGTCCCACCCCCTCTCAATCAGTGGTGAGCGACCGGTGCAGAGTCAGGCATCCCAACGCCGCACCGGTCACAGACACTTAGTTCATTAATTCTGCGCCTTCTGAATATTTATGACTCCGCATCTTCCTGAGCTTGTATAGAAAAAAATAACCATGAATCTATTTCTCGAGACTCTGATAATACTTGATCAGAATTTCAGCCACTTCGGGACGTGAGAATTCTTTAGGCGGCGCAATGCCCTTACCTAACATTTCGCGAACTTTTGTTCCCGAAAGCAGAACAAAATCTTCTTTCGTATGATCAGGTGCTTCACACATCATAACAACCTTATTCAGTTTCTTCGAATACGCAGTGTGGTCCGCCTTGAAGATTTCGATCTTCAGTGCGCCGGCAGGCACTTCTTCATCGAAGATTTTTTGTGCATCAAATGCACCGTAGTGATCACCTACACCTGCATGGTCACGACCAACGATAAAGTGGCTTGCGCCCATGTTCTGACGGAAAATAGCATGGAGAACGCCTTCGCGCGGGCCGGCGTACAGCATATCGAACCCGTAACCGGTAACCATTGCGCTGTTCTTCGGGAAGTACATCTCGACCATCTTACGGATCGCGGCGTCACGGACCGGTGCAGGGATGTCGCCCTTTTTCAGCTTGCCGAGCAACATGTGAATCACCAGGCCATCACAGCCGAGGCGATCCATTGCCATGTGGCAAAGCTCTTCGTGAGCCAGGTGCATCGGGTTGCGGGTCTGGAAAGCAACGATCTTCTTCCAGCCGCGCTCGGTGATTTCGTTGCGGATCTCGACTGCGGTGCGGAAGGTGTCCGGGAATTCATCCTGGAAGTACGAGAAGTTCAGAACCTTGATCGGCCCTGAGAGGCAAATTTTGCCCTGAGCGTTGAATGCTTCAACGCCCGGATGTGCTTCAGGGGGCCTGGGACGATACACTTTTTCAGACATCATTGCCATATCCGCATCGCTGAATTCTTCAACCGCCTTAACGTCCATGACGGCCAGTACGGGATTTCCTTCAACGTTTGGATCTTTCAGTGCTATACGGTCGCCTGCCTTGATTGAGCCTGCATCTTTGACCAGGTTCAAAATCGGCACAGGCCAGAATAGGCCGGATGCTGTTTTCATGTCTTTTGCAACAGACAGGGCATCAGCCTTGTTCATGTAGCCTGTCAATGGGTTGAAGTAACCACCGCCCAGCATGACTGCATTTGCTGCAGTGGCTGAGCTCACAACAATAGACTTCAGACCTTTCGCTTCCCTCTGCAGGGCCTCATTTTCAGCCGTGTCATAGACATATAGTGGCTTTAGTTCGTCCGAACCATGCGGCTTGATTAAAGACATATTACCTTCCTCCTGTTTAGGTTTTATATACGAATGAAATCGTTATTTCAGCTCCAGGGCTTTGCAGACCGTGGCGAAGATCTCGTCAATCGTCCCGGCAGCGCCGTCAACTGACTTCAGAATGCCCTTTTTCCCGTAATAATCAATAAGCGGCGCCGTCTGGGCGCTATAGACGTCGAGACGCTTCTTGATCGTCTCTTCCTTATCATCATCTCTCTGGAACAGTTGGCCGCCGCACTTATCGCAGGAACCCTCGTTTTTAGGTGCGTTGAAGTAGACGTTGTACATCTGGCCGCAGGCCTTGCAGGTCCTCCTGCCGGTAAGTCTCTTCATAAGGTTCTCGAAGGGCACATCAACACTGAGAGCAGCGGTGAGGGACATCCCGAGATTGCCGAGCATGGCATCAAGAGCCTCTGCCTGCTTCGTGTTTCGCGGGAACCCGTCAAGGATGTATCCTGCCTTGCAGTCTTCCTGTTTAAGTCTCTCCTCTACCATGCCGAGAACAACACTGTCCGGAACAAGCTCTCCCTTGTCCATGTAGCTCTTGGCCTCTTTGCCAAGAGCGGTACCTGCTGCTACAGCAGCCCTCAACAGGTCGCCAGTCGAAACCTGCGGCATCGGATATTTCTCTATGATCTTTTTTGCCTGCGTTCCCTTGCCGGCACCAGGCGCTCCAAGCAGTACCAATCTCATGCAGCCTCCTAATAAATTAAACGTATTTGTTCTCAGGAAAACCAAAACCGTTGATTTAGGCACACTAATGACGGCGGTTTGAGCCTTTTGAAACGTTATAACTATATAGTCGGACATTTTTCTTAGTCAAATTCATATTTTTGATACATAGATAAAAATTACTTATTTTATTGATCATTCAGCAGGAAATCCCAATAAAACTGTCACTTCCATTTAATCAAGCACTCTTTTTAAATAGACATAAAACTTGCCTATTGCCCTTCCCCTATGGCTCAATCCATCCTTTTCATCGGCGGTCATCTCGGCAAATGTCCTATCGTGTCCAAGGGGGCAGAACACAGGATCATATCCGAAGCCGCTGAATCCTCTGGCCCTTCTTCCTATTGTGCCCCTGACGTGACCGGAAAAGGTCTTGCATCTTCCATCCGGAAGGGCTAGGGCTAGACAGCACACAAATCGCGCCGTTCTCTTATTGGGATCTGAGATATCCTTCATGTTTTTGAGTAGTTTCTTTACATTGTTTCGATCATTCGCATCTTTTCCCGCATAACGGGCTGAATAAACGCCGGGGGCCCCACCAAGGGCATCGACCTCCAGACCTGAGTCGTCAGCAAGTGCGGGACAGCCGGTATACCGGGCAATTGCGACAGCTTTTTTTGCTGCGTTTTGTCTGAACGTCCTGCCATCCTCTATCACGTCAGGACAGCCGGGAAAAGCATCCAGTGTTTCGAATGTGATGGCCCGGCCGGCAAACATTCGCGTTAGTTCTTCTACTTTCTTCTTGTTTTTCGTGGCCAATATAATACGCACTGTGATCTCCCTCTTGGCAAATTTCCATCCCGGTACTTTTCCTGTTGTCTCGCCGGATGAGATAAGCTGATATTGTATGTTAAACATTGAAAAACATTAAAGGCTTTTGGTAGTATTCCAAATGTCCGAAGAACCAAGAAGCGCCGGGCTTCTTTTGCGAACAGCGGCAAAAGTCCTTGATTTTATTCTCATAGCAGCGGTTATTGAAATACTTCCGAGAGCAGGGTTCTTTGCAGGGCTGGCCTATCTCCTCCTGAGCGACGGGCTGTTTGACGGCAGGAGCATAGGCAAGAAGCTGATCAAGCTGAAGGTTGTTTCTTCTGAGACTCAACAGCCCTGCACTTTCAGGGGTTCTATCCTCAGGAACAGCACATTCGGACTGGGATACCTTCTCTGGCTTATCCCGTGGATCGGCTGGATATTCGTCATTATAGTTTCTGTGCTGGAACTTATCCTGGTACTCGGGAGCAAAGAGGGCAAGCGTCTGGGAGACGAATTCGCCCGGACATCGGTTATCGAAGAAATTTGACACACCAATGAGGAGTTATCATGTTTTTTCATAATATACTGGGACTTTTTTCGAATGATCTTGCAATTGACCTCGGTACGGCAAACACGCTCGTGTACGTGAAGGGCCGCGGTATTGTCTGCGACGAACCCTCCGTGGTCGTCATACGGAAGGATAACAAGAAGACCGTTGCTGTCGGTGCAGAAGCAAAAAGGATGCTTGGTAAAACACCATCAAATATCATGGCGATACGGCCGATGAAAGACGGTGTCATCGCCGATTTTGACGCGACCGGTGAAATGCTGAAGTACTTCATCAAGAAAGTGCATAATCGCAGGAGTTTTGTGTCCCCGAGAGTTATCATCGGCGTTCCTTCGGGGATTACCCAGGTTGAGCAGAGGGCGGTGAAGGATGCAGCAGAAGCATCGGGCGCACGCGAAGTCTATCTCATCGAGGAACCGATGGCAGCTGCGATCGGCGTCGGGCTCCCTGTTGGGGAACCTTCAGGTAATATGATCGTTGACATCGGTGGCGGCACAACAGACGTTGCGGTGATATCCCTCGACGGGGTGGTATACAGCAAGGCTGTCCGCGTCGGCGGAGACAAGATGGATGAGGCGATCATGGCTTACATAAAGCGAAGGTACAATCTCATGATAGGCGACATGACATCGGAGCAGATCAAGATAGATCTTGGATCTGCTTACAGTTCGGACGGCACTGATAAGCGCATAATGGACATCAAAGGCAGGGATTTGATCTCCGGCATTCCCAAGACAATTACCATTAACGAAGATGAAATCCGCGAGGCACTGTCGGAACCGATCAATATCATTCTGGATACCATAAAGGTAGCCCTTGAGAACACACCGCCTGAACTGGCCGCAGACATCGTAGACAGGGGCATTGTCCTTGCCGGCGGAGGAGCGCTCCTGCGCGGTCTTGACTCGCTCATCAAACAGGAGACGAACCTTCCGGTCATTGTTGCGGAAAATCCTCTGAAGGCCGTCGTGCAGGGCGTCGGCAAGATGCGCGACGAACTCGAATTGCTCAGAAGAGTCGCCATAACTTAGCGCCTGGAATGCTCAAGAAGAGGTCCATCCTTTTTCTTCTTGTCGTAGTAGTTCTTTTTTCTGTCATGACCTATCAGAGCAGGAAGGGATATTCCCTGACAGGCACGCCCCTTTCCTTGCTGATCAACGGCATCTCTTCCACATTAACTTCACTGACAGATGCGATTAAGCGGCCCTTTACGGAAATAGCACTCCGGAGCGAGGAAAACCGTGCCCTGCGCAAACAGGTTGATGAACTCCTTCTTGAACGGATGAAATACCAGGAGGCGCTTTCCGAAAACAGGAGGATGAGGGATCTCCTGAGGCTGCGTGAAACGTGGCTAAAAGCGATAGCCACTGCCCGGATCATAGCACGGGGCGCAAATTACTGGTCACATACTTTTGTGGTGGACAAAGGAGGCAATGACGGCATAGTGAAGGACGCGGCTGCAATTACGCCAAAGGGATTGGCAGGAAAGATTTACCAGATTTCGCCTTCGTACGCTAACCTTCTCCTTATCACGGACATAAATTTCTCCGCTGCGGTCAGGCTTCAGGAAAGCAGGAAAGAAGGGATACTTTCCGGCACGGGCTCGGACAAGACCGTTTTGAAGTATATCCCGCCGGAAGAGGATGTCAAGACAGGAGAGGTAGTCATTACCTCCGGTCTTGATCGTCTCTTCCCTGCCGGCATACCGGTTGGATATGTTTCAAAGGTCGACCGCCAGGGAACCGGGCACTTCCAGTATATTGAGGTCACCCCGTTTGTCGATAACGCGACAATAGAAGAAGTGCTTATCGTCAAATGAAATTGTTCGCAGCGATATTGGCCGTACTTATTGCATTTGTGCTTCAGACAAAGGTCTCCCTCCTGTCGATTTCTCCGAACCTGACAGTAATGCTTGCGTACTTTGCCGGTATGAAATACGGCGAGACCAGGGGAATGGCAGCCGGCCTTGTGATCGGCGGCATTGAAGACAGCCTTTCCAGTTCCATCATCGGACCGAACATGATGGGAAAAGCCCTTGCGGGCTTTTTTGCCTCATTCTTCCTTTCCGGCGGTTTTTTTATCTGGACGCCGCTTCTCGGCATCCTTGGTGCATTCCTTCTTACTCTGGTCGATAATGCGGTTGTCTATCTCACTCTCGGGATGTTCGACAGGGTCCCGACAAGCCCCTCGGCAGCCCTGTTCACTTCGGTGTTGCAGTCGCTGCTCAATGCCGCTGCAGGTATGTTCATAAGGCCCCCTCATGCAGACTGACCGGCCAGATACTGAAAAGATCACCTTAAGCGCATATCTCATTATCCTGGGCTTCGTAATTCTCGTCCTTAGACTGTGGCAGCTTCAGATACTTCAGGGAAGCGAGATGAGAAAGGTGTCTGAAACAAATCGGCTCAGAGTCATAGGCGTACCGGCGCCGCGGGGCATAATCTTTGACCGGAACAATATTCCTTTAGTCCGAAATACTCCTTACTTCTGTGCTTCCGTGATCCCCCAGGAATTCAACAGGGCCGATATAACAGATCTTGCCCGGTTGCTTGATGTGCCTGAGACAGATCTCTATGACCGGGTCACCCGCAAGGCGGCGAGCCCTTTTACCCCTGTGAGGATCAAAGAAGGTCTCACCTTCAGTGAAGTGAGCTATATCGAAGCGCGCCGCTCCGATTTCCCCGGCCTTCTGATCGAAGTGGAAACGAGCAGAGAATATAGATACGGCGATATTGGCGCTCACTTGATCGGCTACCTGGGGAAGCTTAATCCCCGGCAGTCCAAGGACCCGAGTTTCAAGGACGTCCCGCCTGAGGCCTTTATCGGTCAGTGGGGTGCTGAAAAGCTATATGATAAGTCTCTTCGTGGTACTGCCGGCCAGAGGATCATAGAGGTCGATGCTGTGGGGAGGGAGATCCGGCTTCTCTATGAAACCGTGCCTGTAAAAGGGTCTGACATCACTCTCAGCATGGACATTGCGGTCCAGAAAGAAGCAGAGGATGCCTTTGCCGGAAGGGCAGGGGCGTTCGTCGCCATAAAACCTGACACCGGAGAAATCCTCGGCTTGGTCAGCTCGCCTTCCTTTGATCCGAACAAGTTTGCAAAGGGAATAAGCTATGATGACTGGCAGACCCTCATGGAAGACAAAAAACTGCCTATGCTGAACCGCGCAATCCAGAGCCAATACCCGCCCGGATCGACATTCAAGATCATTACCGCCATAGCTGCTCTTGAGGCCGGCGCTATTGATACCGGCACTAAGTTTGAGTGCAAAGGCGGTTTAAACTACGGGAAATGGCGCTTTGGATGCTGGCAAAAGAAGGGGCATAACGTCCTGTCGATTCACCGTGCCCTTGTCGAGTCCTGCGATGTTTTTTTCTATGAGACAGGCAGGCGGGCAGGTTTTGACAAGGTTGCAGAAGTTGCCAGACTCTTCGGATTGGGAACCGAGACCGGGATACCCCTCGGCAATGAAAAAAAAGGGCTCATTCCAGATTCTCACTGGAAGCTTGAGACAAAAAAGACCCCTTGGTTTCTTGGTGAAACATTCATCAATTCCATCGGCCAGGGTTATGTACTGACAACACCGATCCAACTTGCTGTCATGATGAGTGCTGTCGCAAACAACGGACATATTTACCAGCCGACCCTTCTCCGTGATGCACCACCTGCGCTTGTCAGAACATTAGATATCAGCCCGGACACCTTTGAAATCGTAAAAGATGCGCTGAAGGGTGTAGTAAATGAGCCGGGAGGAACAGGGCACGCTGCCCATTCCGCGATGGCCGCTGTCGGCGGCAAGACGGGGACTGCCCAGGTCGTCGGCATAAGGAAAGACTCAAAGTATCTTGCTGAGCGATTTCGGGACCATGCATGGTTCGTCGCCTTTGCCCCGGTCGAAAAACCGGAAATAGCTCTTTCCGTCTTCGTTGAGCACGGAGGTCACGGAGGAAGCGCGGCCGCCCCTATCGCCAAAAAGGCCGTTGAGGCATATCTTCTGTCTGCAGACAAGAAAAAGGAACTGGTGAATGTTCAACATTGACCGAAGGCTTATCCGCAATTTTGACTGGATCACCTTCAGTATCATTATCGTCATATCCCTTATCGGCATCATGACCATATTCAGCGCCACTCGCCAGCCCGGAGACGCACCTCAGGCTTCGTTCTATATAAAACAGATCGTCTGGCTGCTTATCAGCATCTGCGCGCTGATCGCCATAATCAGCTTTGATTACATCTGGCTCGGCAGGATAGCGCTGGTCCTTTATATTGCCGGCATTGTGCTCCTGGTCATCGTACTTATCTCCGGCAGGACCGGTATGGGTGCCCAGCGATGGATCAGCATCGGCTTTTTCTCTTTCCAGCCCTCGGAATTTTTCAAGCTTATCTTTATCATCATGCTTGCAAATTACTTTAGTCTGCAACGGGAGACCCTCGACACCTTTGCTCTGCTCCGGGTCTTCTTCATGATTGTCTGTATCCCTTTTCTGCTCCTGTTCAAGCAGCCCGACCTCGGCACTGCTGTCGTTGTGCTCCTGATATTCATTTCCGTTTCACTTGCGCGGGGCCTTCAGAAAAAACTGTTCGTCAGTCTTATAATCATCGGCATGGTCTCTCTGCCGTTCATCGGGAACATTCTCTGGACCGGACTCAAGGATTATCAGAAGAATCGCCTTATCGCATTCATCGACCCCCAAGCCGATCCTATGGGCATCGGTTACCACATCAACCAGTCCAAGATCGCCATCGGCTCGGGAGAACTCACGGGGAAGGGCTTCTTAAAGGGAACGCAAGGACCGTTCAGATTTCTGCCGGAAAAGCACACGGACTTCATCTTTGCCGTTTATGCGGAAGAACGCGGGTTCGTAGGCTCCATATTTCTGCTCTTTCTCTACTTCGTTTTGGTCCTGCGCGGACTTGATACTGCCCGTAAGGCAAAGGATGAGTTCGGTCGGCTCCTCGCCCTCGGCATTACGTTCATGTTCAGCATCTATTTCTTCGTAAATGTCGGCATGACGCTGGGCATCATGCCGGTTGTCGGAATTCCGCTGCCGTTCATGAGCTATGGGGGAACTGCGCTGTTGTCGAACTTTATCTCGGCGGGGGTCCTGATCAACATCAGGACGCGGCGCTTCAGCCTCTTTTATTAAGAAGGTTGATTCTGGTATAATTTTGTTTCTGAATTATTGGCTGTTGTAAGCTTTTTTATCTTTAACCTATTCACTGTTCACTATTTACTTGTTACTGTAGTTCATGGCGGTGTAGCTCAGTTGGCAGAGCATGCGACTCATATTCGCAGTGTCCGGGGTTCAAATCCCTGCACCGCCACCAACCTTCCCCTCATTTACTCGAGCTGCTCACAGGCGTCGCGCACTGCAAATTCATGAAATAAAGAGGCAACGCGATTGCCACAAGCAGAACTCCCTGCCCCATAATAAGCATGTGAACACCCGCAATCGTAATCAGGTAAAAAGACGTGATCAGTGTACCGATGATGCTCCCAAAGGTAGAAAGCGCATACAGTGTACCGATCGTTTTGCCTGACGTATGTACGCTGCAGATCATGAGCTTAGCCGTATAGGGGCTGACGATACCGAGGAATATCGATGGCAGCAAAAAAAGGATTGTTGCGGCGATGAGAGGGCTCAGCCTGACCCCAAGGTCTTTCATGAATATCCAGTCAGATAGCGGCCCGCTGTATGCAGGAAACGTTAGCAGAAGAATGCCGGGGACCAGCAACATCAGACTGAGTTTCCGCGCAGAGGGATTGATGTCTGCGATTCTGCCACCAAGATAATAACCTGCCGACAGCCCAGCGAGAAAAACACTGATCAGGCTCCCCCAGACGAAGACGGAACTGCCGAAGTTTGGGGCAAGCACCCTGCTTCCGAGTATCTCGAACGACATCACGATCGCTCCGCAAAAAAAGACCGCCAGATAGATCATATCCCCACCTTACGGTGCTCCTGACTTCTGGAACCGGTACAGATTTACCGGGGCAAAATCGTCCGTAAGCACCTTTGCCGCTTCATATGCATACTCCGACGAGTAGGCATATCGCGATGCTATGTCAGGGAGGTCGATATCGAACTTTTTGAGTTCCTGGACCTTTTCTGCCCGTGCCACTATGGTGTCCCGGTCTTTTTTCCTGGACCCAGCTGTCGCGACAAAGACAAAATTGGCAGACTTTTTCCCCTTGAAGAGATACACATGAGGGAATACTTCTCTATAGGTCATCACCATGGAGTCAAAGAGTTTGTTCCGAAAGGGCGAAGTTATATTTGAAACAACAACGCCGTCCTCTTTCAGTTTGCTTTTGACCTCGCGGAGGAACTCGGTGGTGGTCAGATGAAATGGAATGTAATCATTCTGGTAGGCATCGAGGAAGATCATGTCATATTTCTTTTTTGACCTCTTGATGAAGATCCTCCCGTCTTCCGCATGGACCTTCACCCTTTCGTTCTCCTTAAAGAAAAAATACTTCCGAGCAACGGAAACCATGTCGGGGTCTATCTCGGCAATTTCTGCCATCCCGTCCGGATAGTACTTATTGAAGTATTTGGGCATTGCTCCTGCTCCAAGACCGACAAAGAGGACATCTTTCGGCTCCCTGTCCAGAAAAGCGAGCGAAATGAATACGAGCTGCGTGAACTCAAAGAGGAGCTTATCCGGGGCATTAACCAAGATGCCTCCCTGGGCATAGTCCCTTTTCTGGTTCCGAACGTAGCGTTCTTTCTTGACCGTATCCTCAACAACAGAAATATATTGATACAGAGAATTTTTCTCAAAAAGCAGTTTCTCGGAAGTCTCCGACCGGACTAATGATGTCGAGGAAAAAACAAAAGCCATTATAATTAACAAGCAAATCTTTGTCATATCTCTCTTCTTTCGATTTCAGTATTCCTGCAACGAGTCTTCGGGAAACGATCGTATAGTTTATCAGATTTTCTGTAGCGCAAGGAACCGTTTTCCCCCTACAGGGCATCTATCGCCTGCCGGGCACCTCTTTGCCCTTCAGCCACGGCAGCAAGCCAATGCTGGTGGCCGTTAAGTTCTGCATGTGCGAATGTGATCCGTCCGAATGGACTGCGTATGATGTCCCGGGGCGCCTTCCTGCCGTTTTTGCCGAAATAAAAGCCCGGCTGGGGATTGACATAGGCGTATGTCCAGCGGTTCAGAATAATGCCGGCAATGTCTTTCTCGGCCGAAAAGCCTGCATCCGAAAAAAGTCGCCGCATCTGATCAACGATCTTCACCTCAAATTCCCGGTAACTCGTCTCAAGGAGCTTTTTCCTCCCCTTTTCGCCCTGTTCCTCGATGGGGAGTCCCGGTTCATGGAAAGGCACATAGAATGTAAGAAGCGTCGGCTTATCAGGATGCAGAGGCGGGCGATATGACCCGATATACATCGGCTTACGGATATTGCAGCCAAATCCAAAACCATCAGACCAGAGGCACGCAGTAAGACCCCTGCGGTAGAGGAATCGCCAGTTGCTTAGCGCCACATTCGCTACCAGAATAGGGGCCACATGAAAATGAGCGTACGCTTCAGCGTGCCCCGTGGGCAGACCAGCAACCACCTTGCGCGAAAGCCGGCTTCCCGAGGCCATCACAGCACTGCGTCCCTTCAGGCGATACAGCCGACCGTCTTTCAGATACATGACAGAAATACTATTCCCCGGAACCGCGTCATCATGCTCCACTCTCACCACTGATGCACCCAGCCTGAAACGCACCCGGTTACCAGCGGCGTCCAGAGCTGAAAAACGCACTCGCCCGTTCTGAATCTCAGCGAAGCTCCGCCCGCCGTCGATGGCCTCAGGTATCAGCGCCTTGATGAACGAGCGGCTGAACCCATCGTTACCGCCGGGAAAGGAATGCCAGTCGCTGTACCTGAGCGACCGGTTTCCCTGGAATCCGGGAAACCCCGGCATATGAACCTGATTGGCAGCATAGGCACTGATAGCGTCGCAGCCAAGTCCGAGCACGCTGGCCAATACAGGATGTGCAAACCGGGTGATCGCGGGGTCGAGCCTGAGAACCTGCTCTATGTACTCCTGATAGGTCATGGAATCAAGCCAGCGCTCGTAGTCTCCTCCTTCATACTGCCGCTCTGTGCTATCCCACCATTTCAGAAAATCCCTGCGCACTTTATCCGAATAGGGTGTCTGTTCAAGGTCCTTTTCCCAGAAGCCGGACACCCATTGTCCACGCGCCTCTTTGTCTCGGCTGCTGAAATGGTACCCTATGCTTTTGGATCTGAACCACAGCCTGTAGCCGAAATTCGTAGGATCAAAGTCCAGCTTATCCAAATCCCTGTCCATGTGCGCGTACTCGAATTCCCTGGGTATCCCCAGCTCGTTGTAGATCTCATACCCCGGGATGTCCGGCCGGTCTATGACACCGAATGCATTTGATCCCTGCGGCCCTATAAGCCGCTCACCCTGCACAGTAAATTCGTTCCGTTTTGCAGCTCCTCCGAATATGAGGTGGTTCTCAAGCACGATGCAGCGTGCCTTCTTCGGCGCGACCTTGGAGAATTCATGCGCAGCACCTAACCCGCTCAAGCCTCCGCCGATTACTACGGTGTCGTACATCTCACCCGTATCAATGATGTCATGCGTGCGCGCGAAATCAGCGCCGCTGTTGATTGACTCGTAGATTCTGATGACTTCGGCAGTATCTCCCGCAGAGGCAGTATAATCGCCGACACCGCCGAACTCTTCTGCCTTACGGTCCTGAGCGAACAGACGCAGCGGTGCCGGCAGATCAAGGAGAAGAGCGCCTGCTCCGAGCAGTGCTCCATTGAGAAAATCCCTGCGAGTCATTCTAATTCTCATGAGGTAGTACTCCCGTTTCTCCCTATTATCCCATACTTGAACAGAAATGATCGTACAGATGGCACGCAATCGCATTTTTTGCGATCAAAGGGGAAGCGAAGACCGGCCCGCACATGCACAAACTTCAGGCTTTGGACAACTTGGTATAGTACTCGATCTCGAGAAGCCGCCGCTTGATGTCAATGCCCGGGGTATATCCGCCGATAGAGCCGTCGGACTCGATGATCCTGTGGCAGGGGTATATGAGCGGGATAGGGTTCTTCGCGAGCGCATTGCCGACGGCGCGTGAGGCGTGAGGTTTTCCCATCTTGTCCGCTATCCATTTATAGGTCCGCGTTTCTCCATACGGTATATCGGCAAGGACCGCCCAGACCTCTTTTTCGAATTCGGTCCCTTCGGCAAAACTGGTCTTTATTGAGAACTCCATTCTGCCATCCAAAAAATATTCGCCGAGCTCCTTCTTCGCGGCTATGCTGTGCTTTGTCTGTCTGGAGATAATGCCGCTTGGTTTTTCGAAGGATATGCCTGTCAGGGAAGACGAGCAGAAGATGAGATAGAGCGTGCCTATCGAACTCCGGAGGATATCGTAATATTCACTAAGGTCTGACCTGCTCTGCTTCATAGTGCTCACTTGAATAGACCTCTACCCTGTCGCCGCCCTTTTTGATCGCATTCGCCAGGGCGCGCTCCGCGCACAACATAAGATCTTCGGTCGTCTGCCCGTCAAGAAAGACAATGCCGACGCTTGCGGTAACCTTGCCCTTGGGCTGTGATTCCTCCTGAGGGAACGGAAAGTTTCTGATGATGGCGTTGAACCTGTTGCTGAGCGACAGGCCGGCCGATATGACCGTGTTCGGAAGGATCACGGCAAAGGCATCACCCCCATAGCGAACGACAACGTCTGAACCGCGGATATTTTTCCGCAGCAGTTCGGAGACTTTTTTCAGAACGACGTTGCCATGATATTCGCCGTTCTTTGTAACGTAGTTGCCGAAGTAGTCTATATCCAGCAGGACAAGATTCAGCGGAAGCTTGTACCGTGTCGCCCTCTCCACTTCCTGCGCGAGCCGAATCTGGAAATATCGGTGGCTGAAGACACCGGTCAGTTCATCGATAAGTCCGGCCCGTTTTGGATAGAGCACCTCCAGTTCTTTGATATGGTCGATCATCTCCTTGGTATCGAAGGCATGCTTCCTGACAATGCGCTCGATCTTTCCCATGAGCGACATCCTGTCCTCGACAGAGATGTCCCTTTCCGTAAGGATAAAGATCGGGATATTCTTGGTATAAGGGTTCTCTTTCAGCTCCTGTATCACATCAAAGCTGACCATGTCAGGGAGGCTGAAATCCATAAGGATGAGGCTCGGCCTGAGGCTTGCCGCAAGGTCGATGCCTCTCTTCCCCTCCGTGGCCGTATAGATCAGGTATCCCTGGGGTTCGAAGATCTCCTTGAACGCGTTGGTAATGACCTCCTCCGCTTCGATGATCAGGATCGAGGAAGGAAGCACAACTTTTCCCTTTGAAATGTTCAGTTCATCAAGTTTTGTCAGGAGCGCACCCTTGTCGAGCGGCTTCATGAGATAATCCGTAGCTCCGAGAGCAAATGCAAGCTCCTTATTGTCAATGATCGAATGGATAATGATCGGGATGTCGCCGGTCTGGGGATCACTCTTGAGCGTCTGGAGCACTTCCCATCCATCTTTTTTCGGAAGCATGACATCAAGGGTAATGGCAAATGGCCTCATCGTCCTGGCTTTCATTATGGCCTCTTCACCATTGTAGGCATGAGCTACTTTATACCCTGCCTGGGTCAGATGGAGCGTGAGAAGCTCTGCCGTGGCGCTGTCGTCTTCCACCACGAGGATCAGCGGCGCTTCCTCCTTCATCCAGGGAAAGTTCAGCCCGACAGCTTCAGGCTCCTCAGGACAGACCGCCTCGACGGGTGATGCCACCGGTATCGTGAAAGTGAAGGTGCTTCCCCTGCCAAGGCTGCTTTCGACCGAAATTGTTCCCCCGTGCAGCTCGACAAGCTTCTTCGACAGCGCAAGCCCGAGACCCGCTCCCCCGAATTCCCGCGAGAGGGTTGTGTCGACCTGCTCGAACTCGTCGAAGATACGCTCCTTATCCCCTGGTCCGATGCCAACGCCGGTATCCCATACAGAGAACTTCAGCAGGTTGTCATCGGACAGGGAAAGTGCTGTCGGATCACCGGCACGATCATAAGCAACCGTAATGCCCACCTTTCCGCCTTCAGGGGTGAATTTAATGGCGTTCGAAAGCAGGTTGTAGAGGATCTGCTTGATCTTGACCAAATCTGCTGTTATGAGATCGACATCCGTCCCTACCTGGACAGAGATCTCGATCGTCTTCTTTTCTGCCAGCGGCATAATAACCGCTGTTACCTCATCAAGGAAGTCATGCACGCGGAACGTTTCATAGACGATCTCGAACTTGCCCGCCTCGATCTTCGCGATATCAAGAACATTGTTTATCAGCTCAAGGAGGTGCTTCCCTGCCGCGAGTATGTTCTTTACATACCGCTCCTGGCTGTCATTCAGCGGCCCGAAATTCTTTTCGAGCAGGACGTCTGAAAATCCGAGGATCGAATTAAGCGGCGTCCTCAGCTCGTGGCTCGTATTCGAGATGAATCTCCCTTTTACCTGGTTCAACCGCTCAAGTTCCCGGTTGGTCCGTTCCAGTTCCTCGGTCCTTTCGAGGACCTTATTTTCAAGCGTCCGGGTGAACTCTTCGAGTTCCGACGTCTTCTTGTCGAGCGCGGTCCTGAGCTCATTTTCCTCTCCAAGGCTGCGCATGACGAAGATCGAGCCGTATCTATTCTGCATGTTGTCCTTAAGAACGACGGCATTCAGATCGACATCGATCTCCCTTCCCTGTGAATCAAGGACGACCGTGGAATATCCCTTCAGGTTCGACCTTTTGCCCAGGGCCTTCAGGAATGCTTCTCCTTCATCGCTGCTTCTGATCAGCGAAACAAGCGTCTTGCCCGCAATGTCGTCACGCGAATACCCGAGCGCTGCAGAGGCGGCATCATTGCAGGTAATGACAAGTCCATTTGAGTCAGTAATGAGCATAAGATCATGACAGGCGCCTGCAAGCCCTGAAAATTTCTGTTTGTATTCATCTATCCCTTTCAGAAGGGAAAAACGGTCTATGGTGAGGCCGACAATACTGGTGGCAAGGGAAAGGGATATCTTCTGCCGCTCGGAAAACTGTCTCGGCCTGAGGTCATAGAGATAGAGAGCCCCCGCAACCTCTCCCCGCAACAGCACCGGGTATGCAAGCACTGACTTGATCTTCTCGCTCATGATCGCCGTATTGTTCAGATTATATGCCTTTGAGACATCTGTGAGTTCGCCGTATTCCTTTCGGCTGAACATCCTTTCGGTGATCTCTTCCGGCAACGAACTCCACGTCTTGTCCTCGAGGAACTTCCTGCTCAGCCCTTTTGACGCGAGCATCTTCATCTGTCTGCCGCTGTATATGGCGATGCAGCCTGCCGGCGCATCTGCGATCTCAAGGGACTTTGCCAGCAGCGTGTCAAGAAATGTCTTGAGCGATTCTGCCGATGACATTTTTGTGGCAAGCTGATACAGGATCTTCTGGTCTGCCGTGGTCTTGATATTCTCTATCTTGGCCCGCTTCTGCCGTTCAATGATCTCCCACAGGAAGCGTGCACCGACACCTTCGATCACCTCGATCTTATGCTGGAATGCATGTCTGATCTGATTGCTGATCGCCACATCCCCCGTGACATTGATAACGACCTCAGGGGCTGCCGTGACCATATCCTCGAGTCGACTGAAGACCGGAATGTTCCATTTGCCGGCAAGTACGACACCAGGCGCCTCATGCTTCTGCTCATAGACCCCGACGAGTTCGGTGCTCGCATCGCTCCGGAGAAGGGATATGAGAGCACTTCCCCCTATGCCGCCGCCGGCGATGGCTACCTTAAGCATAGCTGTAATTCCCCTTTGCCATCAGCTGCATCATGCGGATGAAAATGCCGGTCAGTTCGGGATCCCACTGCCCGGAAAACCGCTCTTTTTCTATCACGGACAGGGCTTCTTCAACCGACCGCTTGCCGCGGTACGGCCGGATAGAGACCATGGCGTCAAAAGTGTCTATTATGGCAAGGATCCTTGCCATAAGGGGGATAGAATCAGCTGCAAGCTGATCGGGGAATCCGCTTCCGTCCCATCGCTCGTGATGGTGCCTGATACCCGGCAGTATATCCTTCATGGACTTGAGCGGCCGGCATATTTCCTCGCCAAGGGTGGGATGCCTTTTGATTTCCTCGGATTCATCAAGTGTGAGAGCTGCCGGTTTCTTGAGTATCGCCTCGCTCAGGCCCATCTTGCCGATATCGTGAAGGATCCCGGCCTTTTTCAGGACAGACAGATCCTTTCCCGGAAACCCGAGAAATGCACCAAATTCGTTCGCAAGGTCGCCGACCCTTGTAGAATGCCCCTTGGTATAGTGGTCGCGAGCTTCCATGGTGATAACGAGGCTGAAGATAATGCTTTCGGAATGGTCAAGCTGCTCGTGCAATTCCTTCAGTTTCAGCAGTGAGCGAATTTTGGTGAGGAGTTCCTGTGTATCGAACGGTTTGCTGATAAAGTCGTCGGCACCAGCCTCAAGCCCGGTGAGCCTGTTCTTCTTGTCATTCAGTGCGGTTACGAGGACGACCGGAAGGAATTCCTTTTCGGAAAAGTTCTTCAGCCTTCTGCAGAGTTCGAAACCGTTAATGCCGGGCATCATGACGTCGAGTACTGCGAGATCTATCTGATGGCTTGCATAGATATCAAGGGCTGCCTCAGCACCGAGAGCAGTAAGGACCTGCAGACCCGCTTTCTGAAAAACAGCTTCCATCAATTCCAGGTTTGGCTGGACATCGTCCACCACCAGGACTGACGGCCTCCTCTCCTCTCTCAAGCGGCTAAAGGGGGAACGCATGGCACATTTTACTCATTCGGAGCAAGAATGTCAATAATTTTCTTTAAGAATAAGATGTTATGGAAATAACTTCATTTTCTTCTTAAAGATATCGACGGTCCGGATGCCGGAGAAGTAGCAACAGCATTCGTTATCCAGATCATTGATGAAAGTCCTTTCAACATCATCATCAAAGCGAACCCTCACCAGACAGAACCCGCCGGCAAGAACCGAATGCTGCTCTTCGACCACCTCTCCCCTGCCCCAGTGCGGATACCGGAGATGCTCGACAGTGTCACCGACCTTCAAAAAAAGTCTCAGTGCCATGAATATATTTTAGTAGAGTTCGGCAGAAACAGCAAAATGCAGCAACCTTGTAGTAATCCCATGGAGTTGCTATGATGTAATTCATGAAAAGCTATAGAAAGGAACTCTGGTTCAATATCCCTTCGCGCAGGGCGTTCATCAATATCACACCGAATGTGGAAGAATGCCTTAATGAAAGCGCTGTCCAGGAAGGTCTTCTGCTGGTGAATGCCATGCATATAACCGCATCAGTATTCATCAATGATGATGAAGCAGGGCTGCATAGCGACTTCGACGTCTGGCTCGAAAAACTTGCCCCCCATGAGCCTGTATCACAATACCGTCACAACTCAGGAGAGAATAATGCTGACGGACACCTTAAACGGCAGATCATGGGCAGAGAAGCAGTCATTGCCATTACCGGGGGGAAGCTCGACTTCGGCCCCTGGGAACAGATCTTCTACGGCGAATTCGACGGCAGGAGAAAGAAACGGGTCCTTGTCAAGATCATAGGCGAATGAAGATCATAGCCATAACCATGGGAGACCCTTCGGGTGTCGGACCCGAGATCATTGCCCATGCAGTCTTCAATCCGGAAATTCAGAAGGTCTGCAGGCCGCTCATCATCGGCGCTCATGACATCCTTGAAGAGGCGTTCAGGCTTGCCGGGCAGCTCTTCAAACCAAATGTTATTACTTCCACATCAATGGTTGACCCTTCACCGGGCACTATAAACATCATGAATATCGGCTCGGTCAGCGATTTCCGGCAGCGGAAGGCTTCTGCCGAAGGGGGGAAGGCATCTGCAGCCTGCATAGAAAAAGCGGTTGAACTTGCCCGCAGCAGGCAGGTTGACGCAATTGTCACAGCTCCTATTTCAAAAGAAGCACTCAAGGCAGCAGGACTGAAATGGCCGGGGCATACGGAAATGCTTGCCGAACTCACGGGCACGACTGACTATGCGATGATGCTCGTCGGCGGCCCGCTTCGGGTGATCCTGGTGACCATTCATACGGCGATTAGAAATGTGCCCTTGCAGATAACCAGGGCTGCCGTCCTGAGAACGATTCTCCTTGCCAAGAAGGCCTGTGACATGCTGGGCATGAAGGATCCTGTCATCGCAGTGGCCGGCCTGAACCCCCATGCCGGCGAGGCAGGCATATTCGGCAACGAAGAAATCGACTTCATCTCGCCGGCTGTTGATGAAGCAAAAAAAATGGGCCTTCCGGTCAGCGGACCTTATCCCCCTGATACCATATTCCATAAAGCATACAAGGGTGAGGTAGACATCGTCGTCTGCATGTATCATGACCAGGGGTTGATCCCCCTGAAGATGATCTGCTTTGACACCGGCGTGAATGTGACCGTCGGCCTTCCCATCATCAGGACCTCCCCTGACCATGGCACGGCGTATGACATTGCCTGGAAGGGCATGGCCCGGCCCTCCAGCATGGTCGAAGCAATAAGACTTGCTGCTCGCCTTCAGATCTGAATGCCGAAAAAACATCTTGGACAGAACTTTCTCTATGATCCGTCGATACTCAGCAGGATAATCTCTGCGGCCGATCTTTCATCAGAGGATACCGTCGTCGAAATAGGGCCCGGCCCCGGCCGGATGACACGACTGCTTGCTGAACGTGCAAAACACCTTATAGCCATCGAACTGGACCACGGTCTTTATGAGAGGCTGAAGGGTGATTTCATCGCATACAGGAACGTCAAGATCGTTCAGGGCGATATTCTTCAGTTCCCGTTCGGTACTCTCGACACATTTAAGGTCGTAGCCAACATCCCCTACTATATAACCACGCCTATCATCTTCAGGCTCCTCGAATACAAGAAGAACCTTCTCAGCATGACCCTAACCATACAGAAAGAAGTGGCCGAAAGAATCGTCGCTGTGCCCGGCGGCAAGGATTACGGAGTGCTTTCGATCAGCACGCAGTACCATACAAATCCGGAGCTTAAGTTCATCATACCCAAAGAAGCCTTTAAACCTTCGCCTAAGGTGGATTCAGCCGTGATCCATATGACCATCCGCCAGACCCCTCCGGTATCTGTATTGGATGAGAAGCTCTTTTTCAGCGTCGTGCGCACGGCTTTCTCGCAACGAAGAAAGACCCTGTCAAACTCGCTCAGTTCCTTTGGAAAGGACATTAAGGACATATTGAGTGAAGTCGGGGTCGATCCCCGGCGCCGGCCGGAAACTCTCAGCATCGGGGAGTTCGCATTTGTGGCAAACGTTTTGAGAAATAAAACGGCTGCGCCCGAATAAACTGGCGCAGCCGTTTCAGCGGCACTTCTCTTCTTTTTACTTGTCGAGAGATACGGTCTTCTTTATTGAATGGATCGGGTACTTGTTGTCAGGGTTGACAGCTTCATAAAACAGATCAACCGTAACATCTGCAGACCTCACTCCGTCAGGGAGTTCGAACTCTATCGTCTCCTTTTTGGGCTGGTGAGGCTGTATGGCTGTATCCCTGATGTTCGCCACCTTCCACTGCGCACCGTACTTCATCTTGGTGTCCCGGCAGTTCGTGGCCTGTGGATGATAATGTCTTTCCTGCTTGTTTTCAACAACCTTCCCATCCTTGTCCTTATAGCTTGCGGTCACTACCATGACCACTCTGTTATGAGACGGTCAACCGTCAGGTATTCTGTGACCTGCCGAAGAGACGATCTTCGTGTTGACTACAACCTTGGGGACATAGGTGGCTGCTTTTCTCAGCCATTCGTACCCGAGGGTCTCGACATCAAGCGTAAGGGCCTTGGCAAGCAGTTCCGAGGTCTGCTTGTCGTCATTGAAGTTCGGGGCGATCAGGTGGTCGCCCTTCTGCATGTGGCAATCCTGGCAGGACTTCGTTCCGCCGCCGGAAACATAGTTATGGAGATAGCTGCCGTACAGATTTGCGCACTGGAATGCCTGGTCAAACTCAAGGTTTGGGCCAAGACCGTGGCACTGGCCACAGAAGACGGAATCCTTCATGATCGCACTCTTTTTGATCTTTCCGCCTGCGTGCGAAGCTACATCCTTGTTGCCATAAATTACACCCTTTTCAGGCGCACCGAGCTCCCTCTTGTGAATGAGGGCCTTCTCATTATGACAGACCATGCAGGTGATCTGGAGCTTTCCGACTTTTGCAGAATCCTTTGCAAGAAGAGCTTCAGCCAGCTCTGCTGCCACCGAGTCCTCAGCAGAGGTCACAGCTTGAGGAAGGTGACATTTGAAACACGGGAAATTCGAGATCTTCATCTTTTTGGGATCGTCTTCCGAAAAAGCCGTGGCGCCTTTTTCACCCTTCTTCAGTGCCAAGGGGGTCAGCATCAGGCCGCCTTTTACTCCCATCAGAGGCCGTGCGTGATGGGACTTCTCCCACTGGGCATAGATCTCGGCATGGCAGGATTTACACTGGCTTGAGTCGTACATCTTGGCAAGCTCATCGATGGTCTTTGCCTTTTCAGCCCCGACAGTGGATAAGGGCATAATGACAAAGGCCGTTATCAACAACAGCAGAATAATGCGCATAACTCCTCCTTTTTCCCCGATATTTTTGAATACGGCGAGAGGTCCTGTTTCCCCAAACAGGACATAAGACGTTCATCACCCCCTTTTCCCTATATGAAGAGTTATATCGATAGATGAGCGGCATGTCAAGCTACAAAAATGTCACATTTTTGCCGCAGAATAAACAAGCAGATCAATGAGAGAAAGATAAAAGGCAATAACAGAAATGTTTTATTCCTGTCATTCCGGCCTGCCGGAAATCTTTTCTTTAAGGACTCCCGACAAGCAAGAGTAGCAGAATAAGGGAATTGCCTATGTATCATTAATATGCGGGAATCAATAGCTTGTTACAATAAAATCACAGGACCTTCCCGACCAGCACCTCGTCTATATACTGTTTCCCGATACGGATCCGTTTCTGCCTCGTGCCCTCTTCAATGAATTCTGCCCGCTCAAAGACATGGAGGGATTTTTTATTCGTCGTGAAAATGTTCGCCTCGAGCTTCTTGAAACCGTGCCTCTTCGCCCAGTCGATAGCAAACCTGAGCATCTGTGAGCCAATGCCAAGCCCCCGGTATGCGGTGACAATATGGAGGCCGATATTGAGGATATGAGCTGTATGAGGCCTCTTGCCTTCATCCATCTGGATACCGGAAAGCGCACCGACAACTGTCTTGTTCGCAAGAGCCACCAACAGAAGGTTCTTGTCAAAATTCATGCTGCAGATATACTTCTTGACCGAGTCCGGCTTGGTCCCGTACATCTCCATGAGCACATAGCTCCGGTCAGGTGCATTTGTCTTGATAACACTGATGATCTCCTCGGCGTCTTCGCATCCTGCCAGCCTGAGCACGATCTTTTCCCCGTTGGCGGCAATGAACTTCAGGACATCCTCTTCTGCCATGGTACCCTCCCCTCGTATATCTTATGCTGATTATACAGCTAAATATCCTGGCCCACAACAGCCAAGTTACGTGCTGTAGCCCTCTGCTGGAGCAGCATATGGTATCGTAGATGATGCAGACCATATCGCTGCGTCCCGCTGATACCCGAAAGACCTTTTATGCATGGGCTAACGCCCTCGCATTGATAACGATCATCTATAACATCGTCGAAGGGCTGGTATCGATCTTTTTCGGGTTTTCAGACGAAAGCCTTTCCCTCTTTGGTTTCGGGGTAGATTCCTTTGTGGAAGTGATCTCCGGGCTGGGCATATGGCACATGGTACGGCGGATGCGGCAGAACGGCAACGAGGCTCCTGACACGTTCGAGAAGACCGCGCTGAAGACAACAGGGACGGCGTTCTACCTTCTTACAGCGGGTCTGCTTCTCTCCTCTGCTTTGAATGTCTACCGTGGCAGCAGGCCCGAGACAACGCTATGGGGCATTATTGTTTCGACCGTCTCCATCCTGACCATGTGGCTCCTGATGCATTACAAACTGAAGATCGGGAGGCAGTTCAATTCACCGGCATTGATCGCCGATGCGCATTGCACAAAGACCTGCCTTTATCTTTCCTTCGTTCTTCTGATCTCAAGTCTTGGCTATGAGCTTACGGGCGTGGGCATGCTCGATTCCGCGGGCGCCCTGGTGATCGCGTTCCTGTCGTTTCGTGAGGGACGCGAGGCATTCGAAAAAGCAAAAGGGAATCTCAGCTGCAGCTGCCAGGGGCAGTGCCATACGCCGGAGTGAAGGCAGGATCAGACGCGGGGCAAATCCTTTATACCCGATATAAACCGCTCTATCCTCTTCCGTATCTCATCCCGCGTTGTCCTGAAAGCGCTCAGGATCTCCTTCTCAGACCCTATCATTCCGACAGGGTCATGGATCGGCCAGTGCAATCTTTCTATGGCCGGAGGGGTTGCTGGACAGGAAGCCTCAGCATTTCCGCAGAGGGTGATCACCATATCCATCTGCTGCAGGAGATCTTCATCGATTTCTTTTGAATATTGACCGGAGATATCGATCCCGACCTCTTTCATCACGGCTATAGCGCGCGGATGGACCCTGGTCGCCAGCAGCCCGGCACTATGCACTTCAAAATGCCCCATGCCGAACTCCCGCGCAAATCCTTCAGCGATCTGCGACCTGCATGAATTGCCGGAACAGAGAAACATGATCTTCAGCATGCATTATCTCCAGCAGACAAGAGAACGGTAAGCGGCGACCAGGGAAAATGTTTATCAGGGATTCGGAAAATAAACCTGCCTATGCTAAGGGACATCGCTCTCTTCCCATTTGACTAAAGTCACATTGTCAAGAACAGAAAGTTTTCTTACGATCTCAGGCCAATATTTCTCTCCAACATCAGCACAAAATAGCCGTATCCTGTAGGTTATGGCATTGGCAGGAGCATCCTGCTCAAAGTTTATGAGTTGGATCGAAAAAGACGGATAGCCGAGAACAATGTCCTTGACGCTTTCCAGCGGCGCAGCTTTTTCCTGAAACTGAACGGTAAGGATCACATAAATCCTCCGATGAGACAAGGCTCTTAACGGATGGGCAAAATACAACACGATGAGGATGATACCGGTTGTGATCAGCGAGGCAGCTATCTGTCCGGCGCCTATGGAAAGACCTATGCCGGTTACTACCCAAAGACCTGCCGCAGTAGTTAGCCCCCGGACCGACCCTTTTCCCTTTATGATAGCGCCGGCCCCGAGGAAGCCCATACTCGCAATTGCATACGATGCGATCCTGCCCGGATCAATCCGGACGGTTGACTGGTCTGACAAATGACGATACAGATCTTCGATGTGGAGGGAAAGAAGCATCATAAGACAAGACCCGAGGCAGACGATGATATACGTTCTGAACCCCGCTGCCTGGCCATGCGCCTCTCTCTCGAAACCGATCGCCCCGCCGACAACTGCAGCGAGGAGCAGTTTGCCGGTGTCGGGTACTATGGTGTTAAAATCCAGCATCTCTCTTCCCCGTGCAATCCCCTGTCCATAATCTATACCCGGATCTGCGCACTGTCAAATGGTATTTCACATAGATTGAGACAGACCCCCTGAGAATGCAGAAGATCAGGGAAAATATCTTGTCATTCTCACATACATCGGCATAAGAACCTGCATCTGCCTATAAGATAGCTGACCACACACTTACACAAAAAAAGAGGCGAGGTACTATCCTCGCCTCCAGCAGTTAAATCTTTACTCTTCTTCCGCTTACTTCAGCTTGAAGAACGCTATCCGCGAACTGCCATCTTGTGTCGTCATCGTTACCCGGTAGCACTTGCCGGCAGTGCTGGGCGTCTTCCAGTTGTAGATGTACTGCCCCGCAGTGGTATCATAGCGTAGAACAGTTCCACCCGTAGCCACAGTTTCGATGTCATCGGTGATTGCATTGGCATCGCTAGTAGTTTGGGCATATGTCAGGCTCTTGACTACTGTTATGTCCATCAGTTCCGTTGACCCGGCAAAGACTTCAAACTTCAATGGGACAGTGGAGCCATTCTTGACCATATTGTAAACTCCATTCATGTCCACCGGCTGGTAGAAGCCATTGAGAGTCCAAGACATGACGGTGTATGTCCGGGCTGACGTTGCCGTGTTCCCGGCACCGTCAGTAGCAGTTGCGGTCAGTGTGTGTGAGCCTACCAAAGTGCTATAGCCGGATACACTGCAGGAGACTGAGCCAGAAACCAGATCGCTTGCTGTGCAAGTCGGGGCGGCAGGGACAGAACCGAAGTAGAAGCTGTCACCAGCGCCAATGCTCCCTACAAACGTGATAGTCGGCGGCGTGGTGTCCTGCACTTTAACAGTAAAGCTCTTGGCTGCAGTATTGCCGCGAGTGTCTGAAGCGGAGCAGGTGACAATAGTTGTGCCAAGCGCAAAAGTGCTGCCTGAACCCGGCACACATGAAACAGCTACAACACCATCAACAAGATCGGTAGCAGTAGGATTTGTGTATGTGACTGGTGCGCCTGAAGGACCTGTTGCCTCGGCAGTAATATTTGCAGGAACACTACTTATTGTCGGTGGAGTGGTGTCAACTACAGTTACAGTAAAGCTGCCATTAGCTATGTTGCCTGCTGCATCAGATGCGTTGCACTTGACAGTTGTGGTTCCAAGGGCAAATGTTGAGCCTGAAGCTGGAGTGCAGGTAACAGTGACGTTGCCACTTACGAGGTCAACAGCGGTGACGGTAAAGGAAACAGCTGCACCCGAAGGTCCTGTAGCCTCAGCAGTTATCGGCGACGGCAATGAAAGTGCAGGAGGTGTGGTATCAACCACGTGCACCGCAAATGTAGTTGCTATGGCCTTATTATTGGCTGCATCTGTTGCGTTACAAGTAACCGTGGTCTTGCCCAATGCAAATGTGCCGCCTGATGCCGGCAAACAGGTTGCTGTTCCTGCTCCGTCAACTGCATCAGATGTTGCAGGGCTGGTGTAGTTTACGACTGCTCCAGAAGGACCTGTAGCTTCAGCTGTCTCATCACCGTGCGCTGCAATAACTGGCGGAGTAGTGTCCTTCACCGTCACCTTGAAGGTAGTCGGTATTGCCGCATTTCCAGCCTTATCCGTTGCATTACAAGTGACGGTAGTATCGCCCAAGGCGAAGGTGCTGCCAGAAGCCGGAGCACAGGTGGCAGTGCCGATTCCGTCGACTGCGTCAGCGGTTGTGGGGCTAGTGTAGGTGACAACCGCTCCAGAAGGACCCGTGGCTTCAGCTATCTCATCCCCATGAGCTGCAATTACCGGTGGTGTGGTGTCCTGTACTGTTACGGAAAAGCTTCCACTGGTGCTATTGCTATGCCCATCCGTTGCGGTGCAGGTGACTGAAGAAGTCCCAAGAGCAAAAGTTGCTCCCGATACAGGAACGCATTCAATAGTAATAGGGCCAACAGCGTCAGTAGCGGCGGCCGTAAAGGTAACAACTGCACCCGCAGCTGATGTTGCTTCAGCTGTAATATCAGCCGGCAAAGTCAGCGATGGTTTTGTCGTATCTTGCACCGTAACTGTAAAGCTTATATTTGCAGTGTTGCCCTTCAAATCCGCTGCGCTGCAATTTACAGTAGTAGTTGCGTCAAGTACAAAGGTGCTGCCTGATATAGGACCGCAGGTAACTGTAACATCGCCGTCAACAGCATCGTTTGCAGTGGGCGTGAATGTTACAGTAGCCCCAGAAGCTGAAGACGCTTCCGCAGTTATATCGTCGATTCCGCTAAACTCAGGTGGGGTTACGTCCAAAACTTTAATAGAGCATTCTGCAGAGTCCTGAAGACCGGGAGTTCCATTATCGGTAACAATGAGCTTGAAAAACATTGTATCGTATGTGGGACCCAACTGAGGAGCCATAAAGGAAATGGCTGGCGTAGTCAAATCGATAGCTGAAAGGTCAGCATTTGGCACGCCCAAGGTCTGACTCCAGGCATATGAGGCGATGCCGTTGTCGCTGTCACTGGAACCTGTACTATTCAGGTTGACTAATTCTCCCTCATTTACAGATAAAGGACAAACAATGGCAGCGTGAGGAGGATCATTGACCCAAGTAATATTCACTATTTTATCGGTTGAACTTGAAAGGGCTCCATCCGATACGGTCAATCTGAAAGTTAATGACTCACCAGAGGGATATGCATCATTGGGCGCGATAAAGGTCACTACGGCACCTGAACCGCTAAGTGCCACCGGCGTCCCGCCAGGAAGTTGTGTCCATAAGTATGTAAGGGCATCATTATCTGGATCAAATGAACTTCTGCCGTCGAGGGTTACCATTTCTCCTTCAAGCGCAAATGGATATGGTGATACAGTCGCACTTGCGACAGGCGCGCTGTTGACATTCGTCACATTGACTGTTGTAGTGGCAGTGCTGGTCTGCATGGGAGTACAGCCTGTGACTGTTAACTGAAAAGTCAGAGTTGCTCCGGCAGGACCAACGCTCGGTGCAGAAAAAGTAGGTTTAGTATCAGTCGGGTTGATAAGTGTAACCGCTGGTCCGGACAATTGCACCCATGAATAGGTTCCGCCCTTATTTGGTTTGGGATCTGAGGCCTGCCCATTTAGTGTAACTGTTGTAGGTGTCATGACACCGTTAACCATCCCCGCCTCAGGTACTGTTTGGTTATCGGGGTTTATTTTAGCGGTTGCGGTACAAACTGGGTCTGCCATTGCCGGTGCTGCAAACAACAGAAGAACTAGAATTGAAACGAAAAGACTTTTCACTTTCATAATTTCCCCCTCCTTAACGGGACTTACTTTCATAACTCAATATTTTTCTCACTCGATGATGAATATCCCAGATTTCCCCCAAAAAAAGAAAAACAAGACAGGGAATAACCCTGCCCCCCTGATCTATGCTGCTTCTGTGATGTTCAGCCCCTGAAATCTGCTTTGTTTTTCATTAATTGTATTGACTCCTGGTCCGGACCTCAATTCATCACAGGATATATTTTTTATAACTTTCGATATAGACCGAGCATGCTTCCCGTGCGCTATGCGCTCATCTGCCCGTTTTCGAATGAATGGGACACAAGGGCAGCGGCAACCCCTACCCCCGTGGAAGCCGGTTCCACTCTCACAACCTCTCCCTGGCAACGCAGGCAGACCGAAGGGTTCGGTACCGCATAGTGCATGGCAATAGTGAACTCGACCGTATCACCCACGGAAAAGGGCTGATCTGTCTCAAAAAATACTCCCTTCATACTTACATCCCGGGTAACGCC
>VEOY01000046.1 GCA_012026685.1 Nitrospirota bacterium
GGTTCTCGATGCCGATCCTTTCGTTCTTCCTTCTCAAGAGCCTGCAGGGCAAGGTACAGGCCAACTGGGCGATGACCGGATATCTCGCAACTCTCGTCGCCTTTTCGGCATACTATATCCGTGGATGGAACAATCTTCGCAGGCCTGTGCGTCTGCTCACGACAGCCTCGGTCGTCCTTGCAGTAATCGCAACCCTTATCATTCACTTCCCCGCGACATTCAGGCTTCCGGAGAGGTTCGATCCTTCCCTTCGGCTCGTCGGATGGAAGGAACTGGGCAGGGAGGCAAGCATGGCTTACGGGGAGTTGTCCGAACAGGGCGCTGCCTTTATCTTCTCAGACAGCTATCAGGTTGCCAGTGAGCTCGCGTTCTATATGGAAGGCAACCCTGTGACCTACTGTGCAAATACCGGAAGGCGCATGAATCAGTATGATCTCTGGCCGGGATTTTCGCATCTCCTCGGCCAAAATGCCCTTTTTGTCAGGACAAAGGAAAAAGACCTTCCTGAAGAAGTTGCAGGGGCCTTTGCCCGGTGTGACCGCGAGGTCGTTACCATTACCACCATCAACAGGAAGACCATGAAATTTACCCTGTTTACATGTTATGATTTCATCGGTTTCAAATCTCAGTCCATAGAAAGCTTTTAATGACCGTATCCGTTGTAATACCACTGTATAATGAAGAGGAGAACGTCCTTGAACTGCATGCCAGGCTCAAGGCGGTGCTCGACACGATCGGATCGGATTACGAGATCCTCTTTATTGATGACGGCAGCAACGACGGTACGCTTGCGTTGCTTCAGGATATCCAGTCCCAGGACAACCGGGTGGTCGTGCTGAGCCTGAGAAGGAACTTCGGCCAGACAGCCGCGTTCGCCGCCGGTTTCGACTATTCGCGGGGGGACATTATCGTCACGATGGACGGCGATCTGCAGAACGATCCGCACGACATTCCGAAGCTCGTCGAGATGATGAAGGACAATGATCTGGTAAGCGGCTGGCGGAAAAAACGCAAAGACCCCTTTATCTCGCGGCGACTGCCGTCGATCATGGCGAACTGGCTCATCAGCAAGGTCACGGGCGTGGCTCTTCATGATTACGGATGCTCGCTGAAGGCATACAAACGCGATGTGATCAAGAATCTCAAACTGTACGGTGAGATGCACCGGTTCATCCCTGCTGTTGCAAGCTGGTACGGCGTGAGGATCGCTGAAGTGGAGACAACGCACCACCCCCGCCTTCGCGGCAAGTCGAAGTACGGCATATCGCGGACGGTCAAGGTGGTGCTCGATCTGATCACCGTCAAATTCCTGCAGAGTTTTTCGACGAAGCCCCTGCAGTTCTTCGGCCCTATCGGTCTGCTGAGTGGTGCACTCGGGTTCTTTATCTCGCTCTACCTGGCAATGGGGAAGCTTTTCATGGGACGGGAGATCGGCGGGAGACCGCTTCTTCTGCTCGGTGCGCTCCTGATCATTGTCGGCATCCAGTTCATCGGCATGGGTCTTCTCGGCGAGATGATGGTGCGCGTGTATCACGAAACACAGAAAAAACCTATCTACGTCATCAAAAAAGTCATTGGCCCGGGCAAGCAATAAGGTCTTCATCTTCGCCCTGAAACTGGCGGTCAGCGGCATGTCCCTGTTCCTCATCTTCAGGAAGACCGACATCGAACATGTGTTCTATATCCTGCGGGACATCGGGATGCCTTCTTTTCTGGCTGTCTCGGCTATTTATATCGCTTCCCAGCTCGTTTCCACGGTGCGGTGGAGAATGCTCATGCCTGATAAATTCCCCGTGATGAAGCTTTTCTCCCTCTACATGATAGGGGCGTTCTTCAGTACCTTCCTGCCCGGCCTGATCGGCGGAGACGCGATACGGGCCTATTACCTCAACAAGGATGCCAAGAAGATAAGCACGACCCTTGCCTCTGTCTTTATGGACAGATATATCGGGTTCGTCAGCCTTATGGTCATAGGCATTGCTGCCTTTCCGTTCAGTTTCGGGACGTTTGCAGGGTCGCCGTACAGATGGTTAATGCCTGCGATCTTCGGGGCCTTTGTTATGGCGAGCATTTTTTTCTTCGGTCTGCAGCTCGGGAAACGGTTCAGGGTAATGACCGAATTCTATGACTACTTTTCCCTTCTCCGAAAGCAGAAAACGACGATAGTATCCGCATTGGCCTCGTCCGTGATCATACAGGTCATGAACTTTTTCATGGTAATCGTGCTGGCGTGGCGCATGGGACTGCAGGTGCCGCTTCTCCAACTGGCAGTCTTCCTGCCGATCGTCATTACGATCTCGTCACTGCCCATTTCGATCTCCGGGCTTGGGGTAAGGGAGGGAGCTTTTGTCATACTTCTCGGACTCATCGGCATAAGGCCCGAGGCTGCCACGTCCCTCTCGCTTTCATGGTTCTTTTCGGTAGTTATGGGAAGCCTTCCCGGTCTGGCATTCTATATTTTCCATGACAGGCGGCAGAAGAAAGGGTAACGATGGGTCTGCAGGAAGACAGCCGGCAGCTCGAAGAGGACGACAGGCGTTATCTCTGGCTTCCCTTTACCCAGATGTTGGAATGGGAACAGGAGACACCGGTCATCATCGTGGAAGGCCGCGACTGTTTTATCAGGGACATCTACGGTAAATGGTACCTTGACGGCGTTTCCTCGCTCTGGGTAAATATTTTCGGCCACAGGAAAAAGGCGCTCGACGACGCATTAAGAAACCAGGTGGACAGGATCAGCCACAGCACCATGCTCGGCCTGAGCAATGAGCCGGCCATTCAGCTGGCCGAAAAACTGATCGCCTGTACAAGCAGGGGACTGACCGGGGAGGAGAAGGCCGGTACCGTTGACATGCAGCATGCCGTCAGCCGTCCGTCCTCTGCTCTTAGCCGCGTTTTTTATTCCGACAACGGATCGACAGCCGTTGAAGTGGCACTCAAGATGGCTTTCCAGTATTGGCAGCATCTGGGCGAGCAGGACAGGACCTCCTTTCTTTCTTTGAACAATGCCTATCACGGAGACACGCTCGGTGCTGTCAGCGTCGGGGGCATTGATATATTTCACAAGGTGTTTGAACCTCTTCTGTTCAGAACGTTCCGGTCTCCATCCCCCCACTGCTACCGCTGCGAACTCGGGGAACAATACCCTGACTGCGGGCTATCCTGCGCAGAGCGGATGGAAGAGGTCCTCAGAGAGCATCACCGGCAAATAGCTGCGGTGATCATCGAACCCCTGGTGCAGGCGGCCGGAGGTATGATCGTCTCTCCTCCAGGCTATCTTAAGCGCGTGCGCGAGCTCTGCACTGCATTCAACGTGCTGCTCATCGCCGATGAAGTGGCAACGGGATTCGGCCGCACCGGCAGGATGTTCGCCTGTCAGCACGAAAATGTGGTGCCTGATATTATGTGTCTGTCCAAGGGAATCACCGGAGGATACCTGCCCCTTGCCGCAACACTCGCGACAGAAAATATCTACCGGGCCTTTCTCGGAGAATTCAAAGACCTCAAGAC
>VEOY01000063.1 GCA_012026685.1 Nitrospirota bacterium
ACCAAGCAGGTTCTCAAGTATCTTGTGCTCCAGATACGACGATGTGAGCCCCCGGTGCTTGATGAACTCCCGCCTTTGGTTCAGGTCTCCGTCTATCGGCATAGGTGAGCTTGCAACCCGTATGGCATCTATCCCCAGCCCTTTCATGATCGGCGGAGATATTGGTATTCCAAATACTTCTGTATATGTTGCATCTGCGGATATAAGAGCAATGGAAGGCATCTTGGTATTTTGAACGTGCATGACGCCTTCTATGCTCCTTGTGGCGTTGTTCAGCTGACCGAAGTATTCTATGGCTATGTTGTGGAGGAGTTCTCCTGCCCTTATATCCATCGCGTTTAGGGAATCGTACAGGGTCCCTTCAAGCGCTCTCATCCTGTCTATCTGGCTTACAAGCTGAAGCCCTGAATAATGAAGAGCGGGGAGGCCTATGGCATAGCTGAGCCCCTGTGTTATGTCTGCGTCTCTCCTTTGGGGTGACATATTAGGGCTTGTGAGCTCGGTCTTCAATGTCAGGGAACTGCCCAAGCCCATGGCGGGGCCAGTGAGTACAACGGTGTTATCCAATTTGATCTCTGGCCTGACGCTGATCAGATATGCAGGAGTGTGAAGAAGTCCTCCGTATCTGTCTATTACTGCCTGGTCGTTAGTCGTCGCTGGAGTATAGGTAAGAGTGACTTTCTTGCCTGTGATCTCAGGATATGCCTTAGTCACAGAAACCGTGTCGATTCCGTCATTGGTCAAACCCAGGCGAATCTTGTGTCTTTTTGTATCGGGCATTTCGGAGTTTCTCTGCTCTGAGATGACTTCATAGGGCAGTGTTCCAAGGAGTATGCCGAATTCTTCTTTCTTCTTGACCGAGACGTGGAATATCTTCATGAAGTTGTAGTCGTAATTTGTGTTGTAGTAGTCCTTCAGTTTATAGATGTAGGAAAGGACTGGCGGCATGTCATCGCCGCTGTTGAGATAGATTGTTTCGTCAAAAGGAACGGTTTTTGAAACGTTCAGGGAATCAGAGGATTCGGTCTCCTTCATGCTGGGATCTAAAGGCGTCCAGTAACTTGCCTGTCGCTGCATTGCTCCCATGGAAGGGAACATATCCACGTAGGCCTCTACCCATGCATGTTCGAATTGGGCGTATTTGACCTGTCCTCCCTCGGTCAGAAGGGTTCCTGGGATACCGTTTGTTGCCAGTATTCTGGCTGCTGTCATGGAATCCTTTACCCCTATCCAGTTCATGAGCCGATCTATGGGCAGTTCGATTGTTCCATATACATATCTGGCGGGGATGTTGGCTGCGCGAAGAAGGGCAAGGAGGAGGCTTGCCTGGTCAAGATCATTGCCGGCAAGCTCGTCGAGGGTCTGCTGAGCTCCTTTGAGGGAGCCGTAGTAAGGTTCATATTCTATAGTGTTCCTTACCCATTCGTATATCTTTACGGGCTTGTTTTCGAGTTCCTGCGCCTTTGCCCGTATTTCAGGGGTGAGTTGCACTTCCATGGTCTCTGCAAGATCAGATGCTGCAGGCGGAGTTTGTCTGGTTATGTTCGGTCCACTGGTTGCCCCAGCCAGAAGACCGGATAGGGATCCTGTGGTAGCCACTTGTATGGGCTGCCTTTCGCTGTTTTGGGCCTCTTTCAACAATAGCGGCTTTTCAGCCTTCTTTTCAGTTATTGGGTATTCTTTGAGTTCCGGTGTCTTATGCGGCAGATTGTTTGGATCAAGTGGCTGGTGCCTCTTCGGGGGCGTTATCTTTTCAAAGAAGGGCTTTGCCTTTAGGATCTCGGCATCAATCTCTGCCTTTGTTTTTGCCTTATCTAAGGCTGCGATGTTTCTGTTTAGCTCATTGAGGTTATCTTCATAGCTCTTTACGAAGGTGTAATGCCTCTGAAGTATCTCAGCGGGGAGTTTTGCTTCTTTGAGCTTCTTTTCAGTGTCTGCAAACTGCTTTCTTATGTCAGCATCAAGGGTATTGATCTCCTGTGTCTTTGTCTTCAGCTTATTCTTTTCATCATCTCGTTCCTTGTCTGTCTGTACCTTCTGGATGTTGTCGAAATGCCGGATGATCTCTTCGATGCCTTTTTCGAATTTCTCCTCCGGCCGTTCTTGTTTGGGTGCCGCACTCTGTTGCGTGACCTGTTGTTTCTTCGATGCAGGATTCTGTTGAGATTCGATGGCATAGGCAATATCAAAAAGCCCGCCGAAGGTCCAGAGGAAAGATATTACGACTATAACTATAATATGAATGCGGAGCATAATATAAGCGGCCCGACTACGCCGTAAAGCTGCACGTCGTTCAGCCCGTCGAAAAAAGAATATCGTCATTTGACTTTCGCACCCCTGAAAGCGTTATTGACAGCTATACCAATGAGCCACGACGGAATGAGAATGATAAGATTAATAAAGGGCAGAAAACCAAGTGCCAATGGATCTGGCAAATATGCTGCATACCAATAAAAACTAAATAGTGTAATAGGCAATAACAAAAACACCATTTTGATTGCTATTTCTTTATTAGCTCGCTCCTTCCTCATCAAACAATATGTGTAAATGACTATAATTATGAATGGCGGACTGTCAAATAGGCCAAATTTGATTGACTCACTAAAATCAGAATAAATTTCTTTTTGCAATATACCTTTCCTGAGATCATAAAGAGCTAATGCTAATAGTGAGATGAGATAACAAGTTAATAATGGACTGCTCAATACAACAAGCTTCTTAATGCCTTTCATATAGTCTCCTTCATTTTTCTCTTGCATCCTCAAACGCCTTCCGTCCCTTCCTTGTAACTGCCAGCCAATAAATATCGGATACCAACCCGCACTCAAACATCGTATAACCACCCTGTTTCATGCAGTCGGAATAAATAGTAGAGCCCAAGATCCGATCACAGGTAGCTCGATCTGCCGGCATGGATTCGAAATAAGTAAAACCTGTCGAGTAACAATAATCGTGTAACATGCAGGCATGAGTAGCATCGATGCCAAATGGATAGTCCGGCACCCACTCAGAGCCATTAGACCCGCACCAGTCCTTTGGTTCTGTCGTGCCAATACCGACAAAGGACGTGAAACTCGACCAAAGTGCGTCGAAAGATTCTTTGCCAAGCCGTGCAATTATTCCAGCAACAACTGCAGGGATAGCTTTCTCTACGCCAAATGTTGTTGTCATTATATATGCCCCGTTTTCAGTACCACTTATCATGTACTCCCCATTGCCTGTGACTGGGTCAATTATAATATAGCCGCAGCCAACCCACTCGCTGACGTGGATGTTCGACTTTGAAACTGTCACCTCTTTGTCGGCGTTGACAGCGCTTAGAATATCATGGAGGTCTGTTTCTTCAAGTTGAAGTTGGGGCAAGACATCGTTAATATTTTCTCTTGTAATTGTGTATATGGGTATTCCAGTGTCATTAGCTATCTGAAGAGCCTTTACGGCTGAAATACCTTCAGCAAGGTTATTCGCGCGCTTGAATAGTTGTTCCGGGACGCGATGCTCAAAAACCGAAGAATTGATTCCGGAATATCTCATAAATTCAAGCTTCTTATTGTTATCCCCATCAAGTGCTCTTACCAGCCTGATATTCCTGTCTACGTCCATCATTAAACCGCCTGCCCCGGCGCTCGCCGGAATGCCAAAGACGGTTTCAATCTTAAGGGTAGTTTTGAATACTGTTTCGGATGGTAGCCTTGCAGCCCTAACTCCCGCGGAGCGAGCCAGGACATCTGCATGGCCATCCAGCCGTGCGTTATATAACAGGGCGGTATAAAAAAGCATGTCTCCGAATATATCCTCATTGGCTAATCCGGTAAAGTCACTTGCTGCCAGCTTTGTACTTGTCCGAGCAAGCCTGGCTTGAGCATCTTTCATCACCGCGCTGGTTATTCTGCTGACACCAATGGCAATACCCCAGTATTCTCCGGCTTCAATATTGTTCAGAACGATGCCACTTCCCCGGACAGGATCAACGAATGTCATGGAGAACTTCTCAACAGAACCCATTGTCACACTACTGCCTATGGCGCCAACTTGACCATCAATTCGAAGCTCAGGTTTAAGATTGATAAGATAAGCAGGCAATGATGATGGAAGTTCGCTGAATTGTATTGGCGAGCCATCAGTGTGCGGTTTGGGCAGATAAGAGGTAATAACAGCTTCGTCTGCAGCAGTCGCAGGCGCATAAGAGACTGTAATTTTCTTTCCCGCTATCTGAGGCAGACTGTATATAATGGTAAGCGATTCAGCTTGATTATACATATTATAACTCTCTACTGTGAATCTGAGTTTGTGTCTAAATCTGTCCGGAATTTCGTGATACACTGTTCCCCCGACGATCGTATCGTATGGCAGTGTCCCCATAAGCATAGGAAACTCTTGTTTGGCAATCACCGTTGTGCCTACTATATCTGCAACGGATGCATTTTGATAATTCTGGCTCATATATGTTTCAGTTCGAGCTCTATAATCCTCAACCGCCGCTATAGCCAGAGACCCATCAATTCCAGTGATCCACCCTTCCTGTACATTTATCGTTGCCGCATTGATAAGTGCATTGTCGAGAGCGACTGAATCAAACGGTACGCTGGCCGAAAGGTCAACTCCATGCTTGAAGTCGTGCTCCTTAAAGCTTGCGTCCAGAGGTATCCATGTATCGCCCTGCTTGTGAATTGCGCCATGGGAGGGAATCATATCAAGCCAAGCTTCAGCCCACATATGTTCGAGTCGAACCGTGACTATTTGGCCGCCCTCAGTTATCCCCCCAATAGGTATGCCGCCTGTTGCCATGTATGTCAAAACGGCCATAGAATCCGTAAACCCTCCAGCCCAGTTTTTGACCTTCTCTATGGGGACCTCGATGGTCCCGTAGACATATCTGGCATGGACCCCGGATGCCCTGAGCAGTGCTATAAGAAGACTTGCTGTGTCGAAATCATTACAGAGTTTTGTCTGAAGACAATAATCAGCTCCCTGAATGGAGCCGTAGGTCGGAACATACTCGATGTTGTTTCTTACCCATTCGTATATCTTTAACGGATTATTCCCGAGTTCTGCTGCCTTTGCTGTGATAGCGGGTGTAAACTTCACTTCAATGGTCTCGGCAAGGTCCGCAGAGGTCGGCGGGCTTGCAAGGGCTACCTGATAACTGCCGTCAGGAAGAAGGTCGGATGTCTTTGTGTTGTACTGGGTATTAGCTGACAAGAGGCCGTCAAGAGGGCCGTTTGATGCTAAAAGGATCTGCTTTTGGCCGCCGCTTTTTGCTTTCAACTCCTTGTCTTCAGTAAATTCCTCCGGCTTTGTCCTTGGTTCTTTCCAAACCGGCTCTGCGGTTCTATGCGGCAGTTTGTTCGGGTCAAGGGGTTGGTGTTTCTTGGGAGGTTTTATTTTTTCAAAGAAGGGCTTTGCCTTTAGGACCTCGGCATCGATCTCTGCCTTTGTCTTCGCTTTATCTATAGCAAGTATGTTTTTGTTCAGTTCGGTGAGGTTGTCTTCATAGCTCTTTACGAAGGTGTAATGCCGCTGGAGTATCTCATCAGGGAGTTTCGCGTCTTTGAGTTTCTTTTCTGTGTCTGCAAACTGCTTTCTTATGTCAGCATCAAGACTGTTGATCTCCAGTATCTTTGCCTTCAGCTTTCCCTTTTCATCGTCTCTTTCTTTGTCTGTCTGTACCTGTTGAAGCTTTTCAAAATGCTGGATAATCTCTTCGATACCTTTTTCGAACTTCTCTTCCGGCCGCTGTTCCTTGGGAGCAGCAGCCTGTTGGGCAGCTTTCTGTTTTGTCGTTGCCGCTGTCTGCTGAGATTCGATGGCATAGGCGACCTCGAAGAGCCCGCCGAAGGTCCACGTGAAAAAGGCAAGAACGATAATAGAGATGGTTCTTAAGGCAGGATTGAATCTGTAACGCATGTCCCCCCAGGAGATAATTTTAAAATAGAAAAGCCTACCTCATGAAAGTGTAGGCTCCGGTTATATCTATTAAGCCACTTCGACAGCCCCCCTTCCCTGTTTCTTCTTTCAGGACAGGTTGCTTTGCGTCGCCCCGATTACTCGGGGGTTACCCTTTCGGCGGCATGCGTACAATTAACGCATAAATCCGAAAAGCGGTCAAATAAATTATATTTATAGAATTATTGCGGTAGCAGGTTATTCTTTCCCCAATCATGATGCAGCTTCTGATCCAACCGCCCAGGAAACAAAAAGCCCCGCGATATGCCGCAGGGCTTAAAGATCTATTCCCGTTTGCGTGTCAAAGCTACGACTTCTTGATCCCCTCGCGTGCGATGGCGATCTTCCCGGTGCGGACGAACTCCTTGATACCCATGGGCCTCAGGAGCTCGACAAAGGCAGCGATCTTCTTCTCCTCGCCGGTGACCTCGATCGTATAGGCCTTCGAGCTCGAATCCACGATCCTGCCCCGGAAGATCTCAGCCAGCCTGAGCACCTCTGCCTTGTCCTCCTGTCGGGGCGACACCTTGATCATCACCATCTCACGCTCGACATGATCAAGTTCGGTCATATCGACGACCTTTATCACGTCAATAAGCTTGTTGAGCTGCTTGGTGATCTGTTCGACGATCCAGTCATCGCCGCTGGTGACAATGGTCATGACCGAGACCTTCGGGTCAATGGTCTCGCCGACAGAAAGGCTCTCTATGTTGTATCCTCTGCCGCTGAAAAGCCCTGATATGCGGGAAAGGACACCGAATTTGTTTTCGACAAGGACAGATATCGTATGTCTCATGGCTCTCCTCTTATCCTCTCATTATTTCACGGCCCTGAGCTTCTTCTCGGGCTTTTTCTTCTCTTCCGGGAACAGCATATGGTCAATGGCAGCACCCGCGGGCACCATGGGGTATACCTTTTCCTGCCAATCGATCACAAAATCCATGAAGACCGGACGCTTGATGCTGAAGGCCTCCTTCAGCACCGGGACGACCTCGGACTTCTTCGCGGCCCTCAGCCCGACCGCATTATACGCTTCTGCGATCTTCACGAAATCAGGGACGGTCTCGTCAAGCTTCGTATGGGAATAGCGTTCCTGGTAGAAAAGTTCCTGCCACTGCCGCACCATGCCGAGGAACCTGTTGTTCAGGATAGCGACCTTGACCGGCAGCTTATTGATGACCGCGGTCGCCAGTTCCTGGATATTCATCTGTATGCTGCCGTCACCCGCAATGTCGATGACCAGCCTGTTCGGGAACGCGAGCTGAGCGCCGATCGCTGCGGGGAAGCCGTAGCCCATGGTCCCGAGCCCGCCCGAAGAAAGCCATGTCCTCGGCTTGTCATACTGATAGAACTGAGCAGCCCACATCTGGTTCTGCCCCACCTCGGTCGCAATAATAGCATCGCCCTTCGTCAGCTCATAGATCTTCTCGACGACATATTGAGGCTTGATTATGTCCGCCTCATGGTCATAGGTCATGGGCCGTTCCTTTTTCCAGGCAGCGATCTGTCTGGCCCATGCCTTTCTCATCTCTTCCCACGGTTCCTTCACCTCGTCGCGGATGACCTTGTTCATGACCGTGAGCACGCGCTTTACGTCGCCGACGATCGGCACGTCAACCCGGACGTTCTTCCGGATGGATGTCGGGTCGATATCGATATGGATGATCTTGGCGTTGGGCGCGAAGGCATCGATCTTGCCCGTCACCCGGTCGTCGAACCGCATACCGATAGCGATCAGCAGGTCGGAATCCTGCACCGACCTGTTCGCGTAATAGGTGCCGTGCATGCCGAGCATGCCCAGCGAAAGCTTGTGCGTCCCGGGAAATCCCCCGAGCCCCATAAGCGTCATGGTCACCGGCACCTGCGTGATCTCCGCAAGTTCCGTAAGCTCTTCGGCAGCACCTGAAGAGATAACGCCCCCGCCCGCGATGATCAGGGGCTTTTTCGCCTTTGCGATCATATGGGCTGCCTGGGTGATCATATATTTATTGCCTTCGTACGTCGGGTTATAGCTTCTGATCTTGACGCTGTCGGGCCAGTGGAACTCGGCCTTGCTCGTGGTAACGTCCTTCGGAAGATCTATCAGCACAGGCCCCGGCCTTCCCGTGTTCGCGATGTGAAATGCCTCTTTGATCGTACGCGCGAGGTCTTCGACATCCTTCACCAGGAAGTTGTACTTGGTGCAGGGCCTCGTGATGCCGACGATGTCGGCCTCCTGAAATGCGTCATTGCCGATGAGCATGGTAGGCACCTGTCCTGATATGACCACGAGGGGTATGGAATCCATGGCGGCGGTCGCAATGCCGGTGACCGTGTTCGTCGCACCCGGCCCCGATGTCACCAGGGCCACGCCTGCCTTGCCGGTAGCGCGGGCGTAGCCGTCTGCCGCATGCACAGCACCCTGTTCGTGTCTCGTCAGGATGAGCTGAAGTTCCTTTTCATCGTGGAGAAGATCGAAGATGTTCAGCACGACACCGCCGGGATACCCGAACATGTGCTTTATGCCCTCTTTCTTCAACGATTCTATAAGGATCTCTGAACCTGTTATTTTCATTGTCGTGCCACTCCCCGGTCAGCTCTTGCCTGCCGACCAATCTGAAATTTTGATTATTTTATCACAGGAAACCCTGTTTTCTTCAAGAAATCGGTCCTCGTGACGCGTGTCACCGCATGATCGCACCGTCGCCCGCGGAGCTTACGAACCTGGCGTACCGGGAAAGATACCCGCTGGTGATCTTCGGAGAAGGCTTTTTCCACGCCTTCATCCTCTTCGCCAGCTCCTGATCGCTGAGGTCAACATCTATCTTCCGCTGTGCGATATCGATGCTGATCCTATCCCCGTTCTTTACCAGCGCGATGGGTCCGCCCTCCATTGCCTCGGGTGATACGTGGCCGATGCAGGGGCCGCGGGTACCGCCGGAGAACCGCCCGTCCGTGATGAGCGCAACGGATTCGCTCAGCCCCATGCCCGCGATCGCGGCTGTCGGCGAGAGCATCTCCCTCATGCCGGGGCCGCCCTTGGGACCTTCATACCGGACAATGACAACGTGGCCCGCCTTCACCTTGTTTCCGAGGATGGCCTTCATGGCAGCTTCCTCGGAATCGAACACGATAGCCGTACCCTGGAATTTCATCATGTTCGCGCTGACTGCCGACTGTTTCACCACCGCGCCTCCCGGAGCGAGATTGCCTTTCAGGATCGCGATGCCGCCCTCCTTATGGTGAGCCTTGTCGAGCGGGCGGATGACATCCGCGTCGAATATCTCCGCTTCACCGGCGATGTGATGGATCGTTGTGCCATTGACGGTCGGCGTGTTATGCAGCATTTTCCCGAGCCGCTTGAGGACCGCGGGTATGCCCCCCGCGTAGTCAAGGTCTTCGAGGTAGTTCTTCCCGCCCGGAAGCATATCCGTGATATGGGGGGTTTTTCTCGAAAGCCGGTCAAATGCCTCAAGAGGCAGTCTGATGCCCGCATCGTGCGCGATGGCCGGTATGTGGAGCACGGTATTGGTCGATCCGCCGAGCGCCAGGTCGACCATGATCGCATTTTCGAACGCCTTCATGGTCATGATCTTTCTGGGCGTGATGTCCTTCTGCACGAGTCCGACGATCGCCCTGCCGCTTTCGAACGCGATCCGCCGCTTTTTCGCGGAGACCGCAAGCGCGGTGGCGCACCCGGTGAGACTCATGCCGAGGGACTCCGTAATGCATGCCATGGTGTTTGCCGTATACATGCCCTGGCACGACCCCGCTCCCGGACACGCGCACATCTCAAGGTTATCCAGCTCCTCCTTTTTGATAAGCCCCTTCTTGAACTTCCCGACCGCCTCGAACGTATCGCTCGTAAGGTTCAGTCTTCTTCCTTTATAGTGGCCCGAGAACATCGGGCCTGCGGTGACCACGATCGAAGGAATATTGAGCCGTCCGGCAGCCATCAGCATGCCGGGCGTGATCTTGTCGCAGTTCGTCAGGAGCACAAGCCCGTCGAGCTGGTGGGCGGATGCAACGGTCTCCACCATGTCCGCGATGAGCTCCCGGGACGCAAGGGAATAATGCATGCCGCTGTGGCCCATGGCTATGCCGTCGCAGATGCCGGGGATCCCGAAGAAGAACGGGTAGCCGCCGCCTGCATGCACCCCTTTCTCAATGAACCTCTCGAGGTCACGCATGCCTGTGTGGCCGGGGATAAGGTCCGTGAAGCTCGTGGCAACGCCGATGAACGGTTTTCCCATCTCTGACTTCGGGACGCCGGTGGCGTACAGGAGAGCTCTGTGCGGAACGCGCTCAATGCCTTTTTTGATGATATCGCTTTTCATGATCCAGCACCTGCCTTTTTTCTTGATAATGTCCCTATAGAATAACACAGGGGAAAGGCCGTAATTCAGCCTTTCCCCTGAAGGATGCCCTCTGTACGGCGATCAGCTTCCCGGATGGACCTTTTTATATTCCCTTACAAGTTCTGCCATCTTGTCTTTGAGGTGGAGCTTATGCTTTGCCATTTTTTTGCGTTCCAGATCTTCTTCAGGCGTCAGATAGACCTTTTTGTCTATCTCGCCGATCTGCTCGTCAAGGTGGTGGTGCTCATCACTGAGCTTCCTGAACTCTTCATTTTCCTGCTTCAGCTTTTCAATGATCTCCTGTTCCTTCACCTTTTCCTCCTCCTATTTCTCTATGATTTTGACCTTCATCTCGATCCTCTCATTCGGGTTGTCCCGCGGGTCGCGGGGCTGGCTCACGATCTTGTCGGCAACGTCCATTCCCGAGACGACCTCGCCGAAGACCGTGTACTGACGGTCAAGGAACGGTGAGTCCTTCACGCAGATGAAGAACTGGGAACCGGCGCTGTCAGGGCTTGCCGCACGGGCCATGGAAAGAATGCCTCGCTTGTGCGGTTTTTCATTGAACTCCGCCTTGACCGTATGTCCCGGGCCGCCCATGCCGTGCCGTGACTTGTCAGGGTCCTTCGTGTTCGGATCGCCCCCCTGGATCATGAATCCGGGGATGACACGGTGGAATGTCGTACCGTCATAGAATCCCTTCCTGGCAAGTTCGATGAAATTGTTCACGTGGTTGGGTGCGACGTCAGGAAAGAACTTCAGCTCGATATTGCCGAACTTCGTCTCTATGATTGCCCGTGTCTCTGCCATTTTCTTTATCTCCTCTTTATTGAACGTTCTTGCTTTCATTTCCGCTGAAACGGTGACCGCGTACATGCAGACACATACCGCAAACAACACATGCAGGGCTTTTTTCATGGGATATATACTCCTTTTCATGGATGACCTGAGGGGTGTAGACAGAACCATATGAACATCATTGTATCTCATTCAGAAGGATTCCTCAATGATCTTTTCTGCCAGCCTTGCCGAGTTTTCGATGCAGTCATTCACCCCGATGCCGCGGTATGCGTTGCCGGCCAGGAACAGGCCTTGATGCCTGCTCAGGCCGGCGTCAATATTCTTCAACCGCTCCAGATGTCCGACCGTATATTGCGGGATAGCCATCTCGTGGCGGTATATCCTGACAAAATCCGGCTCTTCCGTGATGCCCACGATATCGGCGAGTTCTTTCCTGATCAGCCCGATCAGTTTCGGATCCTGCTCCATCGCAAGGTCCGATGCGCGCGCGCCGCCGACCATGCTCCTCAGGAGGACATATCCTTCCGGCGCCCTGTTCGGGAATATGCTCGAGTCATAAAGGGTGCCGAGGATCTTTCTCTTCTCCCGGGAAGGGATGAGATAACCAAAGGCGTCAAGATCTCCCCTGAATTTCTCCTTCTTGTAGCCGAAACAGGCGACCGAAAGCGACGGATAGGGAATCCCGGCAACGATCCCCGCAAGCTTCTTGTCAAGATTCCTCAGGATTTCGGCAGTTGCATAGGCCGGGGATGCAAGGACAACGGCATCTGCCTCGAACGATGACCCGTCGGAAAAATGCTGGATATATCCTTTGCCCTTCCGGTCGAGCGCTGTCCCCCGGTAGCCGAGCCGCAGCCGGTCGCCAAGTATATCTTTCAGGGACTGGATCAGTTCGCCCATCCCGTTATGGAAGGACGTGAGCACCCCGCCCGGACCGGCGCCCACCTTTTCTTTTGATCCCTGCTTCTTTTTCTCCTTTTGGAGTTTCAGCATGCCCCGGATAAGGCCGCCGTATCTCTTTTCCAGGTCATACACCTTCGGGAAGCATGCCCTGAGGCTGAGCGTTTCGGGATTGCCCGCATAAATGCCGGACGCCATGGGATCGATAAGTTTCTGATA
>VEOY01000093.1 GCA_012026685.1 Nitrospirota bacterium
ATTCTTTCAGCAGGTAAAGCGTAGAAGCGTCAAAGGGTATATGTGACAAAACAACGTACACGCGTAAACGTGTTTACGCATAGATGCGTAGGACTCATCCGATTTCAACGCATTCACACTTTTTCGCATTCTCGCTTATTCACGTTTACGCATAAACGCTTTATGGGTTTCTCACAAAATTCTGCTTCCTGACCGCGGCGCCGCTGATGACAACGTCCCTGCTTGCAGGGCTGAACGTTCTGCCCGTCTTGCTCGGGGTAACGACATAATTGCCGTTGGGGAGGTCACCGAACCGGTAGCGGCCGGTGCTGTCTGTCGTCTTCGTCTTCACTGCATCACCGGTCAACGACACGGTCACCCCTGCCATCGGGGCGCCCGAAGGTGTCCTCACGTATCCGATGATCGCGTACGTGATAGCGGTAAAGTTCCTGCCTGCCGCGTCTGCTCCGCTTATGCTGATCGTCTTTGAAGCAGGAGTAAATGCATAGCCGGTCTTTGCAGGTGTTACGGTATAGGTACCGTCTGAAATCTGCCGGAACGCGTACTTGCCGCTGCTGTCGGTCGTTGTGGCATCATCCGCCGCGCCGCCCAGCGTCATGGTGACGCCGGCTACAGGAACGCCCGAGGATGTGAGTACCCTGCCCGTAATGTCATAGACATTGGCCGTGATATCTTTCACCGACGCGCTCGAGCCGTTGACGGTCACGTTCCTTCCGGCGGGGGTGAAGGTTACTCCGCCCATGGAGGGCGTCACCGTATATGCGCCGTCTTCGACATCTGCAAAACTGTATGCGCCGTCAGCGTCCGTCAGTGTCGTTGCCGTTGCCTGTCCGGACAGGTCAATGGTCACGCCTTCGACCGGAAGGCCTTTGGGTGATATTACCTTGCCTGATATCGTGAACGCCAGGTTGATCGCAGAGACAAGGTCCATCCTCGCTTTCGGAATGCCGTTCCGGGTATCAAGCACCGGCTTGCCGGTTGCTGTCATCCGGGAGACGGTCTGGTCAGGGGTCTCCGCAGAAAACACACCCTTCAGCACTGCGATCGACCCTGCAATATGCGGGGTTGCCTGCGACGTTCCCTGCATGCTGATGCCGGCAGCAGTAATGACCGATCCGGGCGCCAGCATGGTAAGGAACGAAGCGCTGTTTGACCAGGATGGTATCGTGTCCTCAGAGTTGGCAGGCGTACCAGGCCCGCCGTCATAGACAGCTCCGACCGAGACAGCAGCGGGAACGCAGCCGGGCGATGATATCCCGTTTGGGTCGCTACTGTTACCCGATGCTACGGCGGAAAGGACCCCTGCGGACCGTGCGTTTGCAACCGGTGAGGCAAAGACGTCTCCGCCGCAGGGGTTCGAATATGTCTTCGAACTACCAAGGCTCATGTTTATGGCGACGATATTGTAGACCGCCTTGTTCGTTATCACCCAGTTGATGGCATCGATGATGTCGTTCGCATAGGCGGATGCTCCGTCCAGAACATCAAGTCCGATGATCTTCGTGTCCGGCGCAACGCCCGCCACAATACCCGATACGTTCGTGCCGTGGCCTCCGGGATACGGATATGCCCTGAAGTCATCGAGCATGCCGTCATCAGGGGCAATGTCCCTGACACAGGCGACCCTGCAGCCTGCATGCGCAGGAGGAGGGTTCGCATCGGAGCAGTAACCGGGCGTGTTGCCTCCGGTGCAGCTGCCGAACGCGACATGGGTATAGTCGACGCCGCTGTCGAGCACCGCAACCGCGGTACCGCCTCCCTTGTAGCCCGCTGAGGCTGCCTGCGGCTGGCCGATGAGAGGCAGGCTCTCGTTCAGCATGAGTGTGTACTGTCCGTTTTCGTAGATGCCCGTTATCCCCATCTGAGACGAGAGTTTTTCGAGCCCTTTCATGGACTTCACCCTCAGGAACATCATTGGCAGGTGCTCGTAATCATCGATCACCTCGGCGTCGTCCGTGGTAAGTGAATCAACCACCTCCTGCTTCTTGGCCCCATAGAGGAGGGACTTTTCCCTGAGAATGTCCGGAGTGTCGTGGTTTGCGCCGGAAGCAGAACGCATTACTGCCGCACGCTGCACGGCGGCGTTATCGTCGAAGACCACGATAAGATCCTGGACCTCGCCCCTTTCCGCCTTCTCAATGACTGCGGCATGGTGCACCTTCTCCTGGCCGGCAAAGGGCCCTGCAGATGCCGGAGAAGAAACCGAAAAAATGAGGATGATTCCGGCAATCAGTCCGAAAAGGAAATGCCGCCGGTATGTTCTGTCAGGATGCATCTTGATTACTCCTGCTGCATTTTCCGCCCGCGCGGGAAACGGTTTGTGATGTTTCCTAAAAAAAACTTCTTTTATAATTTTAACACAAAGGTCAGCCATGGCGGAAACGAAAGGGATGCTTTCTCACCCTCATGCCGGGAGTGGTCGGAAAATAAATGATTGTGTCCGATCGGAACGGGCAGGACGCTGCTACTTCGCCGCAGGACCGTCGAGCCGCTTCTGGAGATCCTTGTCCATGCCCTTGTACTTGTTCACATAGTCGCTGGTTACGCCGGCCGCCTCGGCTTGCGTCCGTAAGACGCGGGGCGTAAGGAGGATGACTAGTTCGGTCCTCTGGTCAACATCGCTCCAGTTGCCGAAGAGCCATCCGATAAGCGGAATTCTGCTCAGAAACGGTATGCCTGTCTTTTCCTTCGTATTGTCGTCCCTGATGCGCCCGCCGATGATGATCGTCTGGCCGTTCTGGGCAACCAGGTTCGTGGTAGCCTCGGTCTTGTTCAAGGTTGGCGCAGTGTCGCTGCCGATGGTAATGGGAGTGCCGAGAGATGATACCTCCTGGGTAATATCAAGGGCTACAAGGCCGCTGTCATTCACCTGGGGCTTCACCTTAAGAATAATGCCTATGTCCTTGTACTGCACCGTGCGCTGAATATCCGTTGTGCCGGTCACGTTCGTCGAAGAGGTAACGAGCGGGACCTGCTGGCCCACCTGTATGCGCGCCTCGCGGTTGTCCGACACCAGGATGTGCGGCGCAGCCAGCACCTTGGCCTTTGACTCCGTAGCGAGCGCCTCGAGGCGGGCCCTCACAATGCCCGAGGCATCCGTTGCCACAAACGAGAAACCCGAGCTCGAAAGCCGCGCAGCGTCGGGTGCCGGCGCATTCGAGCCCATCTGCCCCGACAGATTGAAATCATTGTTGAACGGTTTGAGGCTGAAGTTCAGGTCGGTCTTCAGGGACCATGCAAGCCCCATGCTCATGTTGTCGGTGAGGGAAACCAGCGCGATCAGGCCCTCGATCACCACCTGCCGGGGCTGGATGTCGATCTTTTTTATCGTCTCTTCGATGATCTCGTAGTCTCCGCGAGTCGCGAGGATGATGATCGTATTGGCAATCTCGTCAGCGAAGATCCGGGTGACGTCCGATACAAGCGACTCGCCGCCCTGCCCTGCCGCGGTCTCGATTGTCGCAGCCGCGGTCGATGTTGCCGGTGCGCCTGGTGCTGCCGCCTGACCCGGTGCCAACGTTTTGGTCACGGTAGCAGTGCGCACGGAACCGGTGGACTTGCCTCCGAGAAAGATCTGACTGAGGATGTTCGTCACATCCTTTGCCTTGCTGTTCTGCACAGGATAGACATAGACCTGGGGCCGTACCCTGCGGAGCTGCTCGCTGTCAAAGACGTCGATGATGCTCAGGAGGCGCTTCACGTTCGAGGCGGTGTCGATGATGATGATGTGGTTGCTCTTCGGCGCGTCGATGATCTGGGCATTCGCGGAAACGAACGGCGCCAGCACCTTCACGATGTCCGTAGACGTGACATATCGTATCGGCACCACCTGGATCATCGCCTTGCCGGTCTCCTGCACCAAAGACGGATCGCGTCCGAAATCCAGTTTTGCAGGCTCGCGCGGGATGTCCGCGATCGGGATGATACGGTACAGGCCGGCGTCTTCGACGATCGCGATGCCGTTCATGCGCAGGATGATCTCCATAAGGGTGAGCACATTATCGCGCGGGATCGGTGCAACTGACCGGAAGGTGACGCGCCCCTTCACCTGGGGGTCGACCACGTAGTTCACCTTCAGGATGTCGCCGAACACGGTCTGAATAACGGAAAAAACATCAGCATCGTCGAAATTGAAGTTTATGTCCGCGGACCTTGCCCTTGCGCCACCCCGTCCGGGCTGCGCTGCGGCAGGCCTGGAAGGCTGCGCGGGCTGTGGTGGTGCTGCCGGCTGGCCCGGTTGAACTTCAGGCGTCTCCGCTGCCTTGTGCTCTTCAGGTGCTGCCGGCTGAGCCCCTGCAGGCTGTGCCGGTGGTACCGCACCGGTCGGAGGATGCTGAGGGGCGGACGGCGTCTCCGGTGCAGGGGGAGCCTGTACGGGCTCCGGCTCGGGAGCAGCCTGCTCCTGCGGCTCCACCTGTGCAGGCGGCGCTGACTGGTCTGCGTCGTTGTCCTCCTGCAGCTGGTCGGCCGGCACTGTCTGGGCCACTGCCGGCAGTGCCGTCATGAGCAGGGCGGTGACAGCAGCCTGTATCAGCCACCGAAGTATATTTTCTTTGGGGATACCTATCATCGTCACAAACTTATTGTATCACTATAAATGACCCGCCCATATGAGTCAACCAATTTTCAGGAAGGCCTAACTCCTTTTTGGGTGAACATTGAGCCTCGCACCGTTGTTCGCCCCTGGTCCTTTTTGTGAAATCCGGGCATTGAACGTTGGACACCTTCCCGCTCACTCGCCACTCGGACTCCCGCATTTCTCGCCCTTTTACTGCCCAATAAACAAGTAAATTCCTTGACAAAATCCGCCCCCATGGTGTTAAATCGTGTGTGAACTTTTTTTAAATAATATAAAGGTAAAGAGGGGTTTATTGCATGAAACGGTTTCAGGAACTCATTTCAGCCGCAGTTATCATCCTGTTCGTCCTCTCCAACGTCTCCGCAGTCTTTGCGCAAAGCATCGATGTACTGGGCGAGATCAGGAGCACCGGCAGGACCTTTATCGCATCTTCCAGCGGCGGCTGGCTTCCTGCGAAAGCCGCATACCCTCTGCTTGATAAAACCGGTATAAAGACAGAAGACGGCACCGCTTCCCTCTATTTCCGTGACGGCTCCCGCGCAGATATATCAAAAAACAGCCTTGCGTCGGTCACCGGCTCTGCATCGGATTTTTCGATCACGCTCAGCAAAGGCGTTATCGCGTTTAATATGACTGCCACGGCGAGCCTTTCGGTCCTTACTCCGGCATCAACGGTTTCCGTCAACACGAAGAACAGCCCTGTACAGAAGGTAAGTCTTTCCCGGGAAAGGATCCTCGGTGCAATAGCGGTTTCGGAACAGGGCACAGAGGTGAGGAGCATCTCCGGAAGGATCGTTGTGAGCGTGCCTGCGGGCGAAAACAGGATGATCTCGACGGGGGAGAGCGTATTCATCGGCGCTGACAGCAGCGTCAGGGTCTATAAGACACAGGCAGTCGCGCAGAAAGACGACGATGACAACAAGAAGGCCGGGGCATTCTGGCTTACCGGCGACAAGGGCATAGAGTACGGGATCCTTGGCGGCGTTGCGGTAACGACCGGCACTGCCTTTGCTCTGGGCAGCCACTGGCATGGGGACAGGGAAAGTGAGCTTGCAAGTCCGTCAGGTTTCTCCACCCCCAAGAAAAGATAATCCGTTCTCCGGAAAAGAAGCAGCAAACCTGCATGTCTAAACACGTTCTCAAACTTTTCATGCTGTTCATGGTCGTGTCCGCGCTTCCGGCATGCGGCGGCGGTTCAGCTGTCAATCAGCAGGCACCCGTTGACCCTGCAGCGACCCTCGCCGGAACCAGGAAGGCGGACAAAATGAACGAGGCCCTTATGATGGGCGCCATTGCCCAGCAGGCACCCATGGAAAACGGCTACCTGATCGGGCCTGAGGACCTTCTCGAGATCGAGGCATACAACGTGGAGGAGCTTAAGAAGACCGTCCGGGTGAACTCCCACGGCGACATCGCCCTTCCGCTGGTCGGCGTGATCAATGTAAAAGGCCTTACCACCTCTGAAGTGGAAGCATTCATAGCCAAAAAGCTCGACAAATATGTGGAAGAGACGGTCGTCACCGTCTTTGTGAAGGAATACAAGAGCCAGCGCATATCCGTGATCGGCGCGGTCAAGAACCCGCAGGTCTTCGCGGTCACGGGCCAGCGGTATCTTCTCGACATGCTCATGATGGCGGGCGGTCTCGACGCAGGGGCAGGCAGCGTCTGCTACATTATCAGGCCGATGCTCGCATCGACCGCAGCAAACAAGTCCGAGACCATTGTCGTGGACCTCGACGAGCTGATCCTGAGCGGCAACCTTTCCCTGAACTTTCCGGTCTTTGCCGGCGACATCGTCAACGTACCGAGGGGCTCCATCTTCTTTGTTGACGGAGAGGTAAAGGCGCCCGGCGTCTACACCATGAAGGGCAAGACCTCTCTCATCCAGGCGCTCACCATGTCTCAGGGCATCGGCGAGAACGCGTCGGCCGGCGAGGTGCGCATCCTGCGCGACAACGGCAAGGGCGAGAGGGACACGATAACGGTAGACTACGGCGAGATCCGCGACGGCAACCAGCCGGATGTCATGATAGCAGCGAATGACATCATCATCGTGCCGAGGAGCGGGGCAAAGGCCTTCTTCAACGGCTTCGTACGAACCATCCGCGGCGCAGTGAGCGTCGGCGGAGTAAGCATGGGATTCTGATTAATGGCACAGGACAATTTCGAAAGACAGGAAGAAAGTACCAGCAGGGCGCTCGACAAGCCGCGGGAGTACCCGCTCGGGCCCGCGTCGTATTATCCTTCGCCGGAAGACGAGATCCATCTCAGGGACTACCTGCAGATCGTGCTGCGGAGAAAATGGATCGTCATAACCTTCCTGCTCACGGTCCTCACCACGGTCTCGATCGGCACCTTCATGATGAAGGCGCAGTACAAGGCAACGACGACGATCAAGATAGAAATGGATAAGATGAACATCCTGTCCTTCAATGACGTCTACCAGGCCCAGATGACCAGCGAAGACTCTTTCCAGCAGACCCAGTTCAAGGTCCTGAAATCGCGGAATCTGGCACGGCGGGTCATCCGGCAGATGAAACTCGACGCAAGCCCTGAGTTCTCCGGTCAGAAACAGGAGGCCAGGCAGGCTGCCTCGTTTCTCAAAAAACCCGATACCCTGCTCAAGGACGAAGGCATCGACTCCTCTCTCGTCGACGGCTTCATCGGCCGCGTGGAAGTAACGCCCCAAAAGGGGTCCAGCCTCGTCAACGTCAGCTTCGTCTCCTATGACCCTGCCATGGCCGCAAATGTGGTCAATGCGCTGGCCAAATCCTACATCGACCTGAGCATCGAGTCAAAATACGAGGCCACTCAGCAGGCCCGCGAATGGCTCGAAAAACAGCTCGAGGCGATGAAGGCAAAGGTCGAGCAGGCAGAGGAGAAGCTGAACCAGTACGCGGGCAAGAACGAGATCATCTTCCTCGAGACGAAGGTGGACGACAAAGACGGCAAGGGCGGCGGCTCGGAAAATCTCGTTACGAAAAAGCTCGGGGCCCTGGCGACCGAACTCATCGCGGCCACGTCCGAACGGATCCAGAAGGAAGCGCTCTACAACGAGCTGAAGGCAGGCGACGCGGAGTCGAGCTCCCTCGTCATGAACAGCCCGCTCATGCAGGCGCTGCGGAAGGACGCTGCAGCGCTCGAATCCGACTATAACCAGAACCTCAAGATCTATAAACCGGACTATCCGAAGATGGTGAAGCTCAAAGAGCTGATCGACCAGATCAACAAGCGCATGGCCACGGAGGCGAAAAAGATCGTCAACAGCATCCGGAAGGATTATGAAGCCGCGGTCAAAAAGGAGAGCTACCTCAAGGCGGCCTTTGACCGGCAGAAGCAGGAGGCACTTGAGCTCAACAACCGCGCTGTACAGTACCTGATTCTGAAGCGCGAGGCAGACACGAACAAGGAACTCTATAACGGCCTGCTCCAGCGGCTGAAGGAGACCGGCATCTCGGCAACGCTCAATTCGAGCAACATCCAGGTCCTGGACAAGGCCGAAGTGCCGAAAGGCCCGTTCAAACCCAACCGGTCGCGCAACATCCTGCTTGCGCTGATCGTCGGTCTCTTCGGCGGCGTTGGCCTCGCCTTCTTCACCGAGTACCTTGACAACACCATCAAGACCCCGGAGGATGTCGAAAAAAGAATGTTCATGCCCTCCCTCGGTATCGTTCCCCTGTACGCAAGCGGCCCGGCAATCGCGAAGACGGGAAAGGGCCTGAAGAAGATCGGCGTAGGGAAGCCCGAAACAACCGCCGTAGGCAGGCATATGCCGGTTGAATACATCAGCCATCTCGACAGCAAAAGCCAGTTGAGCGAGGCATATACGTCGATACGCACATTCCTGCTCTTTTCCTCTGCGGGCAAGCCGCCCAAAGTAATGATGATCACCAGCGCACGGAGGGAGGAAGGCAAGACGACCACATCCATCAATACCGCGATCAGTCTCACGAAGTCGAACGCCAGGGCCATCCTGATAGACGCGGACATGAGGAGGCCGAGGCTTCACAAGATCTTCAAGGTGAGCAACTCGAACGGGCTTTCGTCGTTCCTGTCCGGCAACGCCGAGTTCAGCGACGATCTGATCAAGCATACCGACGTGCCGAACCTCGACGTGATAACCTCCGGCCCGCTGCCGCCGAACCCGGCTGAGCTCCTGAGCTCCTACCGGCTCCGGGACCTGCTCGACGGGCTCTATCCGCTTTACAATTTCATCGTCATAGACACGCCCCCGCTGCTCGGCCTTGCCGATGCGGCGATCGCGAGCACCCAGACCGACGGCGTCATTCTTGTCGTCAAGTCAGGCTCCACGCCCAAGGACGCGGCAGTGCAGGCAAAGAAGATACTCGAGAGCGTCAACGCAAAGGTGCTCGGCGTGGTACTGAACGCCATAGACGAAAACAACCTCAAGTACGGATACTACTCCTACTACCAATACTACTACCAGAATTACACCAGCGATGAAAAATGAGGCCGGACCGCAAAAAGGTTCTGCCCTGAGCCTCGGCCTTTCCTTCATCGTCGTTGTCCTGTATGTCCTGCTCCTCATCCCCCTCGCGCGCCAGGCTGTGGGCTGGTACTTCTTCAACCGCGCCACCGAATCCGGGCTCCTTTCCGCCGGCCATTTCGACAGCGGCAACGACACGTACCCGTACCTCCTCGGCAAGCTGTATCTGACGGACATTCAGACACCGGCACCGGACAAGGCCATCGCACACTACCGCAGGTCCATATCGCTCAACCCGCTGCAATCAGGTGCATGGACAGAGCTCTCCCGCGCCTACCGCATGACCGGCAGGCAGAAAGAGGCGGAGCGGGCACTCGAACGGGCCGTCAAGCTGAGCCCTAACGACCCCGGACTCATGTGGGACGCTGGCACATTCTGGATCACGAGCGGTATGACAGCCGAGGCCTTCACCGCCTTCAGGAGATACCTGCTCATCGAGCCGGACTACCAGACCATGGTCTACGACCTCTCATGGAAGCTGAGGCCGGACAATGCCTATATCTTCAGGAACCTTGTACCTGAGACATACGAACACCGGTCGAAATATCTTGCATACCTGATGAGCGCGAAAAAGACGGTCGAGGCGCAGGAGGTCTGGAAAACACTTGACCAGGGCAGTCTCAGGCAGGACGACTTCATAGCCTATGTTAATTTCCTTATCAGCAACGGACTCTACGAACAGGCCGGCGAGGTCTGGAAGGAGATCACGGGGAAGATCGGCGACAGGGAAAGGGACGAGGCAGCATCCCTCGTATGGAACAGCGGCTTTGAGCATGAGATCCTGAACGGCGGCTTCGACTGGCAGATACGCGAGACCGAGGGTGTCAACGTTTTTCTGGACGAATCCGTGCATATGACCGGCAGACGGTCGCTTGGCGTGGTCTTTGACGGAAAGCACAATCCGGATATCGCGTTTGCGAGTGAGGTCATCAGGGTGATACCCGGCGCATCGTACCAACTTAAGGGCAACATAAAGACCGAGGCGCTCACGACCACCAACGGCGTGTTCCTGCAGGTCACGGGCCATAATTGCGCGGGCCTCGACAAGCGGTCGGAAGTGATGACCGGCACGGCATTCTGGAAAGAAGCATTGATCGACTTTGACGCACCCGCATCATGCAGCGCGGTCGTGGTCATGGCCCGAAGGGAGCGGTCGCCCAAGCTCGACAACAAAATAGAAGGGACAGCATGGATAGACGGAATATCGCTGAGACAGCAGGTGTCCGTACAGACGAGCAGCTCAAAAAAGCGCTAGAGGTCATCGGCCTTTCCTATAAGGGTACGGCGCCGGACATGCTCTACGATCAGGCCACCCGCTGCTTCGAAGGCCTGATGGAGATCTCCCTGAACACCGACACGGTGAAGGACTTCGCAAAGCGCCATGAACTGGACATCAAGTATCTGGTGGACGGCGCGAACTTCGTCATCTCGAAGATGCACTTCAACCCTGAGGAGAATTTCTACGTCATCCTCGGCCTGCCACGAAACGCAACGCCGGAGGAGATCAGGCAGCGATGGAAGAACCTGATGCTCCTGTACCATCCGGACAAGCAGACCGGCGATGAGGAGTGGGTGTCAGAACGGGCAAAAAAAGTGAACGAGGCTTACACCACCCTGAAGGACGATGCCAGGCGGTCCGAGTATGACCGCAAACTTTCCGGGTCCCAGCTGAACGGACGATTCCCCTCCCACGTTCACCACACGTCTGATGTCCGCCATGAGAGGCCATCCAGAGCGTTCTCGCGCAGTTCGCGCAGTTCATACGGGGAGCCGTCCGCATGGGACAGGTTCAGGACATACCTGCCGAAGGCCATGATAGGAGTCTACGCTATTGCGGCAGGGATATTTCTGTTGTACATCTACCAGCAGAACCGCTCCGCCACACTCGAGTCCGAACTCCTCGCGCGCCAACCGCAGCAGACGCAGCTTGCGTCTCAGGAGCAAGTACCTCCAACGCCGCTGCCAATAGCGCCTGCCGCGGAAAGTCAGCCCGGGACTCCGGTCCCCCAGGCGGAAAGGAACGCGGCACCGGCGGAGAAGAGTGCGGAAAGGCATACCGATGCTGTGTCCGGGAAGACTGCTCAGGAAAAAGCTGCTGCACAGAAAGAAGCAGGAAAACCTGCACCTGCAGGCATGAAGTCTCCGCAGCGGGAAAAGAAAAAGCTCGGGTTCTTTGATTCCCTGTTCCGTTCATCGGAAAACAGTCCCGCGCAGGAGCGGCACAAGGAACAGAGAACCGAGCCGGAGATGAAACCGACCGGCCAGATGCAGACCGAACAAAAACCCGCGGAGCCCCAGAGGATTGCAGTCCGACAGGAGACGGCGCCGCTGGTGAGCAGGGAGGCAAAGGCTGAGCAGGCCCAGCCGCTGAAGGACGAGGCCATCACACAAGACGAGGTCGATGCGTTCATGAAACGCTACATCAGGGCCTATACGCAGAACGACCTCGATGGCTTCATGGCGCTCTTTTCCCGCAGCGCTGTTGAGAACAACACCATGACCTATCAGGACATCAGGAACGCCTACCGTGAGACCTTCAGGGAGAAGATCAATTACTACAAGGTCCAGAACATGGACATCAGGACCGAGGGGCAAAAGGCCACGGTCTCGGGCACCTATATCGTCAACCGCTATATATCGGCCGAGGACCGCTGGGTGAAGTACACCGGAAGGATCGTCTGGAGGCTTGCGCGGGAGAACAGCCAGCTGAAGATCGTAAGCACGAACTATGATAAATAGCATCCTCATGTTCATCGTCATGGCGTCGGCACTCCTGTTCGGGGCTGTCGAGATATGGTCGTCCTCGGTCATACTCGCGCTCGTCTATTCGCTCGGCCTCGTCTGGACCCTCGGGAGGGGATATGCCGACTACAGCAGTCCGCCGCACACAAAGCTCCTCATGATCACGGGCTTTACCTTCACGCTCTACGCATGCCTTCAGATCGTGCCCCTGCCGCTCATCATGCTCAAATACCTGTCGCCCGGGGCGCACCGGCTCAGGGAGTTCTACTCGCTCGAGCCTTCGCGGAACGCAGCCATAAGCCTCGTTCCCTACCGGAGCCTTCTGGAGGTGCTGAAGGTCGCGGCATTCTTCATCGTCTTTTCTGTCGCCTCCACCTACTTCATCAGCAGGGACAGACTGAAGAGCTTCGTCATCGCCCTTTCCGTCTTCGGCTTCTGTCTCGCCGTATTTGCGATAGTGCAGAAAGCGACCTGGAACGGCAGGGTATACTGGTTCAGGGAGCTCAGCATGGGCGGCGAACCGTTCGGCCCCTTCGTGAACAGGAACCACTTCGCAGGCTTCACCGGCATGATCATCCCCCTGACCCTGGGGCTTGCGATCATAAAGCATACGCGGGAAAAGAAGATCTTCTACGGCTTTCTCTCGGTGATCATGTCTGTGGCGGTATTTTTCTCCCTCTCCAGGGGCGGCATCGTCAGCTTCTGTTCGGGCATGGCCCTCTTCGGCGTTCTGCTCTTGGCAAGCAGGCTCCAGCAGAGAAAGGTGTGGCTCATCGGCATTTTCCTCGTGGCTGTACTGACCTATCTTGTCTGGCTCGGCGTGGACCCGATCATGGCGCGCTTCTCCCAGACCGATATCACGAAGGAGCAGCGGCTCATCGTCTGGTCGACCACGCTCACGGCAGCGAAGGACTTCTGGCTCACCGGCTCGGGGCTGGGAACGTTCCTGAACGTCTTTCCGCTCTATTCACCTGCATCCGTGCAGAGTATCTATGACCATGCCCACAACGATTACCTCGAGTTCCTGCTCGAAACAGGGCTCGGCGGCGCCCTTCTGCTCGCATGCTTCATCGGGATACTCCTCCGGTCAGTATTCAGGAGCAGCTTTGAAGGCCGGCAAGGCATCATGCTGATGGCAGCGCTTTCATCCATGACGAGCATGGCTGTGCACAGCCTCTTTGACTTCAACCTGCATATCCTTTCGAACCTGCTCCTGTTCGGCATGGTACTCGGCATGATCGCGGCGCTCTCCGACGTGGATGACCCGCACCCGCCGCGGGAACGGAGAAAGACAGCCAGGGCAAGGGAACAAGCGGCGAATGGTGAAGAGTTGATGCGTGAACGCGAACATGCGAAAAAGGAAGCTGAAGAAACCCCGGATCAGGATGCCGGATCTGAAGATCGGCCGTCAAACAAACCTGGACCGGCACCCGGGCCCGTGGCAGAAGAAGACGGCATCACACCCGAGACCATGGAAGAATGGGAAAAAGAACTGAAAAAAAACCGTTAACACGGTCACGCGTCAATAGGCCGCTCCGCTTTTTCGCATCTGCGCGTTTACGCATTTGCGCTTTCACGACTTCACGCATCTGCATATCATTCTTGTTTATGATATCATGCGTCTCTGCGGCGGCTGTCACAAAGACCGTGGTCATCCTGAAACAGACAGGTTCTGCGCATGACATCTTCACGAAGGCCGCACGTGCCTCATTCACGGCAGAGGTCGTCTCTGAAAAGGCGGACAGCCAGAAAGGCCTCTCCGGCAGGGACAGTCTCCCCGCTGATGCGGGCATGCTCTTTGTCCTTGGCCCGGAAGGCTCGCACTTCTTCTGGATGAAGGACATGCGGTTCCCGATCGACATCATTGTGTTCGACAGTGACATGAAGACAATCGAGATCCTGAGAGGCCTTCAGCCCTGCACGCAATGCCCCGTATACAGCGTTTCGGAGCGCGCGGCGTACGCCCTTGAGATCAATGCCGGCCTCGCGCAGAAACTCGGCATCGCCCCCGGCGATCATCTTGTAATTAAAAAGTGGCCGGAGGCCGCGCCATGATAGACATCCACTGTCATATCCTTCCGGGCATCGACGACGGCCCTGAGAAGATCGAAGTGACCATGGAGATGCTCCGCATGGCTGAACGGGACGGCATCACTCACGTCGTTGCCAGTCCCCATTTCCGCTGCCAGGACGTGCCGACGGTGGAGGACATCCGGGAGAACGCCGGCCGCGTCCGCAAAGAGATGGAGAAGAACGGCCTGAGCATCACACTTCTTACGGGAGCGGACATCAGGCTCACCTACGAACTGATCACCTGCATTTCCAGCGGCGCACTCCCATCCATCAACGGCTCGCGATATTTCCTCCTCGAGCTCCCCGATTTTCCTCCTCCTCACCTGGAGGAGTTCATCCACGAAACAAGGGTCAAGGGATATGTGCCGGTCATCACCCATCCTGAGCGCAACTACCGCCTGCTCGAATCTCCGCTCAGATCAGAGGCGCTCCGAAAAGCCGGCGCCCTGCTCCAGCTAACCGCCATGAGCATCACCGGCGATTTCGGCAGGCAGATCAGGAAATATTCGCACCAGCTTCTCAGGATGGGCTGCGCGGACTTTGTTGCGTCGGATGCGCACAACATGGAGCACAGGGTGCCGGTGCTTTCGAAAGCGCACAAGGAGGTGTCGTCCGTCCTGGACAGGGACGCGGCGCAGCGGATGTTCGTCGACAACCCGAGGGCGGTCATTGAGAACAGGGAGATCCTGTAATACGCATATGCGCAAAAGTGCATATGCGATTATGCGAGAAGGAATAAAAGAAGAGCCGATGCGTGTAAGGTTTTTATGCATTTCCTCTGCTTCGTATGTACGCTTATGCGCTTTCACGCCATTACGCATTTATACGATTAAGGTATGAACTGGTACGCCATATACACCAAACCCAAATGCGAGGACTCCACGGCCCTGCACCTGCGGAACGCGGGCATTGAGGTCCTGAACCCGAAGATCCGCATAAAGAAATTCCTCCGAGGCAAGTACCTTCAGGTCGTCGAACCTCTCTTCAAGAATTACATCTTCGCGCTCTTCGATAATAACACGCACAACCAGATGATCAGGTACACGCGCGGCGTGAAATATATCGTGGGAAAAGAGAACCCGGTAGTGGTCCCCGGGGAGATCATCGGGGCCATCAATGAACATATGGGGGAGGACAGCGTCATATCGCCTGCGCGTGAGTCTTTCAGCAGAGGCGACCGTGTACTGATCAAGGAAGGGCCCTTCGCGAACTTCTACGGGATATTCGAGCGGGAACTGCCGGGCAGGGAACGCATCGTGATCCTGCTGGAGGTCCTCGGCTCCCGCCTCGAGATCGAGGACATTTCGGTCAGAAAGACCTGATCGCCTCCCTCCGGAATCCTGTCCTGTCCGGCACATCTACGAACAGGTAAATCCGTTCTTTTTCGGCCGGGGAGAAACCGCGTTATCATGCCTCGAAATTATATGCGTTATTTGATCAGAAACCCCGGATTTGACTGAAAACCAGAATATTGCCTGTTTTAAAAAAATCCCGGAACAATACTCGACTTATGAAATGACTTACGGTATCCTTTGAATGAAAGGAGAGATACTATGAAACATGTCCACAAGTATGACTCCCTGATGCATGAGAGAGTATCAGCTGAACTTGCCAACCTGGGCATAGAAGCTGCCGAACTCAGGAGATGCAAGGAATGCGGGAAGGAAATGCCTTTTCTCATGACCAAAAAAGGCATCTGGGTGCAGCTCTTTGAGGAGAAAGGTCCGGAAGATCAGGATATCCTTCTGGCATAACGCTTTTTTCTGATGCGGTTTTCCCCGAACGCATGCATCAATTCTTTGGAAAAATGACGGCATTTGTGTTAGCGTACATCGTAACGACAAGGCTGTTCTTTCACTAATTTGATCACGTCGACAACCATTTACAAATGACCCAATCATGAATATGTTTATGTCGCCGCGGCTGTACATCACTGAAGATGAAATCCGGTTGCCCCGGCCTCATCTTCGTTTCGATGCTGTGCTTGGCAAGGGAGACCCCCTGGCCGCCGCAGGGGAAAACTGTCCTCACGGACGCAAGGATGTTCAGGAACTCCTGAATGGTCAGGAACCATGGTAAAGGCTGAGCAGCGCGAACTCATATCATATTTACAGGCACTGGAACAATCACAGAAAAAGGGTGACCATCATGAAACATCGCGGGTCAGCCTTCAGATCGGCATTCTGTATCAGAAACGCGGGAACTATAATCAGGCGCTCCTCTATCTCCAAAAAGCCCTTGATGCTGCGGGTGCTGAAGGCGACGCCGAACTTGAATCAAGGATTTATCACCACATAGGCGTAGCCCACCAGAAGCGGGGAGACTACGACACCGCCATCGACTTTCACCAGAAAGCCTTTTGCCTGCATGAGAAGCTCGGCAACCTCGTGGGTGTATCGAAAAGTTGCAACCAGATGGGCATCGTTCACCAGAACCGGGGAGACTATGATTGGGCCCTCGAATATTATTATCAGTCACTCGACATAGCGCACGCTACCGGGGATCCCGAGATGATCTCGACAGGTTATCAGAACATCGGGATCATCCACCAAAAGAAAGGTGACTACGACAAGGCCCTTGATCTGTCGCATAAGGCGCTTGAGATAAACCAGGCTACGGACGATTCCCATGGTCTTCTCAGAATTTATGGTCAGATCGGTCTTCTGCATAAACTGAAGGGTGACAATATCAGGGCGGTCGAGTTCACACAGAAAGCCCTGGAGATAGCGGAAAGGACAGATGATTGGGCAGGCATCTCCCGCGGATATAACCAGTTGGGTATCATACACCTCAACAGAGGCGAGATCGACAAGGCTCTCAATTGCTATCAGAAGGCTCTTGATACAGCCGCGGCAGCGGGTGATGTCCCGGAGGTCTCCAATTGCTATCGGAATATCGGTCTTGCTTATCAGTTCAAGGGAATCGATGAAAAGGCTGTCGGCTATTTTCAAAAGGCCCTCGGCATTGCTGAGAAGATCGGTGACAAGGCAGGTGTCGCCCAGGGGTACAACTACCTCGGTGTTGCATATCAGAACGGCGGAGACCACGGGAATGCGGTCACCTGCTATCAAAAATCGCTGGATATCGCTGAAAAGATCGGTGATATAGCAAGTGTCTCAAAGAATTATCACCAGCTCGGTATTGTCCACCAGGACAAGGGCGACCACGACAAAGCTCTCGCCTATTACGAGAAGGCCCTTGAGATATCGCGAAAGGTCGGCGATATCGCGGGTGTTGCAAGCAGCGTCTGCATGGTCGGTAAGGTTATGCAGGTCAGGAAGCGCTATGTTGAAGCGTATCTGAAGTATCTTACTGCTCTGGACATCTTTGAAAAGTTGGGGTCACCGAACGTCGACGCCGTCCATGCCTACATTACCGGTCTCACCACGGAAATGGGGATCGATGATTTTAACCGTCTCATCGAAAACCTTCAGGATAACGGATGATGACGTGGAATACATAGAGATATCTATTTTTGCTCCTGCCGAATCGAAAGAAGCCATCATGTTCAGGATGGACGAGATGGGCTCACTGGGTTTTGAAGAACAGGAGGATAAGATCATTGCGTATTTCGATCCATCGCGGTCGCCGGCGAAAATATGCAATGAACTCCTGAAATTCAGGCCGGTGCTGAGCTCTTCAGGGCTCGATCCCTCATTTACCTGCTCGTTTCAGGTCATCCCGGAAACCGACTGGAACGAGACATGGAAAAAAGACTTTGTCCCTATCGATGTCGGCAATAATCTGACCATCGTCCCCTCATGGCTCGCTGCTGGCAGTGCCCGCATGCCCATTATCATCGATCCGGGAATGGTATTCGGCACGGGCCATCATGAAACGACCAGGACCTGTCTTTGCCTTATAGAACGGCTGGCCCGATCTTCCGCCCCTAAACGGAGGTTCCTTGATGTAGGAACCGGCACCGGCATCCTTGCGATCGGAGCTGCGCGCCTGGGTTTCGGGCAGATAGAGGCGGTGGATGTCGATCCTCTTGCCGTCGATGCGGCAACGCGGAATGTCGCGGCAAATGGATTGACGAACATCACGGTAAGACAAGGGACTATTTCTGCTGCGGACGGATCATTCGATGCCATTGCCGCCAATCTTCTTTCTGAAATACTTATAGATATCGCCCCGGAACTCGCAGCGCGGCTCAATGCGGAGGGGACAGCGGTCCTCTCAGGCCTGCTCGCCGGTCAGGAGGATGAGGTTATCACGACACTGACCTCGGCCGGCCTCGCATTTGAAGAGAAGATCATCGACGGCAAATGGGTATCGCTCGTCTTCAGAAAATAACGGCGCCTTTTACAGCAGTTCCGCAGCTCTCTCCGCAAGGGCTGAGCGGGCGCTTTTCCTGAGGTTCAGGTAACAGAAATCCGGCTCATTGATGAACTTGTTGATCAGGTAGGAAAGCCCGTTCGATGCAGCGTCCAGGAACGGTGAATCTATCTGTTCAAGGTCCCCGGTAAAAACAACCTTCGTTCCCTCGCCGCACCGGGTAATGATCGTTTTCACGTCAAGCGGCCGCAGGTTCTGCGCTTCATCGATGATGAGGTATCTGCGCGGCAGGCTCCTGCCCCTGATATACGTAAGCGGCTCAATATGGACCACTCCGGTCTCCACAAGATATTCCGAGCTCCGGTAGTGCGTGGCCTTTTCCTCGATGTGCTCTGTAGGGGTACCGACGATCACGTCGAGGTTGTCATAAATAGGCTGCATCCAGGGATACAGCTTCTCCTTGATGTCCCCGGGCAGGAAACCGAGGTCCTGTCCCATGGGGACGATAGGCCGGGCGACCATTACCTGATCGAACTTTTTTGTATGGTCCGTTGATGTCTTGTGCACGGTCTTGGTACAGAGATACAGGCCTGCGGCAATGGCAAGAAGGGTCTTCCCCGTACCTGCCCTTCCCGTCAGGGCAACAACATCTATGTTGTCTGCAAGCAGCGCGTCGATCGCGCACTCCTGCTCGATATTCTTCGGTGTTATGCTCATGACCGACCGCTGCCGCCGGATGATCTGCATATTGTTCTCGCCATAGACCCTGAATATCTTGTCCCCGGATTTCAGATACCGCACAGACCGTATGTCCGTGCTATCCGTATCTCCCTCCGTGATATTTCCGTACTTCCTGAAGACCGTTGTCTTGTCAGTAAGATAATCCTGGGTAACCAGCCCGAACGTGTCCGCCTTGATCCTGACCGACGTGTCCTTTGATACCATGATCACCGGCTGATCGTCCCCGCTGTTATTCATGAGGAAAAGAGCTGTAGCGATGATCCGGTCGTCATTGTTGCCCTTGTTGATCTTCTTTTCTTCTTCAAATACCACCCGCAGGGTTCCCCCGCTCGGGAGAAGGACGCCCGACGACAGGTTCCCCTTCTCGCGGAAGGAATCAATGAGCCGAAGCGCATGCCGCGCGGAATAGGGTATCTCGCCATTGCCCTTTTTCAGGTGGTCCAGCTCTTCGATGACCGTGATCGGCAATACTATGTCATTTTCCTGAAACCGGAGAACCGCCTCCGGGTCATGTATCAGGACATTCGTATCAAGTACATAGGTTTTTTTCATGCAGCACCCCCTCAAGAAAGTTTTTTATTATATCAGATGCATTGCCCGGTCCTCTTCTTTCGATCCCGTCAGGCTCTGCAGCGTAATGATGGACAGGATCACCAATACTGCGCCGAGCGTCTGCCATGCTTCCAGGACCTCGCCGAGGAGCGCATACGCCATGAGGCCGGCGAATACCGGTTCGAGCGTTGCCGTGACGCTTGCATGAACCGCCTTTATCGAAGCTATGCCCAGGTTATAAAGACCGAACGGCAACGCCGTGCCGAAGATGGCAATATACAGGACATACCCCCACAACCCGGGTTCATACCCTCCACCGAACGACCCGAACGGGGGCTGCAGAACGTTCCAGATGATCGCAGCGATCAGGAGGGCGTAGGACAGCAGCGTCCATGCCGAATAACGGGGCATGCCGTCTTCACTTTTAACCGCATACCACGCGAAGACGGCCGATGATACCAGCCCGGATAACAGACCTGTTCTGTTCAGGCTGAACAAGGCGACATTATAGGCTCCGACCATCAGGTAGCATCCCGCGATCGCGCCTATGATCGCAAGCAAAGCAACACGCGAAAGACGCCTCTTCCTGACAATACGGGCATGCAGTGCTATCAGGACCGGCGACTGGTACTGGATCAGGATGGCAACAGCGACCGGTATCCTGCTGATGGTGTAAAGATACGTAAATTGGACCGCTGCCAGTATCGCACCCAGCAGCAAAAAGTACGGTGTGTCCCTTCGATCGATCCTCAGCAGATGTCTCCTGAAAAGAAAAAGCCACAAGAACAGCAGCACCGCAGCGATCGTTGTCCGGAGCTGAACGAGCTGAAAGGGGGTCATTCCGCTTCTGAAGAGGAACCTCGCTGCCGTGCCCGATGCGGCCCAGAGCAGTGCAGCGCATACGACAAAGAGATATCCCCTCCTGGTGGAGTGCGGCTGTTGCATGATGTGTCCGGTTCTCAGCGCGTGAGACTGCGGTATTTGATCCTGTGCGGCTGCTCTGCCGCGGTCCCCAGTCTCGCCTTTCTGTCGGCCTCGTACTCAGAGTAGTTGCCGTCGAACCAGACAACCCTGCTGTCGCCTTCAAAGGCAAGGATGTGGGTCGCGATCCGGTCGAGGAACCAGCGGTCATGACTGATCACTACGGCACAGCCCGCAAAGCTTTCCAGGGCCTCCTCAAGCGCCCGCATCGTGTTGACATCAAGATCATTGGTCGGCTCGTCAAGAAGAAGTACATTTGCCCCTTCTTTCAGCATCCGGGCAAGGTGCACACGGTTGCGTTCGCCGCCGGAAAGCACAGACACCTTCTTCTGCTGATCCTGTCCGGAGAAATTGAACCTGCCGACATATGCCCGGGACGGGACCTGCCTGTTTCCGAGCTGCACAATGTCCTGCCCGTCCGAAATAACTTCCCAGATGGTCTTTTCAGGATCGAGGTCCCTGCTCTGGTCCACATAGGCAAGCTTTACCGTCTCTCCTATTCTGATCATGCCTGCATCAGGTTTTTCCAGACCGGTGATCATGCGAAAGAGCGTGGTTTTGCCCGCTCCATTAGGTCCTATGACACCAATGATACCTCCGGGCGGCAACGAAAAGGTCATGCCCTCGACCAGGATGTTCTCACCGTACGATTTGCTCACATTGTCGGCATCAATGACAACGTTTCCCAGGCGTGGTCCGGGCGGGATGAATATCTCCATATCCTTTGCCTGTTTCTCCATGTCCTGCTGAAGGAGCATTTCATACGACGTTATCCGCGCCTTTGATTTCGCATGTCGTCCCTTGGGGGACATCCTGATCCATTCA
>VEOY01000081.1 GCA_012026685.1 Nitrospirota bacterium
CAGACATCCGTCTCTGCAGGCGGTACCGTATATTCTGTCGACCATCATGGTCGTGCCGGTGCAGATATTCTATCCCGGACCGCTGTTTTCGCAGGTCTACAAATTTGTTCTTTTTTATGCGGTCATCAGTGTCCTGGCCCTGATCTCCTCGGTCCTGCGTGCATTTTTCAGCAGGGAGTCTGTTCTTGCTAGAGAGCGCGCGAAAGTTGTCCTGTTCGGTTCCGTACTGGCCCTTCCTGTCCCGGCTGCCGCGCCTTTTCTTGCATCTACCGGGAGCACGGTCGGGGGGGTGAATATCATCACGAACTTCTCGTCTATTCCCATGGTGATCTTCCCCGCCTCGATCGCATATGCCATCGCAAAACATAATCTCTTTGACGTCGATGTCTATATCAAGCGGGCGGTGGGATATGTTCTTATGACCGCCCTTGTCGGCGTATCCTATTTCGCTATCCAGCTGGTCGTGAGAAACGTCATACTCAAGCCGGTCTTCGGCGGTCTTGAAGAGAGCATCTCCCAGGTGCTCTTTGCGGTCCTTGTGGTGCTGATCCTGTCCGGTCCGATCAGCAGAAAGATCCAGGACAGGGTGGACAAGCTCTTCTTCAGGATGAGGGTCAATTACCGGGACACCGTCATATCCGTCAGCAAGGCCCTCAGTTCGATGCTGAAGCTCGATGACATCATCGGCAGAATAATCTCTACCGTACGGGCAGAGATGTTCATCGATTCCGCGGGTATCATCCTGCTGAATCCGCAGAACAGGTACGCCCGTGGGACCTTTGTCTTCGACAGCGAGAAGCCGGGTGGCGATGCCCTGTCAAGGGAGGTATGCCTTCTGCCGGACGATTCCCTCATACATCTCATGGCAGCGGAGAAGAAGATCCTCACCCTGTTCGATATCGAGGAAGACCCGTGCTATGCGTCCTGCAGGGACGAGTGCAGGCAGAGGTTCACCGAGATGCATGCAAGCCTCGTGATCCCCCTGATATATCAGAATGAGCTGACCGGCGTACTCGCGCTCGGCAATAAGAAGTCGGGCCATTTCTATTCCCGCGAAGATATTGATCTCCTGAACACTCTCGCAGGGCAGGGTGCAGTTGCCGTGGAAAACGCCCGGCTTGCAGAACAGATGAAGGAGGAGGAGATGAAGAGAACGCACCTCTCCCGCTATCTCTCTCCCCATGTGGTCGACCAGATCATGCAAAGAGACGTACAGGTCAATCTCGCGGGCAACAGGAAGGTGGTCACCGTACTGTTCAGCGACATCCGGCATTTTACCCGGATAGCCGAGTCTTTTCCTCCTGACCGCCTCGTTGAGCTGCTGAATGAATATTTTACCGAGATGGCTGACATCGTCTTCAGGTTCAGGGGGTCCCTGGACAAGTATATCGGTGATGCGATCGTGGCCGTGTTCGGCAGCCTTATTCCGCTTGAGAGTCCGGAGAAGAACGCGGCGCTGGCAGCGGGCGAGATGATGAAGCGGCTCGCGCAGCTGAACGAGGGATGGAAGGAAAGATTCGGGCTCGAGCTGGCCATCGGCATCGGGATCAACACTGGCGAGGTTTTTCTCGGCACAGTCGGTGCTCCCCAGCGGATGGAATTCGCTGTTATCGGCGACCCGGTCAACGTGGCAGCACGGCTTTCCGGCCTGGCAGCAGGCGGCCAGATCCTGATAACCAGGGAGACGATGTCCGGGCTGAACTCCGGCATCCGGTGCAATCAGCTTCCCTCGACCGAGATCAAGGGGAAGACGGGAAAGATGGAGATATTTGAGGTGCTTTATGCCTGACCCTTTTTCCCGGCAGGGAAAGATGCGGGGGGCATACATTTTCTGTCCGCAGGGGGAGTTATGAGAATACGGGTAATAGGATGTTCAGGCGCGGAGTTGCCGGGACATAACATTCCGGCCTTTTTACTGGATGACGTCATCCTCTTTGATGCGGGCAGTTTTACGAATGTTCTTGATGAGAAGGCGCAGCTCGGGATCAAGGATATCTTTATCACCCATGCCCATCTCGACCATATCCGAAGCATACCGTTCCTTGCCGATAACATTATTGTGGGAAAGGCAGGCCGCAAGATCTCGATCTTCGGTATTCCTCCGGTGCTCAGCGCGATCAAGGTCCATCTTTTCAACAGCGCCATGTGGCCGGACTTTACGGTCATTCCCCATCCTCATGACGCGATACTCAATCTCGTTGAAATAAAGCTCAACAGGTCCTTGAGAGTGAACAGTTACGCGATCACTCCGTATAAGGTATCTCATACAGTCCCTGCTGTCGGCTACCTTGTCGAACATGAAAACGGGCGGAGATTCTTCTATACCGGTGACACGGGACCGTCACCCCGGACGTGGAAGCATGTGGGGAGCAGGCAGCTCCATGCCCTGATCATTGATGTATCCTTCCCGAACAGCATGAGAGACATGGCGCTTACCGCAGGCCATCTCACGCCCGAACTGCTGCGGGAAGAACTTGACCGGATCCCTTTTCTGCCGGAACAGATATATATTACCCATCCGAAACCTCAGCACAGGAAAGTGATAGAAAAAGAGCTGAAGCACATGAAGCTGGGTAACCTCTCAATGCTTCGGGATGGAGACATCATCACGGTCTGACCCGGTCATTCGAACTGCCTCTATCTTGCGCGTATGGCGTCACCTTTCGTCATCATGAAAAAGGATCCCGGACATTCAGGTGCCTGAAAGAGGACTTGAACCGTCTGCCCGCTTATCATGGAAAGCCGCCATCAGGGATGCAACTATCTGTTTTCATGGAACATTCAGGATTATTGGATTGTCCGGAAAACAGACAACTCAGGACTTTCGGTATGGATATTGAAAATGAGGAAAGGTCCCATCGAGCAGACGTTTATGCATGTAGAATTCTGCATAAGTTTCCATTTGACAGGGGGGCATTATTGCCATATAGTCTAAATATAGCCCCTGATTTTTCAGAGCGGATGTGATTATGCAGTGAAGGTGAATCCTGTAATACGCGGCAGATGATCTTTCGAGGATAACTTAGTAAAGAAGAGGAGGCAATGATGGACAAAATCCTGAGAATCGATGTAGGGGCTGAGGGCGCGCCCCGTGCCACAGTCGTACCGGTTGGTGAATATGCAGGTCTTGGCGGCAGGGCGTTAACGTCAGCGATCGTGTCGAAGGAAGTCCCGCCATTATGTCATCCCCTTGGGGCGGAAAATAAGCTGGTCATTGCTCCCGGACTCCTGAGCGGGACCGCAAGCGCCATGTCCGGGCGGATTTCTGTGGGAGGCAAGAGTCCGCTCACAGGAGGCATCAAGGAAGCAAATTCCGGGGGGCAGCCTTCCCAGGTTCTGGCGCGTCTCGGATATAGCGCTATTGTTCTTGAGGGGAAACCGAACAGCAGCGATCTGTACAAGATCTTCATCAACAAGGACGGGGTCAAGATCTCGGTCGACAACAGCCTTAAAATGCTCCCCAATTATGATCTGATCGCGAAGATGAAGGCAGAATACGGGGACAAGGTCTCCTGCATTTCGATCGGCCCGGTCGGAGAGATGAAGATGGCCTCCGCGACAGTCGCGTTTACCGATATGGAGCAGAGGCCTACCCGCCATGCCGGGCGCGGCGGCCTGGGTGCGGTCATGGGCTCTAAGAATATCAAAGTGATCGTTCTCGACGACACCGGCATGCCGATGCGGCCCCCGAAGGACCCGGAGAAGTTCAAGGATGCGAACAAAAGGTTTGTCGACGGCCTGAAGAACCATCCGGTCACCGGGCAGGGCCTCCCGGCCTATGGCACGAACGTCCTCACCAACATCCTGAACGAAGTGGGAGGTTATCCGACCTATAACTTCAAGCAGGGCCGTTTTGACGGGGCTTCGAAGATCAGCGGCGAGACCCAGGCGGAAACCGAGAAGACGCGCGGGGCAAACCCGACCCATGGCTGCCACCGCGGCTGCGTTATCCAGTGTTCAGGGACATATAATGACAAGGACGGCCACTTTCTCACGAAGCAGCCTGAGTATGAAACAGTATGGGCGCATGGAGGCAACTGCGGTATCAGCGACCTTGATAAGATAGCCATGATGGACTTCCTGGATGACACTTACGGTATCGACACGATCGAGATGGGTGCAACGATCGCTGTCGCAATGGAAGCAGGCCTTGCGAAGTTCGGCGATGCGGACGCAGCCATCCAGATGATACACGAAGTAGGCAAAGGCACGCACTTAGGCCGCATCCTGGGCAGCGGTGCAGCAGTTACCGGTAAGGCATTTGGTATCGAGAGGGTGCCGGTGGTCAAGGGTCAGGCAATGCCTGCCTACGATCCCCGCGCTGTCCAGGGTATCGGTGTAACCTATGCCACGAGCCCAATGGGCGCTGACCACACCGCGGGATACGCAGTTACGGCGAATGTTTTGAAGGTGGGCGGCGACGTGAATGCGCTCAAGCCCGAAGGCCAGATCGAGCTGTCCCGGAACCTCCAGATCGCGACTGCGGCAATAGATTCCACCGGCATGTGTCTCTTCATCGCTTTCGCGGTGCTCGATCAGCCCGATACGTTCCAGGCGCTGCTCGATATGCTGAACGCATTCTATGGTCTGAACCTGACAGGTGATGGTGTGACCGAACTCGGGAAGAAGGTGCTTTCGATGGAACGCGATTTCAATGCCCGGGCCGGCTTTACGCCTCAGCATGACCGGCTGCCGGACTATTTCAAGACCGAGAGGTTCGCTCCGCACAATGTCACGTTCGGAGTCAAGGACGAAGACCTGGACAAGGTCTTCAACTGGTAGAGAAGATCCCACATGTTCAAAAAAGGAGAGACGCACGTCTCTCCTTTTTTGTGTCTTCATGGATTATCAGGTCATGTTAACCTTGTAGGCGCATAAGAGGCGGGGCAAGACCCGTCAAGAAGGCCTGCAATGCAACAGGATTTCAAAACGGTAGATCGATCCCGGGGGATCGCATCGACAGTGAATTCCTGACCCGGGAAGATATTTCCATTTCAGATATTTCTTTGGTGTTGCAGGCAGGCCATTCTCACTGCCTCCGCCCTGCCTTTGTGACATCATAGTTGCAACATGAGGGTGAATATGCGCAGTGATCGTTCTGACAGCAGGGAAACGATTTTTCGATTTGAAGAAGCGGTGGACAAACCATTGGTCCCCCGCTTCTTTCCGCTGCTTCAGCACGGGGTGCTGATCAGGTGCCGCATCGGCCGCAGTGTCGCTGCGTTTCTCCGTGAAGATATCGGGGCAACTGCCGAGACGATCGATATGATCCAGTCCATCATTCTTGATGGGAAACCGGTCGATGACCCCGGAGCAGCGTTCATAAGGGACGGCTCAACCCTTGCGCTCTCTGCTGCCATGCCCGGACTCGTCGGTGCTACACTCAGGCGAGGCGGAACATACTCATCGTTTCGGAGTGCGATCACCTATCACGAAACAGGGCAAGCGTCTCTGCAGGGAGAGGGTTATGTGAGGATAAAGCTTTTCAATCTCCTTATGGCCGAGTTAGGCCCCGTCGTGCTGCGTAAAGGCGTTTTTCTCAGTGGCCGGGACGTGGTCAGCTTCATGACCGGGCAGTCCCCGGATTTTTGGGAAGGGTGCAGGCAGATCACTCTCGACGGCGCTCCTGTGGACGCAGCTGGACTGCGGAATGCCCCATGGCTGTCAGAGAAAGACAGGGTTTTTCTCGTGGTGACCGGGGGTTGAAGGCGCGTCCGCGTCAGGAGTGCTAACCGCCGGCAATGGGGGGGAAAAGAGCGAGTTCGTCGCCATCTTTCAGAGGATATGACGGTGGCCTGTGCTCTCCATTGACGATCCTGAGAAGCGCGAATTTCCGGGGAAGGTCCAGGGAGTTTATCACATCATCGATGGAAGAATTTTCAGGCACGTCGATCACCTGCTCGTCCGGGCCGAACTTGCGCAATGTCGCAAAAAGCTTGACCTTTATCTTCATGTCCACATTATACCAAAGTTGCAGGATGGGATTTCCTCTGCGGGACTTCTCCGCCGGAAAGAGTGCGTATGATGTTCGTCATAGCGGATCGGGACGGAAAAGGTAAAATATGGATATGGAGCAAAAAAAGCATCCCTCCAGGCTTTTTGTCGAGGTGACGACGAGATGCAACCTCACCTGCGGCATGTGCGTAAAACAAAACGGCAGCGGCGGGATCCCCGAAGGAACGCTGTCGGCAGATATCTTCGAGGCTTTGACCCCTGCGTTTCCTCATCTCGATTCCCTTGTGCTGAACGGCATCGGGGAGCCCCTTCTTCATCCGCAATTGGAGACATTTATCTCGAGGGCAAAAACCCTGCTCCCGGAGCACGCCTGGGTGGGATTCCAGTCAAACGGCATGGCGCTGAACGATCAGCGGGCATCAATGCTCGTGGATGCGGGGCTCGACCGCATCTGTCTGTCTGTTGACGCGGTTTCGGACGACAGATTCCGCGTGATCCGGAACGGCGGAGAGATGCAGGGCATCCTGGCGGCACTTTCAGGTCTCAACAAGGCCAGGGCACGACGCGCGGGACAGGATCTCAAAGTCGGGATAGAGCTCGTGCTGATGCGCAACAACCTTGCTGAACTGCCTGACGTGATCCGCTGGGCAGGAAGGAACGGGGTCGGTTTTGCCATTGTCACGCAACTTCTCCCTTATCATAAGGACATCGTGGCGCAGGCCGCGTACGATACCAATACCATGGGTGCGATCGCCATATACGAACATTGGAAAGAAAAGGCATTGCATGCGGGTGTGGACATCCGGAATTATTTCGATATCTTCATGAAGACCTCCAAGACGGAAAGTGACAAGCGAACTGTCAGTTATGTCGATCAGATGAGAAGCGACGCGAATGCGCTGGGCGTAACCCTTCATATGGAAAGGTTGCTGCAGCGGGATGAGGAGTGGTTCGACGATGCCGCCCGGGTATTCGATGAAGCACGCCGTGTCGCTGAGGAGGAGAATGTCGAGCTGACGCTTCCGGGCACGGCGCCGCGCAATACCAGGCGGTGCGAATTTGTTGAAGGGGACAGCGCATTCGTCTCATGGGACGGCGACGTGCATCCCTGTTATTTTCTCTGGCACCGCTATGCCTGCTATGTCGGCGGCATTGAAAAACAGGTCAAACCGTGGGTGTTTGGCAACCTGAGGGAAAGGAGCATTACCGATATCTGGAACGATCCTGACGCCCGTTCGTTCCGGGAGCGTGTGCTCGGATATAAATTTCCTTTCTGCTTTGACTGCAGCTTCGCACTCTGCGACTATGTCGGGGAAGCGGATTTCGAACAGGACTGTTATATCGAACCTGTCCCATGCGGGGCCTGCCTCTGGTGTACCGGCCTGTTTCAGTGCCTCCAATGATCGCATAACGCTGATCTTATCCTTATTTCAAACAGCCCGCTCAGCAGATCGAATACCAGCATCCGCCGGCTGATATAATGGAGATATAGGTATTCAGGCACTGAAAGAAGGAGGGCGTTATGTCGGAGAATCCCGAAGCAAGCTCAGCGGTCGGGGGCGGGCAGCGATGTCTTGATATCGCGCTTCAGCCCGCGGCTTCGGACCTGAAATCAAGCGATGGCAAGGAGATTTCCTTCACCAGGGCGGTACTGACAGTCCGCAATGTTTGTGAAGAGGCGGTACTCAGCATTTTTCCCCATGCCACCCTTGGGCAGGAGAGTGGAACCGTTCAGGATGTTACCGCTGTCTTTGCGCGTTCGGTCCCCGCATCCCTCTCTCCCGGCGGGACTATTACCTGTGACGTGTATGATGTTCTGCTTCCTGCCCACCCGGGCACTGCCAGCAAGATCCACATGTTCGGGTATCGCGCAGCCCTGAACTGGAAATTCGATCTGGCGGTATGGATCGAATATCGGGCGTCAGGGTCTGCTGCTCCGGCGAGGACGCCGGTATCACGATGGATATTTAGTTGGAGTATCGCGGAGACTGATGAAGGGAACATTGAACTCACCATTAAAGACATGGGAGTCTGATTCATCTATGCACAGTTCGCAGCCGTAAGAACTGGAGCCGGGAATCGGACTCGAACCGACGACCTGCTGATTACGAATCAGCTGCTCTACCAACTGAGCTATCCCGGCGCAGGGATTATTCTACCAGAAAGCTGCATCATATGTGGCAGATTATGCGACCTTCTTATCTATTTTTCTGCCCGGCGGACTGCCGGGCAGACTCCAACGGACACGAGGTGCTTAATATCAAACAGGGCATTCCTTTCTCTTCCCTACCGATGATTTCATGAACAAGAAAAATCTTGACAGTCAGCTTAACATCCGATAATCTATGGAAAATTATATGCTTTTCTTATATATCTATAAGCATTACTTACTTTATTGATTAAAAACCGTTATGCAATATTCGCACAACGACGGTGATATTCTATTCCTGTACTGAACTGTTTATTGACCCATAAATCCTTTCCAGGAGGGCGAACATGAGTTTATCGAGAAGGGACTTTCTCAAGCTTACAGGAGGGACCGCGGTGGCGGGCGCTGTCGCGACAGGGGTGACTACACCCCAGGAGGCATCCGCAGCCGTGCCTGAGGCGCGCATCAAGGGCGCAAAGGAAACAACAACGATCTGTCCGTACTGTTCTGTCGGATGCGGGATCATCGCGCACACGAAAGAAGGCAAGCTCATTAACGCGGAGGGCGACCCTGCCCATCCCGTGAATGAGGGCACCCTCTGCTCCAAGGGTTCATCGCTCTATCAGATCGTGAATAACCCCCAGAGGCTGACAAAACCGAAATACCGGGCCGCGGGAGCTTCCGAATGGAAGGACGTCGAGTGGGACTGGGCGCTGGACGAGATCGCGAAACGCGTCAAGGACGTACGGGACAGGACCTTCAAGGTGATGTCCAAATCAAAGATCAAGGAGAAGCAGCCTGACGGCACGGAAAAGGAAATTGAAAAGGAGTTCACGGTCAACAGGACGGATGCGATAGCTCATGTAGGCAGTGCAGCCCTCGACAACGAGGAGTGCTACATGCTTCAGAAGATGCTCAGGTCCTGGGGGCTTGTCTATATAGAGCACCAGGCCCGAATATGACACTCCGCAACTGTTGCGGCTCTGGCAGAGTCGTTCGGTCGCGGTGCAATGACGAATCACTGGGTGGATTTCAAGAACGCTGACGTAATCCTCGTCATGGGTGCAAACCCTGCCGAGAATCATCCCATCTCGATGAAGTGGGTCATGAGGGCCAGGGACAAGGGGGCAAAGCTCATTGTCGTTGACCCCCGTTTTACCAGGACGGCCGCAAAGGCGGATCTGTATGCTCCGATGCGCTCCGGTACGGATATTGCCTTTCTCGGCGGGATGATCAAATATATCCTCGACAACAATCTGTTTTTCAGGGAATACGTCGTCAAATATACCAATGCTTCATACCTCGTAAATCCGGAGTTCAAGGGACCGGGAGAGCTTGCCGGTCTTTTCTCCGGCTATGACACAAAGACCCGGAAGTATGACAAAAAGACCTGGTCCTTCCAGATGGACGAGGGCGGGATCCCGAAGAAGGACATGACGCTGAAGGATCCGAATTGCGTATTCCAGCTCCTCAGGAAGCACTATTCCCGCTACTCGGTCAACAAGGTGTCTGACATCACCGGAACGCCGAAGGAAAAACTGCTGGAGGTATATAAGCTTTATGCGTCGACCGGGAAGCCGAACAAGGCAGGTACGGAGCTCTATGCCATGGGATGGACCCAGCACACGATCGGGACACAGAACATCAGGGCCATGACGATCATCCAGCTCCTCCTCGGCAACATCGGTATTGCGGGCGGAGGCATCAATGCTCTGAGAGGAGAGAGCAATGTCCAGGGGTCAACTGACCACGGACTTCTGTTTCATATACTGCCCGGCTATCTCCCGGTGCCTACCGCGTCGATCACTGATCTTGCGACATACACGGACAAACTCACACCCAAGACAAAGGACCCCAAAAGTGTCAACTGGTGGGGGAACAGGCCCAAGTACATAACCAGCTATCTCAAGGCCATTTACGGCAGTGCAGCGACCGCAGAGAACGAATTCGGCTACCAGTGGCTCCCGAAGCTTGACGAGGGCATGAACTGTTCCTGGCTCAACCTCTTTGACCAGATGCTTAAGGGAAAGTTCGAAGGGTTCTTTGCATGGGGCCAGAATCCCGCCTGCTCGGGCTCCAACGCGGGCAAGGTGCGAAAGGCGCTTGCAAAACTGAAATGGATGGTCAATGTGAATCTCTTTGACAACGAGACCGGCTCGTTCTGGAAAGGCCCCGGCCTTAAACCTGCAGACATCCAGACAGAAGTGTTTATGCTGCCCTGCGCGTCGTCAGTGGAAAAGGAGGGCAGTATCACGAACAGCAGCAGGCTCGCCCAGTGGCGCTATAAGGCTGTTGAGCCGATAGGGCAGTCAAAGCCTGACGCGGAGATCATGAACGAGCTGTATTTCAGGGTGAAGAAGCTCTACAAGGCAGGCGGAAAGTTCCCGGCCCCGATCATGAACCTCACCTGGAACTACGGCGAAAAGGACAAGGAGGGAAGAATAGAGAAGGTCGATATCCATCGTGTGGCAAAGGAGATCAATGGATATTACCTTGAGGATGTTTTCGACAAAAAGGCGACTCCACCGAAACAGGTCGGCAAGAAGGGGGAATTATGCACGAACTTCGTGACCCTTCAGGCTGACGGCACGACTTCCTGCGGAAACTGGATATTCAGCGGATCGTATACGCAGAAAGAGGGGAAGGTCATCAACATGATGGCAAGGAGGGGAAAGGACGATCCCACCGGCCTCGGCCTCTTCCCTCAATGGGCGTGGAGCTGGCCGGTGAACAGGCGGATCATTTACAACCGTGCTTCGGTAAATCCCCAGGGACAGCCGTGGGACCCGAAGCGGGCTGTTATCAAGTGGAATGCTACAAAAGAGGACCCAAACACGAAGCAGCCCGGTGTCTGGGAAGGAGATGTGCCTGACGGCCCCGCGCCGCCCATGGCTGACGAAAAGGCCGGGAAATATCCGTTCATTATGCGCGCGGACGGCATGGGAGCTCTTTTTGGTCCCGGTCTTGCGGATGGACCGTTCCCCGAGCATTACGAAGCTCTTGAATGCCCTCTGCAGGAGAACCTGCTTTCAAAACAGAGGATCAACCCGGCCGTGAAGCTTTTCTACGGGGACAAGGGCGGTCCGGAAGAAGACATATTCTACTCCTGCGACGTCAGGTACCCTTTTGTTGCGACCACCTACCGCGTTTCCGAACATTGGCAGACAGGTGTCATGACAAGGCATGTACCGTGGCTTTTAGAGATGCAGCCCCAAATATTTGTTGAGATGAGCAAGGAGCTCGCGGTTGAGAAGAATATAAAGAACGGAGAAAAGGTGAAGGTGAAATCAGCCCGGGGTGAACTATGGGCAGTAGCCGTGGTAACAGCCAGGTTCAAACCTTTTAAAGTTGCCGGGTCCACCATTCATCAAGTCGGCCTGCCATGGCATTTCGGGTGGCAGTTCCCTGAGGACGGGAGCGGCGGAGAGAGCGCCAACCTCCTGACCCCCACGATCGGAGATGCCAATACCATGATACCCGAGACAAAGGCCTTTATGGTCAATGTCGAAAAGCTATAGGAGGACCATATGGCAAAAGCAACCTTAATAGACTTGACGCGTTGTATCGGGTGCCGGGGATGCCAGGTCGCCTGCAAGGAATGGAATGAACGTTCGGTGAAAAAGACCGTAGTGACCGGCAATTTCACAAACCCTCCGGAACTGAATTCGGAATGTTATACAAATATTCGGTATGTTGAACAGGAAAAAGAAGACCTGCCGGGCTGGAGCTTCGTGAAGAACCAGTGCCTTCACTGCAAGAACCCTGCGTGTGCTTCGGTCTGTCCTGTCGCGGCACTGAAAAAGACGGAGAATGGGCCCGTGACCTACACCTTCGAACGGTGTATCGGCTGCCGCTACTGCATGCTTGCCTGTCCGTTCTATATACCGAAATACGAGTGGGAAAAGGCTGTCCCCTGGGTCAGAAAATGCACCTTCTGCGCTGACAGGATCCAGGAAGGGATGGTCCCTGCATGTATAAAGGTATGTCCGACAAACACCATGCTATACGGAGAATACGACGATATCATGAAAGAGGCGAACAGCCGTCTGGCCAATAATCCCGGCAAATATGTGAACCATATCTATGGCAAAGAAGAGGCAGGAGGCACGTCATGGGTGTATCTGTCGGC
>VEOY01000103.1 GCA_012026685.1 Nitrospirota bacterium
ATGGCGCCTTTCTTGGTTGTCGTGATCCTCTCCTGAAGTATGCCCATATCTGTACCGAGCGTCGGCTGGTATCCGACCGCAGAGGGCATTCTGCCGAGCAGGGCCGAAAGCTCGGCGCCTGCAAGGGTATACCGGAAGATATTATCGATAAAGATAAGAACGTCCTGACCCTCATCGCGGAAATATTCCGCGGCAGTAAGCGCTGTAAGAGCAACCCGGGCACGCGCTCCGGGCGGCGCGTTCATCTGTCCGTAAATAAGGGAGACCTTTTCAAGAACTCCCGAATGCTTCATTTCACCATACAGGTCGTTGCCTTCTCTAGTCCGCTCTCCCACACCTGCGAAGACCGACACACCGCCATGCTTCATTGCGATGTTATGGATCATCTCCATAATGACAACGGTTTTTCCAACGCCGGCGCCGCCGAACATGCCCATTTTGCCGCCCCTGACGAACGGGACGAGAAGGTCGAAGACCTTAACGCCGGTCTCGAAAACCTGGGTTACCGGTTCCTGGGCTGAGAAATCCGGAGCAGCACGGTGAATGGGAAGACGCTTCTCTGATTTGACCGGCCCCAATTTGTCAACAGGGTCGCCAACGACATTCAGGATCCTGCCGAGCGCTCCTTTGCCGACCGGGACAGTGATCGGCAGACCGGTATCGACTGCGGCCATGCCCCTGACAAGACCGTCGGTCGGCTGCATGGCAACCGTTCTGACCTTGTTGTCGCCGAGGTGCGAAGCAACCTCAAGCGTGAGATCGAAATCGGGTATGCCCTTTGACGCATCACCCTTCTGTGTTACCTTGATGGCGTTCAGGATTTCCGGCATCTTGTCTTCGAATTCAACGTCGACAACAGCGCCGATAACCTGTGAGATCTTTCCTGTATTGCTCATGCTTGTACCCCCGGGTATATATTCATTTCAGATATCCTTACCTTTATCCTTTCAGTGCCTCGACGCCGCCCACGATGTCCATGAGTTCCTTGGTGATCGAAGCCTGCCGCGCCTTGTTATACTGGAGAGAAAGCTTTGAGATCATCTCGTTTGCGCTCTTGGTCGCGTTTTCCATGGCAGACATCCTCGCCGCTTCTTCCGATGCCTGGGACTCGAGCAGGGCCCTGAAGATCTGTATCTCGACGTTCTTCGGAACAAGACTGCTGAATATCTCTTCCTTCGAGGGCTCGTAGATGAAATTGAAGACCGGCAGCGCATCCTCCGCAGCCGCAATCGGCGCAAGGGGAAGGAGCCGCGCAATGATCACCTTCTGGGCTATCACGGACTTGAACTCATTATAGACAACGATCACTTCATCGATGGCTTCATTGGTGTAGTTCTCGATAATATCGCCTGCAATTTCCTGAGCATTCGCATACGATATCTTTCCCGAAATACCGGTCCAGGAATTTCTCAGTTCCACATTCCTTCTCTTGAAGTAGTCCTTTGCCTTTCTGCCCACAGTACTGATCGAGACATTGAACCCTTCACCCCTGAGATCCGCAATATGCTTTGCCGCGGCTTTCAGGATATTGGTATTGAATGCGCCGCAAAGACCCCTGTCGCTGGTTATGATAAGCACCTCAACATTCTGCCGCGGTCTCACCACAAGAAGCGGATGAATGTCTGCTTCGAGGTCGGCCGCCAGACGCGAAAGCCCCTCGTTCATGCGTTCCGCATAGGGCCGCAGCTCGAACATCCGCTGCTGCGCTTTCCTGAATTTTGCAGCAGCCACCAACTTCATGGCTTTTGTGATCTTGCTCGTGCTCTGAACAGCCTTTATGCGTCTTTTTATGTCTCGAAGTGTTGCCATTGTCTACCTTACGCCTGGAACCCTTTTTTGAAGTCCTCAATTGCCTGGATCAGCTTTGCCTTAAGGTCATCATCTATCGCCTTCTTGTCACCGAGTTCCTTCAGCATATCAGCCTTGCGGTCCTTCATGAACCGGAGGAATTCCACCTCGAACTTCTTGACCGCCTCGACCGGAATATCGTCAATAAAGCCCTGCGTTGCGGCAAAGAGCACCGCTACCTGCTCGACCATGGACATCGGCACGAACTGGTCCTGCTTCAGGAGTTCGACCATTCTTTTTCCTCTTTCGATCTGGGCGAGCGTCGACTTGTCAAGGTCGCTGCCGAACTGTGCAAACGCGGCCAGTTCCCTGAACTGGGCAAGGTCAAGTCTCAGCGTACCGGCAACCTGCTTCATCGCCTTCGTCTGGGCCGCGCCGCCGACGCGGCTGACCGAGAGACCGACGTTGACCGCGGGCCGGACACCGGCATAAAAAAGTTCCGGCTCAAGATAGATCTGGCCGTCCGTGATCGAGATAACGTTCGTCGGAATATAGCCTGAAACGTCACCCGCCTGTGTCTCGATGATCGGCAGCGCCGTAAGGGAACCTGCACCGAGTTCGTCAGAAAGCTTTGCGGCTCTTTCGAGCAAACGGGAATGGAGATAGAAAACGTCGCCGGGGAATGCCTCACGACCCGGAGGCCTTCTCAGAAGGAGCGAGAGCTGCCGGTATGCTGTGGCCTGTTTGGACAGGTCATCATAGACGATCAGGGCATGCTTGCCGTTGTCCCTGAAAAATTCTCCCATGGCACAGCCGGTGTACGGAGCGATATACTGGAGCGGTGCCGGATCGCTGGCAGTTGCCGAAACAACGATCGTGTGCTCCATTGCGCCGTTCTCTTCAAGGGTCTTCACAAGACGGGCGATATTGGACTGTTTCTGGCCGACAGCAACATAAATACAGGTGACATCGCCGCCCTTCTGGTTTATGATCGCATCAACAGCGACAGCGGTCTTGCCGGTCTGCCGGTCGCCGATGATCAGTTCGCGCTGACCTCTGCCGATCGGGATCATGGCATCGATGGCCTTCAGACCTGTCTGCAGAGGCTCGTGGACCGATTTCCTTTCAATGATGCCCGGGGCAACGACGTCGACGATCCGCATCTCTTTCGTATTGATCGGACCTTTTCCGTCGATCGGCTGGCCAATAGCATTGACAACGCGGCCCTTGAGCGCATCTCCCGCCGGTACTGACATGATCCTTCCGGTGCGTTTTACAACATCGCCTTCATGGATCAGCGAGTCCTCACCGAAGAGAACAGCACCGACCGCGTCTTCCTCGAGGTTGAGCGCCATTCCCATGACGCCGTTGGGGAACTCAAGGAGTTCCGACGCCATGCATTTTTCAAGGCCATAGACGCGCGAGATACCATCGCCGACGGACAGAACCGTTCCGACCTCGCTTACGTCAACCTTCTTCTCAAAGTCAGCTATCTGCTTCCGTAACAGCTCACTTATTTCATCAACCTTAATTTCCATCAGTTCACCCCTTTATAAGCTCATCTTTTAGTAGTCTGAGTTGGCCTTTTACGCTGCTGTCATACATGGTACTTCCCACCTTAACCAGCACCCCGCCGAGCAGGGAGGGATCGATGACATATTCGACCTCGACGTCACGGTCAACGAGTTTTTTCAGAGACAACTTAAGCCTGTCTTCATAACTCTTTGCAACCTCGACAGGCGTATAAACGACAGCCTTTGCCTGCTTCTTCTTTTCAAGATATATCTCGGTAGCTGTCCTGAGTATTTCAGAAAGAGCCGAGATCAGGCGGTTTTCCGTAAGGTAAATGACGAACTTCGCCACTTTATCGGAAAGCTTTATCTTTTCGGCAACCTTCCGGATCGCGGCTTCCTTGTCCGCCAGGGAAAACCCCGGATTCAGCAAAAGGCTTCTGAATTCGCCGCTCTTTATCATGAGCTGCTCGACTACCGTGAGTTCGGCAAGCGCCTCAGCTGCAACATCAACACCTACAACATGAATGAACATCTTGCCATACCGTTTTGCCTGTTTTACCGGTTTCAATTCTTGCCCTCTATTTTAGCGATTGATTCTTCGAGCAGCTTCATCTGCTCCTCTTTTGTAAGTTTATCCCTCAGTTTTTTCTCGGCGAGTTCCATGGCGATCTCAACAGCCTCCTCTTTGATCACCTCTTTTGCCCTTTTCACCTCAAAATCGATATTGTTCTTTGTCTGTTCGAGGATCCTTGCCTTGAGCTTGTCGCCTTCTTCGGCCAAACGGCCTGTTTCACGCTCACCTGACTCCCTGGCCGCTTTCAGAATCTCCTCAACCTCCCGGTCTTTGATCTTGAGCCGCTCTTCGACCTCGGCCAGGGCCTTCTGGGCAAGTTCTTTTGCCTCACGGGCTTCCTTAAGCGACTGTTCGATAAGTTCGGTCCTCTTTTTGAAATATCCCTTGATATCCATCTTCTTCATCATGAAGACCAGAAGAGATACAAGGATAAGGAAGTTGACAATAGCCCAGAAATAGGCTTTTAAGAGATTCGGCTCAGCCCCTTCACCGCCGCTTGCAAACGCAAAAGAGGCAGTAACCAGCAGAGAGAAACAAGAGGTAAGCAGCAGATTTTGGACCTTGGGCTTTAACGTATGCATCATGCTTTTACCAGCTTCCTTACGATCTCATCAGAAAACTTCTCCGCATCAGCTTTCAATGAACCCCTGGCCTTATCAGCTTCAGCCTTCAGTTCTTCGCGCGCCTTCTGGAGCATGGTCGATGCCTGGCTTTCGGCATCTGCAAGCAATGCCTTCTGCCGGCTCAGACCTTCCTCCCGGACCTTTTCAAAGACGTCCTTTGCCTTCTGGCGGGCCTCGGACAGTTCCCGGTTCATGGTATCGAGGCCTGCATCCTTTTTGCCGTTCATCTCCCTTGCTGCGTCCAACGATCCCTTTACCGTATTTTCGCGTTCTTTGAAGATGCCGAGCAGAGGTCTGAAAAGAAGAATATTGAGAACATAGACGAGGACCAGGAAGTTAACGAGCAAAACGATAAGCCATTCTACCTCAATGTTGAGCATCGTATCCCCTTGGATTAGATTTCGACGAAAAACTTACGAAGGTTATCATACGCAGAAAATTGAAGTCAAGAAAAATTACATTAAAATTAACAAGTTAGCCATTAAATAATCTGTATTCTCAATAAGCAAATCTTATTGCATCTGTTAACCGGAATTCTTATATGGTTATATTATTCGTATAAACAAAGGGTTATCGAGCAGTGTCGCGTCAACACCAAAATCATCATATACGGACCAAGTAAAGACTGGACTCAGGACAATACCTCAGGAACAGCATTAGGTGTATCAATTTTGACGGATACATCAACAAGATACAGGTTCGAGGGAGACGTAACTCCGGAGACCGAAATATATCCAGACGCTGCGTGCCGTTTTCACGCTGTCCGGTGTGTACATCCACCCTTTTCATCTGAACTCAGGATCGTATCGAGCAAGCAGTGACACAGGGAGTGGTGGAGCACTTCGACAAATCCATAGATATGAGAGGGGACATAAAAGTTCACATCACCAAGCGACGAGAGAGGGTTCCCATGATCAAAACCCGAAAACGTGATCACCCTGCAGCCTTTATCCCGAGCTGCCGCTACCCCCAGAAGGATATTCTCTGATCTCCCGGAACTGCTGATGGCAATAAGAACGTCCCCTTCTGAAGCATATATTTCAACAGGTTTTTCAAATACATGACTGTATCCGTAATCATTACCCAGACAGGTCAATAGCGAAGCATCATTAAAGGCCATTGCCTTCACCCCGCCATTTTTCGAGAAATCAGTCGCCATATGACTGGCAATGGCAGCACTTCCCCCATTGCCAATAAACATCACCGTACCCCCTGAAGAAGAACGGGAAAGAATAATCCGAACGGCTTCTTCAATTCCCTGCTGCAGCGTCAGTTCGCGGCCCGATCTGTCCGTTACGCTGAGCGCCCGGACAGTTTGAAACATCCTTTCGTAATAATCATCAGGAAATTTCACCATTGTCCCGCCGCCTTTCATCTCAACATCGCGTCCATGAATGTTATCAATTCATACTTTTCTACAGGCCTCTTGTTTCCGACGATCTGCACTGCAAGTGCTCCAACAGCATTCCCTATGAACGAAACCACGTCAAGCGCAAAATCCTTGGCAACGCATGGCGCAGTAAACGCAAAAAAAGCGTCACCCGCACCGATTGTGTCGATGACTTTTGAGGAGAATATCGGGGTCATATTTACCTCATGACTGTTGTCTATGCCGATAGAGCCCTTTTTGCCAAGAGTAACGATCAGATACTTTGTATCAATTGACTTCTGTATTTTCTGGGCGATAAGTCTGATATTTTCATGCCGCTGCTGAGCCGCCAGGCGTATCTCCGACTCATCAAGACAGACAAAATACGGCTTCTGATATTTTGTGATAAGGTTATAACCTGCATTCGCCGCATTGGTCTGCGTGTTGACAGCGTACTTCCTGGATTTTTTCTGAATGACCTCCTTAATCCTCTCGGTAATAAAGCCATGTCCGAAATCGGAAACCAGGACAATATCATAATCGGGGATGCGTGCCTCCAAATATGAAACAATATCACGCTCGAGGGACTCGCAAATAAAATCGTCATTCAGATAATTGACTTCGAATATCTTCTGGTTCAGATACTGATCCAGGTAACGCTTCTTTATGACCGTGGAAGCATCATCGCGGTAAAAAAACGCAGGGACAATGTTCTCCTTCAGATTCTCGCGGATGAATTCTTCACGTGAATCCTGGCGCCCCAGTAGTGTGACCAGGTCAACCTTATCACATATTCCGGCAAGATGGTTGGCGATCGCAAACGCTCCGCCATTGAAAACTTCATGGGCAAGATATCTGCTTACGACAAGGTGAGATTTTGCAGATTTGCCCATTGCGGAGCAGTAGTGATACTCATCAATGATGCCTTCACCGATGAGCAACACCTTAAGGTCTCTCAGTGACTCGATAGCCTCAACAATATCGTGGAAACTATGGCGAGCAGCGAAGTTCTTGAGGAAGACCTGAGTTTCCTCCGGATAAATCTGCAGAAAATTATTGACAATATGGGTTGAACTGAGAGAGAATCCTTTCGTTTCATATATCTTGCTCTTGCCGAAGTAGAACTCCCGTTCCTCCTCAAAGATCTTCTGATCCGTTTTCCGATCGCGCTCCTTAAATGCCTGACCCTTCGCAAAAACGTCGGGTTTGATCGTTCGCACGCATTCAAAAGGTTCTTCATCATCAACGATACTTACATAATCCACACCCTGCAGTGCAGCGACACTTTCAGCGCGAAGAGTCTCAGGGAAAATGGGTCTTCCCGGCCCTCTCCTCACATCCTTATCCTTTATTACGGTAACAACAAGGATATCACCCTGCTTTCGCGCTGATTCCAGATGGGTTATGATGCCGGGATGAATAAGGTCGAAGACGCCATGACTCTGCACAATCGTCCTGCCCTGCTCTCGCCTATGCTCCAGATGAACGACGAGTTCATGAAGAGGGACGATCTTGCTGTAAAAGGTCGTATCCATTCCGCTTAAAAATACCTTTTCAGAAGTTCCGTTGATGAAAAAACGATCTCGTGAGTAAACCGGATCTCAGCGCCAATTTCCCTGATCACCGCGTATTCCTTCTGGATCTTGCCCGTCTTGTCTTCGAGGTTCTCAAACTCCTGCCCTTTAACATAGATATCGGGCCTCAGCAGACGCAGGGTCTCCTCGGCCGTAGGCCATTCATTGATCGACACAAAATCTACACACTCAAGGGCGGCAATTGATTCGCACCGCAACTGTTCATTAAACACCGGCCTGCCGGGCCCCTTGTCCACATAAGCATCAGGCGTTACCGTCACGACAAGAATATCGCCCATGGCTTTCGCAGCCTGGAAGTATTTGATATGCCCGGGATGCATCAGATCAAAACACCCGTGGCAATGGACTATTTTCTTCCCCTCAGTCTGAAGGCTCCTGATCCTTTCTGCAAGTCGTTCCAGAGGCAATATCTTCATGGTGTTAGAAAATACCAGTTATTTTGATTCAGTTGCAAGCTCCCGCAGGGCTGTCCAGAGCTCCGGTACAGTATCAGCATGATCCCCTCTTACATAATAACTCCTGCCTCCGTCAGCGACAGTCCTGACAAGCATGGTCTTCCACGGCCTGAAGTAGTATCCCGCACACTTCTTGTCGGGTTCGGATCTGAAATCAGAGGGAAGTTCGTACAGATCACATACCAGGGTCGCGAAATGACGAATCTCGTCTCCCCGTGCAGCAGCGACATTTCTTGCCATGCTGAGCGCTTTGAGATATATTTCAGGCGCCATGACAGCGCTTCCGAAATTCATCAGGACCCCGCCCTCGAGATGTTCGACAATCCTGGTAAAACTGAGGAAATCAAGATATGATAGCGCGCCGGCAGCAGCGCCGTCAAAATTCGGATGCTCGTGAATAATATCGTAGCCGATGCCGACATGCACGGTTGCAGGAATACCAAGTCGGTAACAGGCAGCAAGAACGCTTATGTCCTTATGAGGATATGAACCTTCCGCAATCGCCCTGCCTACTGCATGTCCCATGCCTATGCCCCCTTCACGATATGCACGGTTAACAATGTCATTGATGCAGGATGTTTCCTTCCAAAGGCCGAACTGGCCGTCCCTGATGTAATGAGCAACACTCTCTGTCGTAGCCCCGACAAGCGAAAACTCGAAATCATGGACCATCACCGCACCGTTCATCGCCATACACGTTATATACCCTTTTTCAAGGAGGTCAATGAGATAGCGCTGTACCCCTGCCCTGATCACATGACCGCCGGCCATCAGTATGACTGCACTTCCTCTTTCGCGCGCATCACGAATGGACCGCGCAACCTCTTTCAGCTCCTCCCGCCGGACCGCGACAGGATGAAGAGGTTTGATCGAGGCAATGTCAAGGTCATGCACCCTGGCACACAGCGACTGCATCCTTAATTGTGCCCGGTCAAAGTAATCCCGCCCTCTTTCGTCGGTCATGCACCCTCACAGGACTGATATGTGCTCTTGTCAGGCAAACAACCTGATTTTCCGCATTTTATGAACGCTCTTGCCTGCAGCAGCACAGCGCTCAGAAGAGTCAGCAGACTGACGGCACACGATGCCAGGAATATCGGGTCCCTGAACCGGAACGTCAGCACATGGCTCCCGGGAGGAACGGCAACTCCCAGGAAGAATCCGTTCGCGCGTTCAATCGGCCTGGCTATGCCGTCGACATAGACGTTCCAGCGATCATCGTACATCTGGTGCAGAAGAAAAAAACCCTCCTTATCAGCAGACATTCTGAAGTCAAACCCCGAACAGGATATGCCGTCAAAGGAAATCGCATCACGGACAGGCTGACCATCTGCCTGCCCGAAAAATGCGAACAACGGAACTTCATCCATGTCCGGCAATGTCGTGTTCTTTAACATGACAAAATCAGCCCGTTCCTGCGTATTATACCACCATCCGGAAAACCGCTTCTGATTCAGATTGTCCACGAAATTACCGTCAAGGCCCGACAAGAGATACGGCCACTTCCTGCTGTCGCTCACCGAAGGACGTTCTTTATCATCGAGAACGACTATGGGCATCCTCTGTCTGACGAGTTCATTATCACGGAAAGACTCACTTGCCATAACCTGGTGGGTGAGTACCATATGAATATTCTCACCGTTCTGAACATACGGTTCATCCACAGAAACCCGGTCTACCAGCATCAGAAACTCTCCGAAAATAAGAACCATGAGAAGAACCGTCTGGATTTTCTTCACCTTTGCGGCGGCCCCGACCAGAAGAAAACCCGCAGCAAGCGAGAGATGCACAAGAAAAGACCGGGAATGCAAACGAACGTTGTAAGCTGAAAAGAACATAATGATAAGAAGCGCGGCAAAAGAACCAACGGCAAGCATTTTAGGAGTTGTTTTTTCGTCCCCAAGAAATGCGTCCATGTCGCGCGCGATATAGAGAATGACAAAAGTAAGCGGATAGTTCCAGTACATCCATTCATTGCGGGTCAGTCTCATCATCGGCAGGATGCTATTGGCTATCTTATGCAAAATGCTGAAAGTCCCGTCGCTGCCAACTATGAGAAACCACGCGCTCAGAAAAGACATAATGAGCAGCGCGTCAAACCGTATCGTTTTTTTCACCATGCCGTACAGCAGCGCGATCATGCTGAGTTGACCGATATATACCGAAAAATAGTACTTTACCGGAAGGAACAAGCTCATCAGGTTGTAATAGCCGATAATCTCGTCAGGATTTGCATTTGCCTCAGCAACGCTCATCCGTTCATAGTTCCCCATGGAACTATAAACGGGCAAAAGTTTGGGGAGCGCGATCAAAAAGGCGGCAGACATATTGATCGCCAGAAACAGCAGGCCGCGGACAAGCCTTTTGCTCAGAAGCGAATCAACGATCACGTACCCGATAAAATAATACACTCCCTGTACATATGAAGACACATATCCGGAAAACACGGGTATGGCGATAAAGATAATGGAAAGCAGACTGAAGGAAGTGTCGTACCTCTTTGCCCGATGATATCCGAGAATCCAGTAGGGGAAACAGCAGGCATTATAGATAATGATTCCCCATGACGGTAGCACAAGCAACTGACCGCTGAACATAAAGCTTATCCCGGTAACAACTGCGGTCATTCTGGTCAGACCGAATTCCCGAACACAGAGATAGATTCCAAGACCGCCAAGAAATATCCATAATAGCAGATCACGCTGATAGATAAGCATTGAAGAGCCGGTTACCAGTCCCATGAGGAGATGCGTAGGGAATAGAGCGGAATTGAGAACATGCTCGACATAGGGAATCCCAAAGTTTATAAAAGGGTTCCAGAGAGGGTAACTTCCCTGCTGCAGACAGTCGGTCTCAAAATTTATGAGCGGCATGTATTGTGTAACAGTATCTTTTCCGGTAAATAAGACGCTGCCCGCCCAGTATTTCCCGTAAATGAGAACGTTTACGAGAAGCATAGATGCGATCGCCCTCAGGTCCTTCACTGCATCGCCCTCAATTTTTTTCACGCTGCTCCGTATGCGACCTCACCTGAAGACAACACCGTTCTCCCGCAAGGAATATGTCCGCAGAATGACATCGAATCCCAGCCCCAGACGAGGCCCGACAGCGGCCGACGGGCGCGAATCCGCACAACAAATGAACTGTTCATGGTGAATGCAGCACATTTCTGATTTCCGTCTGACAAGAAAACATCGGCATTGATCAGAGACATCGCCGCCCGTGATAGAACAGGAAGACTCATTTCGTCAGCAGTTTATCCCAATCGATATAATCCGTCAGGTCCAAAACGAACCTGTCCTGAGCCCTTATCCCGACAGGGCCCGTCGCGGTCATCGGGACTGTCGCCTTGAGCTGTTCAAGGACTGCCTGAACCGCCTCGGGGTCCGCCGCTGTTATGATGGGAGAGAACTTATAGGGACTTTTCCTCAGCAGGAGGGCGATGTCCTTTGCCATCAACTCAGGTGTGTCAAAACAGAGGATCGGTCTGCTGCCTGCATAAAACTCGGTAATCGGCAGTATCTGGGGATAGCCCGGAACGTACCGAGGGTCCCAGAATATCTGAAACGCGCCAAGATCGAAAATGACCGGTTCATATTTGCTCTTAAGAGAAAGGTTCAGCTCCTGAGCAAAGGACGTATCGGAAATTTCCAGAATCATTTCTTTCGAATATGCCGGAGTCCGGTCTGTCATGATAACTGCCCACACGATGACGACCGTAAGTACTATTGAAACAAACATATAGGGGATACTGACATACCCCCTGATCCGGCCGAGGCGGATCCCCTGAGGCCAGAGCCCGTACAGGCTTCTTCTGAAAACGACAAAAAAAGACATGACCGTTCCGCCGACCAGCAAAGAAGCAAAGGGCAGCATCTGTCGACCCTCGTAAGGCATTTTCGCGGCGTTCGGCAGCACGAAGATAAAAGCAAGTCCGCTCAGGAACAGCGCCGCGAGCAGTCCGAATGACGGCAGCATATCATCGCGCTGCTTCAGAAAGGAGAGGTAGGCGGCATATCCTCCACTGATACCTGCAAAGACTTTGAGAGAGGAGAACAGGGTAATCATCATACCGGCCACGGCCTGTATAAGAACATTCATTCTGCTCATGCCGGAATTATACTCAGCATTGCTGCCGTGCTTGAGGAGGAACGCATCGACGATGTCCGTGACCGCGTCACGAAAGCCAAGATACCAGACGTTCTGGAGAAACTGGAGTCCGTGCGCGCTTAACGGCGCAAGGCTGAAAAGCAGATATCGCTTCCATCTGAATCCCTTCCGGTCAAGCAGGTCCCAGCAGATCAGCCAGCTGTAAAGAAAGAAAACAGAATCGAACGATGACAATGACAGAACCCACTCCATTGCCCACGCCGCTATCGTCCAGCGACGACGGTCGACGTCAGCCGGCGCGCGCGTAGACAGCACGACAGACAGCATGAAGCCGAACCGGAGCATATCATCGAGCGGCTGGTTGGCGATAGTGTCAGCAAAACCAAGAAAGGGCTTGGACGTCGCATAAAAAAGTACCGCAATAAAGGAAACGGCCGGACTGCTTATCCGCGCAAAGACACTATACATCAGGATAAGCGCAGCAACGGAAAAGAGTATTGACAGTACGCGGGCATGGAATATTTCGCGGAAGCCGACCTTGAATGCAGCCGCATACGGCACCAAATACCCCGCGGGGTAATGGGTATACCAGAGCCGAGGCCCAACCCTTGGGGAACTTCCGGGGCAGGTACCGTGGGCATGCTGGCGCAGTTCCGGCTCATCAAGCATACGGACAGCACCAGCATATCCCTGAGGGAGAAACAGGAAATAGTTCCGGAACCAGCCCGCCTCATCCCATTGCCTGAGAGACAGCATGGTCTGGGCATCGCCGAAACCCCAGTCACTCCACCGGTATTCGTCATCGGCCCGGACGACGAGAAAAACCGCCATCAGGACCAGGAAGAGGACGACCAGTGCCTGCCAGATATTGATACCACGCACGATTTCCATAAAACGAGGCGTTGCGCGCTCCTGCTGTCCCGTTATCCCGTTGCCCATATTCTCCTCAGTGTGCATTCACGAAGTCGTCCTCATCAGATAAAATTGCAGTGCATCGGTCTTGCGCAGGGCGGCTCGCTGAAAGATGTCAGCCCTTGTTTCAGTTCCCAGAGAAACTCGTTCACCTTGTGCTGCAGGCAGAGAGACCCGCACATTGATCGTGCATCGAACTGCTCGGAAGAAATAAGATTCATCACTTCCCAGTACCGCTCCCCTTTCCACAGGTCCTTGAAGGAGGTATCGGCGATATTGCCGATATGGTATTTTTTGTATCGGTCGTTAAAGAGCATCCCGCAGGGAGCAACAAGCCCTGAACCCGAAAGCTGCATGATGAGGGGCGGTCCGTAGCACCGGGAATACGGACGCTTCCCTCCGCTGAGGATCTTGGACCACTTTGCCTTCACGAGATATGCGTCGGTCGAATATGCTTCCGCCTCTTTCAGAAGATCAATAAGATCGAAATATTTTGAATAGTCGACGCCGAGGCTCGACTGTTCATCGTCACTGCAGTGCTTGATCACAAGGTAGTCAACCCCGAGATCCCGGCCAAGACCGGCAAGCGGAAGTATCTGGTCCCTGAACTCGGGAAGCAGGACCATCTGAAGACCGAGCGTCACTTCGAGGGTACTCTCCTGCTTTATCGTCACGCACTTTCTTATGGTATCGACAACCTTTAAAAACGCGGCCTGATCGCAGCCGTGAATCTCCGCATACCGCCCGGGTGTTGCTGCGGACAGGTTGAAGCGCAGGTACGTCAGGGCGGGGAGTATCTCTTCAAGTCGCTCGTCCCTGAGCAGATATCCGTTTGTTCCCAGCGCCATGTCAAGACCATTTGTCCTTCCCCTCAGAATGGCGTCATAGAGGTGCGGAGAACAGGTGCTTTCACCGTCACTTACAAAGCTGATGGCCTTCACCCCGATCTCAGCAGCATCGTCGAGGAACCGGAATATGACATCTTTTGTCATACGTTTCACATCATTTTCCTGCAGCTGACCGTAACAGTAGACACACCGGTACGTGCAGGCCCTGGTGAGCGCGCAATCTATGGTTATAGGGGCGACCCGTTCGCCTCTGAGCCATGCGTCCACTCGCTCCCGATGCCAGAGCAGTTTGTGCCCGTCAAGAATTATCTTCTCCTGCGTCATGGCGCTGCCTCGATATCCTTCCCTCGCCGGGCAGTGGCAGAATCAGGCACAATGGGGCCCCTCTTCCATCCGCCGAGATAGATCTCTCCCATAAGGCCAAGATATGCCCGGGCCACTTTCCCCAGCGACTTCAATGTCGTAGCCTTTGAATCTCCTCCCCCGCGGCGCAGGAGCGCATAGGGGACTTCTGCATAGAGATATCCGTTCAGGATTGTCTTTACCAGAAGTTCTGTCTGGTAAAAAAAACCGGCTGCCCGGAGGGAGATGCCATCAAGAATGGCTTTCCGGTACAGAACCGTGCCGTTCATATAATTCAGAGAAAGTCCAAACGAGGCCTTAATGATCTCCCGATACGTGATCGAGAGGATCCGCCTCCGGAATGACCGCACACCGCGATTGTAGACAAAGGGGACCACGATGTCCACCTGGTCCATGAGCGGCAGATACCGCAGGATCTCAGATGCGCAGTTCTCCCCATCGCCGGGGATCATGGTAACGAACTCCCCGCGTGAATGTTGAACGCCGTCCCAGAATGAGGCTCCGATGCCGAGATTTCTTTCGTGATGCACCACGGATATAAAAGGATACTGTGCCTTGAAACCCTCAGCGAGTTCACCGGTCCGGTCGCTGCTCCCATCATTCACGATGACGATCTCACCTGAAACGCCGGTCCGTTGAAATCCGTCAACCACATCTGCTACCGCCTGTAGAATATTGCGTTCCTCGTTCATCGCCGGCATAACGACGCTGACTGCATACGCCTGATTCTGCCCTCTCATGCGGTCATCTCCCGGGCAGCGCGCACGATCGCAGTATGATCCGGGTAATATGCCCGTTCAAGGACATGACTTGCGGGTGTCGGCGTCATGGGAAGACAGATCCTTCGCACGGGGGCTTTAAGGGAGTCAAAGGCCTGTTCCGCAGCAATGGCGGCAACCTCTGAAGCTACGCCGCACACCGACACCCCGGTATCAGCGACAATGAGCCTGCCGGTTTTCATGACAGATGATATGATCAGTTCCTCATCCATAGGGAGGACAGATCTCAAATCGACCACTTCGGCGCTGATCCCTTCTTTCTCAAGTTCCGAAGCAGCCCGCAGAGACTCATAGACCATGTACGACGTACTGATAATGCTGATGTCCTTGCCCTGCCTCCTGACCAATCCTTTGCCCGCATGGATCATATAGGGGGTCTCCGGGACCTCTTCTTTCTGATCATACAGCCAGCGATGCTCAATGCAGATTGTCGGGGAGTCACCTGCGATGCTTCCGAGGAGGAGTCCTTTTGCGTCGTAGGGTGAAGCAGGCATGATAACCTTTAAGCCGGGAATATGGGCGAAAAGGGCCTGAAGGCTCTGGGAATGCTGCGCGGCGGATCCCCATCCCCTGCCGATAATTGCCCTGATCGTGAGCGGCACCTTCACTTTTCCCCCGGTCATATAGCTCCACTTCGCAGCGTGGTTGATGATCTGATCCATGCACATGGGAAGGAAATCAACCCGCATATGGACAAATACAGGCCTCATACCTGCAATTGCAGCACCGATAGCAACCCCGGTCAGGCCGTTCTCCGCAATAGCGCAGTCCATGACCCGTTCATCGCCGAATGTTTCCTTCAGCCCCGCGGTAGTCCCGAAAACACCGCCGGGGTCGTCGATCCCTTCCCCTATCAGAAACACATTCCTGTCCGTCATGAGCGCCTGGCTGAGGGCTTCCCGTATGGCATTACGGTATGTGATCTCCCGGGCTCTCTCATCACCTCCGAAAAATACGGGGGTATGGGAATCATCCGCCTGAATTTTGGTCCACGGCATGGTTCAGCAGCTCGTCTTAATAGACATCATCAAAAAGTTCTCCGGGTTTCGGGAAGGGACTCGTCCTGGCAAAATCCATTGCCTCATCGATCTGTTTTTCGATCCGGCCGAAAATAGCTTTCCTTTCCTGTGCAGACAGAACGCCCTGCTGTTCCAGACGTTGTTCATACATCTCGACAGGGCAGCGTTTCATCCACTCTTCATGCTGTTCAGCTGGTCGGAAGCCGGCCTCGATGTCGGAATTCGGACCCACGTGCGCTTTCCATCGGTAGGTCGTGTATTCAAGAAGCGTCGGCCCCTCTCCTTCCCGTGCCCGTGCTATTGCCTCGGCCGCAGTTCTGAATACCCGGATGACATCATTCCCGTCCGCGTGAACACCCGGTATACCGAAGCCCGAAGCCCGGTCGGCGATCCGTACCGCAGGCTGTCGTGCTGACTGGGGCGAATTGGTCGCATAGAAATTATTCTCGCAGACAAAGACGACAGGCAGCTTCTTCAGCGACGCAAAATTGAGACTTTCGAGGAACACTCCTTCATCAGCTGCACCGTCTCCAAAAAACGCTACTGACACCCTTCCATCGCCTTTCATCTTCGACGCAAGAGCAGCTCCCGCAGCAAGCGGTATGCAGCCTCCCACGATTGCAGTTGTCCCCGGGATGCCATGCCCGGGATCGGCCAGGTGCATCGATCCTCCCTTACCCCTGCTGCACCCCGTAGACCTTCCATAGAGTTCAGCAGCTATTGACTTCAGATCCATGCCTTTCGCTATGCAATGGCCATGTGAACGGTGCGTGCTGAAGATATAGTCCTCACGCTTCAGATGTGCGCAGACACCGGCTGCAATCGCTTCCTGGCCGATGCAGAGATGAACAGGACATTTCATCTCCTGTTCGGCATATCGTGCACATGTCCGGTCCTCGAACAGCCGTATGGTAAGCATGACCGCGTACAGTTCTTTCAGCGTATCATCCGGGATAGTTGCACGCGTCATATGTTTCATATGAAGTTTACATGAGCTGAAGGGTGAGTGAGTTCCCAGAGATAAAGGTTCACCTCATCCATCCTGCAGTTCATTCTGCAGCCTTCCGGGTCGAGTTCGGTTGCAACAAACTTCATGCATTCCTTTCTCCGGTCGCCCAGCCAGACCTCGCGGAATGTCTGCTCATTAATGCTGCCCAGCCGGAACTGTTCATCCCCGAGAAATGCGCTGCACCCCCAGACAGTGCCGCCGGAATCAATATACGACCAGAAGGGAAGTGCAAGGCACCTTCTGTAGCCACGCCCGGTCCTCTTGATCTTCTTCATGGTGTTCTCTCTGAAGATCACCGTGAACGTGCTGTCGTTGAATCTTTCAAGTCTTTCCCTGAGATGAGAGAACGTGGCATAGTCAACGTCGCTATAGGAACGGGTATAGCTCTTATGGTGTTGGGAATAGGGCTTGATCACCAGATAGTCCAGTCCAATGGATTTTGCCGTCTCTGCGAGTGATTCGATCGTGTCAGCGTTTTCAGGCAAGAGCACTGCCTGTGCGCCGAGCGTGCAGCCTGCCCCTGTTTCCTTCCGGACGTTTACCGCATCCGAGAGGTTGGCGACAACACGGTCAAAATCATCAGGCCTTGTCCGGTGAACCCTGGAATAGGACTCGGCAGTCCCTCCATTGATGCTTACCTTTATCCAGGAAACCTTCTCAAGGATCTGCTCGGCAAGAGCCCTGGTAAACAGCGTTCCGTTCGTTGTTATCGCAACATGAATGCCGGCTTCTCTGGTGTGGACAACGATCTCTCCCATATCACGATGAAGAAAGGGCTCACCCTCTCCTCCGTACATGATGCTCTTGACCCCAAGCGTTCCCATTTCCGAAAGTCGTTCCTTAAGCATTGCAGTATCAAGAAATCGCGGCTTATACTCCATGAAGTCCAGGGCGCAGAAGGTGCATCGATGATTGCATGCACCGGAAGGTGATATTTCCATATAAATCGGATAGATTTCCTCACCAGAGAGCCAGAGGGAAACCTCCTTAGGATGGAACATCAGTTTATGGCTGTCTATTCTGAATGTATCCTGCATGAAGATAATTAATCTTTTCTATATATTTTCGCATAAAAAACCTCATTTTTTCAATGAATCTGAAGGGTTTGTGATCGCCATGCCCGGCATTCAAGCAATCGGTCCAAGTTTACCCCTTATTGATCCCGATTCTGTCCCGCCTGACAAGATCCGCCGATTCGCAGGAAGGCTGAAACCCAAGTTTGCAAGCTTTAGCAAGGTCGGCGATCGCTTTATCTTTCATCCCTGACCAGGCATAGGCGAGACCCCGGTTGTGATATGTGACACCAACTCCCGGGTTCAGCTCTATCGCGCGATTAAAATCTTCTATGGCTTCCTGGTAACGCTTCAGGCTCGAATATGCATTCGCCCTGTTGATGTGTGCTGAGGCATTGTCCGGTTCATTGTCGATGATCGCGGTGAGGGCTGCAACAGCGTTCGGCCAGTCACCGGCCTGGTAATATTTTTCAGCCAGTCTGAAGGTCTCATCATCAGAAGGCAGTGATTGCGAGAAATCCAGGGGAACCAGGTCCCTGGCCCGCTGGAAATCCTGTTCCGCATCCTCAATACGACCCATGGCAATGAGTATATTGGCGCGGTTTGTGTACGCCTTGGTCATGTTAAGGCGGCTCAGGTCGGCGCTCTCCCATATCAATCCCTGGTTCAGGTCGTCCCTGAAAAAACCGATCGTCCGGTCCATATCCTCGAGTGCGAGATCAA
>VEOY01000162.1 GCA_012026685.1 Nitrospirota bacterium
AATTAAGAATGATGATAATTCCCTGCCGGACAAGTTTTCCCGCCTTTGGCGGGACCCCTGAAGCCGACCGAGCGGAGCGTAAAGAGATTTCCGTGGGGCGCCATTCTTGGGCTCCACCTTTCTTGGAGCGAGCAAGACAAGGTGGACGGGGTCCGGGGCGGAGCCCCGAAGGAATAACCGGTACGGCGGCAAATGTTCCCCGTGAATCTTTAACCGTAAATCCTTCTTGACTCCCGCATCCCCTCGGATCGATAATAAACACCTGTTCACGTGAACGCATGTTCATATGAGCGCATGCGAAAGGGGATCGTGGCAATTACGAAAAGAAAAAGCACGAAACGGCGCACGGGCGACGAGTCGCGGCAGAGCATTCTCGATGCGGCGAGCGAGGTGTTTGCGGAATGCGGCTTCGAGAAGGCGACGGTCCGCCAGGTTGCTGCCAGGGCCGGCATCAGCATAGGCGGCATCTACCTCTATTTCCGGAACAAGGAAGAACTCTATACCAGCCTCATGCGGAGCCAGATGGAAGAGTTCCTCGGCCGTGTGGAACTGCTGCGGAAAGACACCCCCCTGACAGCACTCAGGAAACTCATTGACCTGTATATGGAGATCGCCGTGACACGGACGCGGATGCTTTCCGCCGGCATCAAGGAATATGACCTCGAGTTCAAGCGGCCGGTCAGAGAGGCATTTTTCCGGAAGCAGCAGGACATCATCTCTGATATCCTGGAACAGGGAATACGGGACGGAAGCTTCCGGCCCATGGACTGCGGCACGACGGCGCTGATGATCCTCGTGGCGCTCCGGGGCGCTATCCTCGGGTATCTCACCGGCGACATCCGCAGACCGAAAAATTACGGCGGATCATTGTACGATCTATTTTTGAAGGGGATAAGGAGCAAATAACCATGACCGATCGTTTCAGACTCATCTCATCCGCAGGCGTCATCGCCGCGGTATGCGCAGCGCTCGTAATGACCGCATCCTGCAAGAAGAAGGAGCAGGCGGTTGCGAAGCCTCCGGTCCCGGTGGCTGTCGGCGCGGTGACTCAGAAGGCGGTGCCGGTGCAGATCGCTGTCATCGGCAATGTTGAGCCCTCATCCACGGTCGCGGTCAAGGCGCAGGTGGGCGGGACCCTCACGAGGGTCCATTTCACCGAGGGACAGGATGTGAAGAAGGGAGACCTGCTTTTCACGATCGATCCTCGTCCGTATGAGGCGGCGCTCCGCCAGGCTGAGGCGAACCTCGCACGGAGCACGGCCCAGTACGAAAATGCACGGGCTGAAGAACGCCGCTATGCGGAGCTGGTGAAAAAGGGATATGTTTCCCAGACCCAGTATGAGCAGGTGCGTACCAATGCTGTTGCTCTTGAGGCGACCGTGTTTGCGGACAAGGCCCTGGTCGAAAACGCGAAACTCAATCTCGGTTACTGCTCGATTCGTTCACCCTTTACCGGCAGGACCGGAAGTCTGATGGTCTATGAGGGGAATCTCATCAAGGCGAACGCTGATACGCCGATGGTCACGATCAACCAGATACAGCCGGTAAATGTCAGCTTTGGGGTGCCTGAGAATGAGCTGCCCGAGATCAAGAGCTATATGGCGGGGGGGCCGCTCAAGATCGAGGCGTTTCTTTCAAAAGGAGACAGGAACCCTGCAGAGGGAAGGCTTTCCTTTATCGAGAATGTCGTCGACACGGCCACGGGCACGATAAAGCTCAAGGGCTCATTTGACAACAGGGACAAAAGGCTCTGGCCGGGACAGTTCGTTCATGTGGTGCTGACCCTGACGATCCAGAACAATGCTGTTGTGGTTCCGGCCCAGGCTGTGCAGACAGGTCAGCAGGGACAGTTCGTATTCGTTGTCAAGGACGACCTGACAGCGGAGGTGAGGCCTGTTATGGCAAGCAGGACCTCGGGAGAGGAGTCGGTCATAGAAAGAGGTCTCATCCCGGGCGAAAAAGTGGTCACTGACGGACAGATCAGGCTTATGCCCGGTGCAAAGGTGGAGATAAAGACGGAAGATAAAGAAAAGGCACAGGCAGAGGTAGAGGCAAAGAAAGAGGATAAGGGAAAGGCAGAGGTAAAAGAAAGTATAAATACAGAACAGAAGGCAAAGATAAAGGCTGAGAAGAAGGCAAAGGCAGAACCGAAAGAAACAGAGAAATGAATCTTTCCGAACTGTTCATAAAACGGCCGGTCATGACCAGCCTCGTGATGGTGGCGGTCATGATCTTCGGTATCTTCGCGTACAGGGCGCTGCCGGTGAATGACCTGCCGAACATTGACTTCCCGACCATCCAGGTGAGGTCAGATCTGCCGGGAGCGAGTCCGGAAACTATGGCCAGCGCTGTGGCGACCCCTCTGGAGCGACAGCTCTCGACCATTGCCGGCCTCGATGCCATGACCTCCACGAACGGCCAGGGTATCTCTGTTATCATCCTGAAGTTCTCCCTGGAGCGGGACATTGACGCTGCTGCGCAGGACGTTCAGGCTGCCATATCAAAGGCAGCGCGGCAGCTTCCCCAGGACATGCCGAGCCCGCCTTCATACCAGAAAGTCAACCCGGCTGATCAGCCGGTCATTTATCTCGCCCTCAGTTCTCCGACCCTCCCCCTTTCCGACGTCAACGAATATGCGGACACCATCATCGCTCCGCGTATCTCCATGATCAATGGTGTGGCCCAGGTGTCCGTTTTCGGCTCCCAGAAATATGCGGTGCGGGTCCAGCTCAGCCCGCAGGCACTGGCGAACCGGAAGATCGGCATCGACGAGGTGTCCGCAGCCCTTGCCCGCTCGAATGTGAACCTTCCGACCGGCGGACTGCAGGGCGCGCGGCAAGCGTTCACCATTCAGGCGACCGGCCAGCTGTACAATGCCAGGGCGTTCCGGCCGATGATCGTTGCCTATCGGGGCGGTTCTCCGGGCAGGCTGCAGGATATAGCTACGGTGTCCGACAGCGTGGAGAACGATAAGGTTGCAGCCTGGTACAATACTGCCGGCAAGTCCACCCGCGCCATTGTCATGGCAGTCCAGAGGCAGCCCGGGACCAATACCATTCAGGTGGTCGACAGCATCAAGCAGCAGATACCGAGCTTCCGGAGCCAGCTGCCGGGGTCTGTCGAGCTGAACATTCTCTTTGACCGCTCGGCATCGATCAGAGAGTCTGTTGCCGACGTCAAGTTCACCCTGCTGCTGACGATCGGACTGGTTGTCATGGTCATATTCCTCTTCCTGCGCAACCTTTCAGCAACGATCATACCGAGCCTTGCCCTGCCCCTGTCGATCGTCGGCACGTTCGCCGCCATGTACAGCCTGGGGTTCTCGGTGAACAACATTACCCTCATGGCACTTACCCTGTCGGTGGGGTTCGTTGTCGACGACGCCATTGTCATGCTCGAAAATATCGTCCGGCACATGGAGCAGGGAGAAAAGCCCAGGGAGGCGGCATTCAAGGGTTCGCGGGAGATCGGCTTCACGATCATCTCCATGACCATATCTCTCGTGGCGGTCTTCATCCCTGTTCTCTTCATGGCAGGCATGGTAGGCCGGATGCTCCACGAATTTGCGGTGACCATCACGGTAGCGATCCTTATCTCCGGTCTCGTTTCCCTGACCCTGACGCCCATGCTCTCGAGCCGCTTTCTCAAACCGGCCGGTGAAGAACGGCATGGCAGGCTGTACAACGCCATGGAGCGGTTCTTTGACGGCATGCGCACCTTCTATGAGAGAACGCTCAAGCGCGTGCTTCACTTCCGCCGGACCGTTATGGCGGTGACCATGATCATGGCCGTACTGACCGTCTGGCTCTTTACGATAATGCCGGTCGGGCTTCTGCCCCCGGACGACATCGGCTCTATCCGCGCCACTACCGAAGGGGCCCAGGGCGTTTCCTTTGAGGAGATGAAGCGGCACCAGCAGAAACTCGTGGACATCGTGCTCAAGGACTCGAATGTCGAGGCGTTCATGTCGTCTGTCGGCGCTACAGGATCACGGGTCGGCTCCAACAGCGGTTACATGTTCATGAAGCTGAAGCCTCTCCATGAGCGCAAGATGAACGCCGACCAGATCATCCAGTCGCTCAGGCCGAAGGTGATGAGTGTTCCCGGCATCATGATGTTCATGCAGAACCCGCCTGCCATCCAGCTGGACACCACCGCGTCCAAGGCCCAGTATCAGTTCGTGCTGCAGAGTCCGGACACCGAAGCCCTCTACACGCAGGCCGCGGCCTTTGAGGCGAAACTCCGGGGCCTGCCCATGCTCCAGGAGGTGACGAGCGATCTGCAGATAAAGAACCCGCAGGTCACCCTGGAGATCGACCGGGACAGGGCTGCTGCCCTGGGCATATCTGCCGAGCAGATCGAGGAGTCACTCTATTCCGCATACGGCGCCCGGCAGGTCTCGACCATATATTCTCCGACGAACCAGTACCGGGTGGTCATGGAGCTTGCCCCTGAGTATCAGATGGACCCTTCAGCGCTCGGCATGCTGTATGTCCGCGCGAACACAGGCCAGCTTGCGCCGCTCTCCTCTCTGGCGGCACTGAAGAAAGGGCTCGGTCCCTTGTCTGTCAACCATCTCGGCCAGATCACTGCGGTGACGATCTCCTTCAATCTCAGGCCCGGTGCGCCAGTGGGTGACGCAGTGGCAGCGATCGAGAAGGAGGCAAAGCCCCTGCCGCCCTTCATAACCACGGGATTCCTGGGGACAGCGCGGGCCTTCCAGGATTCTTTCAAAGGGATGATCCTTCTCCTGGCCCTTTCCATCGTGGTCATCTATATCGTTCTCGGCATACTGTATGAG
>VEOY01000036.1 GCA_012026685.1 Nitrospirota bacterium
GTATATACCGCTGTTCAGGACGCTGCCACCTCTCTCAAGGATTTTCTCAAGCAGAACAGCAGCATAGAAATGGTGCTCCTGCGCACAACCATAACGGAGAACGGCAATATCTCGTCGCGCGAGCTGAGCAAGCAGGTAAAGACGGCATCACGGCCCATTGTCACCATGGCAAAACAGCCCCATACGGCATAATAATGAAAATTCAGGGGGTCTGTCCAGGAGATTCGAAGCATAACGCAGCATTCGGTTTTTTGAGCAGGCCGTCATCAATGAACAAGGAGGGAATTGGTTGTATCTGTATCTACCGGTAGCACTCACCAGCATTAATATCCTCATCCCGGTCGGACTGGGTTTGGCAGTCGGACTGCTCTCAGGGCTTTTCGGGGTCGGCGGCGGCTTTCTCATGACACCGCTTCTCATCATGTTCGGCATACCTTCAACGGTCGCGGCAGCTACTGATTCTAACCAGATCGTGGCAGCGTCAACATCAGGAACATACGCGCACTGGAAGGTGGGCAACGTTGATTTCAAGATGGGCTTCCATCTTCTTATCGGCGGATTCATCGGCGGCCTGTTCGGCGTCCAGGCCATCAAGGTCCTCAAGGCCATGGGCAACGCGGACTTTGTGATCAAGATGACCTATGTCCTGATGCTCGGCATTGTCGGCACCTATATGTTCGCAGAGAGTCTGAACGCCATCCGCAAGAGCAGGAACAGGACAGCTGAGGCGGCGCCTGCACAAGAGAAAGAGGGCTCATTTACGCGCTTACTTAAGTCCCTGCCCCTCCAGACCCGGTACGAGAAGTCCGGCGTAACGCATTCCATGATCCTCCCGATAGGGTTCGGCGGGTTCGTCGGTGTACTCGCAGCGCTCATGGGTGTCGGCGGGGGCTTTCTCATGGTGCCGGTCATGGTCTACATACTCAGGATGCCCATGCACGTTGTTGTGGGGACGAGCCTCTTCCAGATCCTCTTCAACTGCATCGAGGTCACGTTCCTGCAGGCGTACACGAACCACAGTGTTGATTTCATCCTCGCCGTTCTGCTCCTGCTCGGCTCGACAGTGGGCGCGCAGGTCGGGGCAGTCTTCGGAAGGAAGCTCAAGGGCGAGCAGCTCAAGATCATTCTCGCCGTGATCGTTCTTCTGGTCACCGTCAAGATCGTTTTCGATCTGACGCTGACGCCATCATTACTCTTAACACAGGCAGGGGGGCACTAATGAAAACAGTGAACAGGGAACAGTCATCAATGATCAGATCAGGTCAACGAATCTTAACGCTGATATCCATCTTTATTATTCTTCTGATCGCATCCGCTGAAACGGCGTCAGCAAAGCTTACGGCAAGAGCGAACCATGATCATATCAATATCGATTTCTTCTATCACGGAAGCACCGTAAGCGTGAGCGGCGTTACCGATCCCGGCACAGAGCTCATCATCAAGATAGCCTCTCCGGAAGGCCATGAAGCCCTGAAGGAAAAGGGCAAGGTCGGGGGAATCCTCTGGATGAATGTCGGGACCAAGAAGTTCGAGAACGTACCCAACCTCTATTCCATACACAGCGCCAGGAAGCTCGACGAGATGCTGAACAGGGAAGAGCAGGACAGGTATGTCATCGGCTATCCCGCCCTAAGCAGGCACGCAGAGATCGATCCGGTGACCTCAGCAGACGAGAAGGCGAAATGGTTCGATGAATTCCTCAAGTACAAGGAACGGTCGAACCTCTATACCGCAACAGACGGAAAGATCGAGATGACGGAAAAGGACGGAGAACAGGCCTACTACATCCTGACGCAGTGGCCGTACCAGGCTCCTCCCGGCGATTATATTGTGACGGTTTACGCAGTGAAAGACGGCAAGGTGGTCGATCGGGCCGAATCGCGGGTTCAGGTGGAGCAGGCCGGTCTGGTGAAGACGCTCGCAGGCATGGCAAAGAGCAATGCAGCCCTTTACGGCTTCATCTCCATAGTCTCGGCGCTCGGCGCAGGATTTGGCGTTGGTCTGGTATTCAGAAAAGGCGGAGGTGCACATTAATATGTACGAAACTCTGGTAGTCGGCTTTGATGACTCGCTGTCGAGCAAGGCAGCGCTGGTAGAAGCCTCTAATCGTATCCGGAAACACGGCGGAAAACTTATCATGGTCCACGCGGTCTACTTCGATACGGAAGAATACGGGATCGCTCCTGAACAGCTTGAGAAACGGATGAAGATCGGCGAAAAAGCGTGCATCCAGTCAAAGGAGAAGATCTCATCCGAGTTCGGCATAGACGTCCAGTCCCTCCTGTGCGAAGGAGATCCGCCTGATGTCATCCTCGATGTCGCCCAGGGCAAGAAGGCTGACCTCATCGTCCTCGGGACATACGGCCGTCGCGGCCTGAACCGGCTGCTCATGGGCAGCGTGACATCGCGCATCATTGTCGATGCCCCGACAGACGTCCTCGTTGTCAAGAAAGCCTGCACTGAGTGCACGGGCGAGTATGCCAATATCCTCGTGCCATATGACGGCTCTGACTTCAGCAAGAGGGCGCTGACCCGCGCCTCGCAAATTTCCAAGGTGGACAGCAGCACGGTCACCGTCCTCTATGTCATTCCCCGCTACGAGGAGATGATCGACTTCTTCAAGAGCGATTCCATCCGAAAAAGCCTTATGCAGGAGGCAGAAAAGATCACGGCAGGGGCAAAGGAATTGGCGGCCCAGCTGGGAACCGTGGCCAAGACACGCATCGAGGAAGGCCACTCTTCCGACAGGATCGTGGAAATAGCAAAAGAACAGAACCATGACCTTATCGTCATGGGCAGCCACGGGTATCGCGGCGTGAACAAGGCGATCATGGGGAGCACCACGGAGCGGGTGATCCTCAATGCGTCATGCCCGACACTCATCGTGAGGTAACACGACATGAAAGGGTGCAGAAAGATCCTCATCGCAGTGAACGGTTCGAAGGAGGTCCTCCGGCAGGGCATCAGACTTGCCGAAGACGAACGGACATGGATCACGGTCGTGAAGGTGATCCCCGATAACGAAGGAGAGCTCAATCTGACCGGCGTCAGGAATATCGGTGACATACTCGACAGTTGCTCAGAAAAAGAGCGGACGGAGATCAACGCCATAGCCTCTGAAGAGCGACTGCTGATCAGGACACGTATCGAGGAAGGCGAGCCATACCGGAAGATCGTCCAGGTAGCCGAAGAGGAACGGTGCGATGTCATTATCATGGGAGCCAAAAAACGCAGCTGGATGCGGCGGCTCTTTGGAGACAATACGGTAGAGAAGGTGATCAGTCAGGCCCCCTGCCCTGTCCTCGTTGTATAGATGTATGCGGCGGCAGGTAAACACCTGCCGCTGTGGGTCACCCATCAACGTCGGCCGGGATGAGACTGTCGTCGGCCTGTCATAAACTCAAATGGAAGACATAACCTCAATGCATCAGAAATTTTCGCGCCTCATACTGCGCGGGCTCATCAATGAGGAGCGGTTGTCCGAAATGATGAGGACCGCTGCAGATACCGGCGAATATCCGGAAGAACTCCTGATCAGGAGCGGAGTGCCTAAACACGAGGTCCTTTTCAGCATTTCCGAATATTACGGGGTTGCCTATGCTGAATTCGACGAGAGTCTGCCGGTCTCCTATCTTGTCACCATGAAGCTCGACATGGAACACCTGAAGCGGATGCTCTGGCTGCCCCTGTCGGTCGGCAAAGACCGCGCCGAGGTCCTTGCCGCAGCCCCCGGATCATCCTCCGTTGCCAACGATATACGGCAAACGCTGCAGATATCCCGCATAGATTATATCGTTGCGCTGCCCGCGGACCTCGTGCGGATTATCGAACACAATTTCGACGTCAATCACCTTTTCCCGCGGTCTGCCGGACGCACACCCCTGGCCAAGGTCAGGACTTTCCTTGCCGATCGCCGGAGCCTTATGGCATGCGTGCGGACCTCCCTGGCAAAAGGCCGGACAGGCCTTGCCTTTTTGCGTACGGGCATATCGTTCATCGCCATTTCCGTGGTGCTGTTCCGCGTTTTCGGCCCCGGTTTGCTGACGGTACCCGAAGCGCTGCTTCTGATTGCCGGCATCATCATGACCGTAGACGGACTGATCTGGTATGTCCCGGCGAGGAAACAGGCAGGGACTGCGCTTGACTGTACGACAACCGGGGCAACCTGGGGCTCGACCGTGCTGACGGTCGCCAACCCCGGCGATTCCCCTTTCTTTGTCCGCACGGGTCCTGTGGGAGAGGCGGCAGAACTGAGGGCCGGCTGGAGCGATCTATCTCCGGTCGCGAGGCGGAGATTTCTCGCAAGCGACAGGACGGACTTTGCCGAAGAACGTACCGTGCTCGCCTGTTACCGGACAAAAATGGCACGGGCGCGGACAGGACTCGCCTTCACCCGCACCGGCGTTGCCTTCGCAGGACTCGGCATCGCCCTGATGCGGCAGTTCCCCTCAGGTCCGTGGAGCATTTTCGATTACAGCCTCGTCGCTGTCGGTGTGCTGATGGCACTCGAGGGCTTCTACTGGTACCTTCCCGGCAGACGCGCCGGAAAAGAAGGCCATGAATCAGTACGTCAGACCCATCATCGGAAGACCATCTGGGACTTTGCCTTTCCACCGATAGTTGATCAGCCTTCACCGGGGCAGCTGTGTCCGCCGCCTGTCAGGCCTTCTCATGCACCCGGCGTATGGGCGACAACCGGGATGGCCCTGGAGCGGACCGTGCTGGCCGACAGGCGCAATGTCATGGCACGGCTGAGGACGGTCATGGCGCGCTCGCGGACCGGATTGTCATTCATCAGGACAGGCATGAGCATCTCTGCCGTCGGTATGGGACTCCTTGCCTATTTCGGTCTGGTGCACACTCCCTGGGCAGTGTTCAACACGCTGCTCGTCGCGGCAGGCCTCGTGCTCATCGCAGACGGGCTATACTGGCACCTCCCTGCGGAGAAGATCAAACAGCAGTATCCCTACTGTTTCGGAGAGATGGAGATGACGGTCCCGGATTACGGCAGACCGGTGCGCACATGGAAGAAGGCGGTATTCAGTCATGATATCGACGAATAGCGAACACGCGCATGAAGTGGAAAGCAGGTTCCATCTGCTGACCGGTCGAGGCATCGTCACCCGGGCGGAACTTCAGCAGGCAGAGGTCTCTGCCGCAGCACGGGGCATAGACGTCGAACACGTCCTGATCTCCGAATACCACATCCCGAAGCGCACCCTCCTGCAGGCGCTTGCTGATCATTATCAGTGCCCCTCTGTGGAATACGACGAGCGCCTTCCCATTCCTCCGAAACTCCTCGCCGGCCTTGATGGTGAACGGCTCTCAATGAGCCAGTGGTTCCCGGTCATATGGGACTGCGGCACCGCTGTCATCGCTGCGAATGATCCGGCAGACACGTCCATTCGGGAAGAAGTAAGGCGCTTTGTCCCGGCTGGGCAGTATGAGTTCCGGGTGGCACTCGGGGAAGATCTTCAGTGGTTTATTCAGGATTTCCTGCACGCAAGACCGGGCCAACTGATCGGTACCGAACGCACCGGACTTGCCTTCTGGCGCAATACCATGGCCCACTGGAGAACCCGAATGGCATGCTACCGCACAGACCTCGCTGCGGCAAGGACGCATCTCGCGTTTCTCCGCTGGGGACTGGGTATCATTGCCCTGTCGGACACCCTGTTGCGGATGCGGTCTCCCGGATTGCCAATCCTTGTTTACTGGACAATGATAACCGCAGGGTTCGGTCTCTCACTGTTCAGCCTTACCGGCTACCTCCGGATCCGCAGATCCCGGATGAGCCCTCCCCGTCACCTGACGCTGATCGAGGTAACGGCGGCCTCACTTCAATTCCTGGAAAATTACCATTTCATCGATACGCCGGGCGTCACGGTCCCCGCGAGGCAGACCATGCTTGCGCGTCTGGGTGATTTTCTCGCGAACCACTGCACTATTCTCTACCCGTCTCCTTCCAGCAGGGAGCGGACACATCTCGCTCGTGAGCGGAATGTGCTTGCGGCGCAGCGGACGGTCGCAGCATGCTACCGGACGATCTACGCCCGCGCACGCACCGGACTGGCGTTCATCAGGACGGGCGTAGCCTTTTCAAGTCTTGGCCTTGCCCTGCTGAAATACTTCGCCTTTGGCCCGATGAGCCTGGTCGACTCGTTCCTGTTCATTTCCGGTATGCTCATGATCTCGGACGGCCTCGTCTGGTATATGCCGGTACGCAAGGAACAGGCGGAGCTCCCGCGCTGTCCCGTACCGCAGGAGCACGTCCATGAAAATTGAACAGAAGATCATCCTGTCGAACACCATCAACGTCGCCCTGATCGTCCTGATCGGGATCTTCGCCTTTCAGAACCTGAACAATGTCCTTACGAAACTGCGCTTCATGGAAATCGCTGATGAGCTGAACGCCTCGTTTCTCGAGATGCGTCTGTCGGAAAAGAACTATTTTCTTTACCGGGACTCCGCCGCCCTCGGTGAGATACAGGAAAAGATCGCTTCAGCGAGCCTCAGGATCAACGCTTCGCGGGCAGACATCATCCGTGCCATCGGCGGTCATGACCTCAAAGAACTCGAGAACTATCTGGGCGTCTACGCGTCAACGGTCCGGGAAATCCAGGAGGAACAGTCGACCGGCCCTCAGGCAGCCGCGAAACTCCGCGCAACCGGGAAGAAGCTGAAGGAATTCTCGGAAGAAATTACGAAAACGGAACAGAAGCGGGTGAACGAGATCATAACCGGTTCGAAGAAGATCCTCGCCTATTCGTTCTTCGCAGTGCTCTTCCTTGCCGGCGGGATCAGCCACATCATTTCGCAGAAGATCCTGCATTCGCTTCGCAAGATCGAGCAGCTGGCAAAGTCCATTTCACAGGGGAACTTCCACCGCATTGAGGACACCCGGCCGAATGATGAGATGGGAGCGCTCATAGACGCGATCAATGCCATGTCGGAAGAGCTCGGGCATCGCGAGGACCAGCTTATACAGTCAAAAAAGCTGGCCTCGCTCGGCATCCTCACTGCCGGGGTTGCTCACGAGCTGACCAATCCGCTGAACAACATCTCGATGATAGCGCAGACCTATGCCGAAGTGTATGACCGGCTTGACAAGGACCAGCGGATAGATTTCATGGGCAAGATCGATTCTGAAACAGAGCGCATCAGGGAGATCGTCAAGAATCTCCTCGATTTTTCAAAGCCGCAGAAGGCTGACCAGAGACCGGCGGACATCAACAGCGCGGTGCGGGACTCGGTCAGGCTGATGCAGAACACGCTCGACATCTCGAACATTGACCTCAACATGAGCCTCTCCTCCCACCTGCCGCCGGTCTTCGTAGATCGACACCAGATCCAGCAGGTACTGATCAATCTCATAACAAATGCTGTTCAGGCCATGGCTCCCGGAGGAGGTCTGTTCATAGGGACGCGTTCAGGGAAGGAGCCGGGGTTCATCGAAGTGACCATCAAGGACAGCGGAAAAGGCATACCTCCCGAATACGTGCCCCATATCTTCGATCCTTTTTTCAGCACCAAGGGCGAAGGGGGAACAGGCTTGGGTCTTTCGGTCAGTTACGGCATAGTCCGCAATCACGGCGGTGACATCCGGGTGGAGAGCAAGGTGGGAGTCGGGACCACCTTCTCCATAGAATTACCCATATACCATCGAAAGGAGCAGACAGATGAGCACCACACATAGGATCATGATCATTGACGACGAAAAGATCGTAGGTGATATGGCGAAACTGTCCGTGGAGCAGGAAGGGTATGAGGTCGAGACCTTCCTGAACGCAGCGCCGGCACTGGAGCGGCTTAAGAGCCAATCGTTCGATGTGGTCGTCACGGACTACA
>VEOY01000140.1 GCA_012026685.1 Nitrospirota bacterium
GGATGATCGCCATTCTCTTCTTCACGTTCGCGGCAGTTATCTCCTCAAATCTATTCGCCCCTACGGGGTTGAACGTGATCGAGACATGCGGTGTGCTGAACTGCGTGTCCCGCGTGCCCCGCGCTTCGCTCAGGAGCGCGCCGGTCAGGACCGTTTCTTTCTTCAGGAGGATCGGGAATTTTGTGACCGCGCCCGTCTCCCTGTTCACTTTCTTTTCGAACAATATCTGGTCGCCCTCGGGTATCTGCGCAGCGAACTGCTCCAGGATCTTTCCCTCCTCTCCCGGTGCAACGGAAGCAGGCAGTTGCGCAGCAATGGGCGACTCATCGTCAACGATCTTGAACTCAAGCAGCGCGGTCTTACCGATCAGGTCGATGGCCCGCTTGGGGTCTTTCACGCCGGGGAGCTGCACAACGATCTCGTTCGTGCCCTGGCGGTGTATCGTGGGCTCTGCAACGCCGAACTGGTCCACCCTGTTCCTGATCGTCTCGAGCGCCTGGTTAGACGCGTTGTCCTTTATAAAGCTCTTCTCCTTGTCATTCAGCCGCAGGATTGCCGTCTGCCCCGAAGCTGTCGTGTCCAGATTGCTATATCCTTCTTTCAGTGCTGTGAGGACATCCTGACCGGCAGGGCTCACCTCGATGTCAAGGCCGTTCTTCTTCACCTCTGCCTGAAGTTTCTTCTTCTGGAGAGCCTCCCTGATCGAATATGCGTAGCGTTCCACCGTCTGGTCAACCGCCTTGTCCGCCTCCACCTCAAATACAAGATGGAGCCCGCCCTGAAGGTCAAGGCCCAGCACGATGCCTCTGTTCGGAAGGTTCTTCTGCCACCATTCGGGCATGCCTTTGAACAAAGGGGTATTGGGCAGAAAAAAGACCGCCGCTGCCGCAATAGCCAACCCGATAAACAAAAATCTCCAGAAAATACTCTTATTCATGAAACCTCCACTGTAATCTGACAAATAATTTCACTGCTGCATGATTACGATACAGTGCGGGACCTGCAGAGCGGGATGTTATTCTTCCTCTTCTGTTCTAACCGCAGCGATATAAGCTTTGCCGTACTTGACCTTCACGTTCTCCGAGATCTTCAGGATGACCGTGTTGGTCTTCACTTCCTCAACCACGCCGTACTCGCCGCCGGAGGTGACCACTTTGTCCCCTTTTTTCAGGTTTTCAAGCATGGACTTGTGCTCCTTGGCCCGTTTTTGCTGAGGCCTGATGAGCATGAAATAGAAGATCACGAAAATAAGGACAAGGGGAAGAAAGCCGATCAGCCCGCCGCCCTGTCCCTGGCCAGCCTGAGGAGCGGGGCCCATTGCATATGCCAAGCCTGTCAACATGATATACCTCCGTACAGAAATTAGTCAGCTAATATACCTTCTTTGAGCTTTTTTTATCAAGCAGTTGGCCTCTGCAACCAAGTCTTTTCCGGACGCGGGACAGGAATATTTTTCCCGCGCGCCTCCTCCGTGAGCATGCCGGAAACTTGACATTCTCAAAAATGTCTGGTTATAATTGGCGCTCAGGTAAAACGCTATGGGTACATATACAACATTTCATCCACACACGAAAAAACAGAAGAAGACACACGGCTTTCTCGTAAGAATGAGCACGGTGGGCGGCCGTAACGTAATCAGGAGACGAAGGAAAAAAGGACGGAAAAAACTGGCTGTTTGAAGAAAAACGTTCTTCAATCCCTGACTCGGAAAAGCGAATTCACGATCGTATTTGAGCAGGGCCGGAAATTTCCATCCAAACATCTCGTCCTTTACGTACTGCCCAACCGCATCGGCCACAGCAGGCTCGGTCTTGCCGTTGGCAGAAAGGTCGGCAACGCAGTGGCCCGGAACAGGGTAAAGCGCCGACTCAGAGAGATCTTCAGGAAGCTGTTTGCAGAGCATCCTCTTTGCCATGACGTTGTTGTGGTTGCGAGAAGCACAGCGCCCGAGGCTGAGTCCCTTTCCTTGGACAGGAGCATCCGCAGGGCCATTGCCGGACTGAACCATGAAAAAACTGTTGATAGCGACAATAAAAACCTATAGATACGCAGTATCACCGATGTTGCCTTCGAGCTGCAGGTTCACACCCACCTGTTCTGAATACGCAATGGACGCGATCACAAAATATGGCGCAGTCAAGGGAACTTCACTTGCAGCGCTCAGGGTCCTCAAATGCAACCCCTTCCATGAAGGTGGTTGTGATCCGGTCAAATAACCATGGATAACAGAACGGTCATAGCGGTCGTACTTTCTTTCCTCATTATCGTGGGGTATCAGTTCCTTTTCCCTGCGCCGCAGACGCCGGCGCCGGAACAGAAACAAGCTGTTCAGAAAAAGGCGGAAGAAACTCCTCCCGCAGCAGCACCGGGACCTGTTGCCGAAACCGTTGCAGCTGATGAGAAAGAGGTCACGGTCGAAAACGATCTGTACAAGGCGGTCTTTACTTCCCGCGGCGGCACGGTCAAGTCCTGGACGGTCAAAAGATATAAGGATAAAGCGGGCAAGGATGTGGTCCTGCTCAGAAAGCCGGGCGTTGTTCCCGCGGTCGGCATGGGGACGGACACTACCTTTGACCTGGCACGCGAGAATTTCACGGTAAAGGGATCGGACCTTACCCTTAACAGCAAGAACAAGGTGGGCACGCTTGTTTTTGAATATGCCCGGGAAGGGAAATCGGTCCGCAGGACCTACTCGTTCGACGCCGATACCTATAAGGTCGACCTTACGGATGAGGTCATAGGGTTCAGCGATTATTGGATCACTCTCGGCAGCGACCTGGGGATATTCGAAAATGACCCGTCGGTCCATGTCGGCCAGACGGTCCTGGTCGGAACTGACCTTAGCGAGCTGAAGGCAAAGGACCTGAAAGAACCAAAGGCATTCAAGGAAAATCTCAAATGGATCGCCCAGGAGGATAAATACTTCTTCTCGGCGCTGGTGCCGGCATCTCCGATCGAAGAGGCAAAGGCTCTCCTTGTCCATGACTCACCGGTCATCGCCATCAGAGCGAAAAGCGGAAAAAATGCATTCCACCTGTATGTCGGCCCGAAAGAACAGGACCGGCTCGCGGCCCTGAACATCGGGCTTGAACACATTATCAACTACGGGTTCTTCTCCATCATCGCCCGGCCTCTTTTCTGGGCGCTCAAATTCTTCTACTCATTCCTCGGCAACTACGGCTGGGCGATCATCCTTATCACGATTGTCACCAGGATACCGTTCATACCTCTGCTGAACAAGAGCCAGAAGTCCATGAAGAAGCTCCAGGAGATCCAGCCCAGGATGAACGAGATCAAGGAAAAGTACAAGAAGGATCCCCAGAAGATGCAAAAAGAGATGATGGATCTTTATAAGAAGCACAAGGTAAGCCCTCTGGGAGGGTGCCTGCCGATGCTCCTTCAGATACCGGTCTTCTTCGCGCTTTATAAGGTGCTCCTCATTTCCATCGAGCTCAGAGGAGCGCCGTTCATGCTCTGGATCACGGACCTCTCCGCTCCGGACACGCTGATCGGCCACATCCCTGCGATGATACCGCTGATCGGGGGGTTCGCGCTCGGCCCGTTGCCCCTTCTCATGGGAGCTACCATGTTCATCCAGCAGAAGATGACCCCCTCGAGCATGGACCCGACACAGGCGAAGATGATGCTGATGATGCCGGTCATCTTCACCTTCATGTTCCTGAACTTCGCGTCCGGCCTGGTGCTCTACTGGCTCGTCAACAATATCCTGGGGATCATCCAGCAGTATTTCGTCAACAAAAGCATCTCAGCAGAACAGGCCGGTTAGCGCATCGCGCTGCGGTTCATGCACCTCGGTCATTTTCTCCGTTATCATATAATTATGGACATTGCCTGGTGCTTTTTTTGCGGCAAACCATAGACCTTTCGATATGCACTCCATCGAAGACACCATAGCAGCCATCTCGACACCGGTAGGGCAGGGAGGGATCGGCATTGTCCGTTTGACCGGCCCGAAGGCGGTATCCATTGCTGACAGTGTCTTCCGTTGCCGGGGCGGGAAAAGACTTTCGTCAGCACCATCCCGCAGGGCGATCTACGGGCAGGTCGTCGATCCGGCCGATAACCGGATCGTGGATGAGGTGCTGGTATTGATCATGCGGGCGCCAAACAGCTATACGCGCGAAGATGTTGTTGAGATAAGCAGCCACGGCGGCCCGGTATCGGTCAGAAGCATCCTCGAGATCGTGGTACGTCAGGGCTCGCGGCCCGCTGATCCCGGTGAGTTCACCAAAAGGGCGTTTCTCAACGGGAGGCTGAGTCTCGACCAGGCAGAAGCAGTGCTTGACATCATCAGCGCAAAGACTTCGGAGAGCATGAGGATCGCAGGCGAACAGCTCAGGGGAGACCTGACCCGAAAACTTGCGGATATCCGGGACCGGCTGATCGAGATAAGTGCATATGTCGAAGCGTATCTTGACTTCCCTGAGGACGAGATCGAGCATGCATCGAACGAAACTGTCCGGAAACGACTCATGGAGGCCGTGACGGAGGTCAAACGGCTTTCTGCGAGCTTTGAAGAGGCCAGGTTTTTCCGGGAAGGGCTTGCCGTCGCGATCGTCGGCAGGCCGAACGTCGGCAAGTCATCACTGCTGAACACCCTGCTGCAGAAGGACCGGGCGATCGTTACGGACCTGCCCGGCACGACACGCGACCTCATTGAAGACTTCCTGAACATCAGCGGACTGCCGGTCAGGATTATCGACACAGCGGGCATCAGAAAATCCGACGAGGTCATTGAGCAGGAGGGCATCAGGAGGAGCATGCAGGCGATCGGTCATGCTGACTTCATCGCAGCCCTGTTCGACGGAAGTGAACCGCTCTGCCAGGAAGACCTTGACCTTCTTCAGATAATCAGGGGAAAGAATGCTGTAGCGGTCATCAGCAAGGCAGACCTGCCCCGGGCGGTCACCCTCGACCGTATCGCTGCGGAAGGCATGCCGCTGCTGCGTCTTTCCACCGTAACCGGAGAGGGAGTGGAGGAACTCAAGAAAAGCATCTTCGCATCACACCTCTGCGGCTGGAAAGAGGAGCGCGAAGGCGCTGTCGTAACGAACGTCCGTCATAAGACAGCGCTCGACAAGGCAGCCGGGTCTCTGGAAAAGGCCGCCCTGCTGCTGGCGCAGAGAGAACCCCTCGAACTGTTTTCCATAGAAATGAGATCCGCGCTGGACATGATCGGTGAGATAACCGGCACGATAACCACCGATGACATCCTTGACCGGATATTCAGCAGTTTCTGCATCGGCAAGTGAACATGCTATCATGAGGTATGCGAGGCAACCGGGAGGCATACATGCAATGTATCATGGAACAGAACAAGGCCCGCTGCACCTGCACCTATGAACCGTGTCCGAGAAAACACAAGTGCTGCGAGTGTCTGCATTACCACAGGAAGAACGATGAACTGCCCGCCTGCTTTTTTCCCGGAGAAGCTGAACGCACGTATGACCGCTCTGTCGCGAATTTCATCATGATGAAGACCCGGAAGGTCTGAGGAGGAATCATACCCATGACAGATCAGGCTCCCAGGATCGTATACGTCATCGGTCACCGCAACCCTGACACCGACTCCGTCTGTTCAGCGATCGCCTATGCCCACTTCAAGAACATCACGGATAAACGTTTTTTTTACGCCCCGGCCCGGGCCGGCAAGATAAACGAGGAGACACGGTTCATCCTCGAACGGTTCGGCGTCCCGGTACCAAACGAGATGGAGAGCATCGCAGCAACTGTCGCGGACCTCGAAATGAAGAAACCGATCTCGATAAACCTGCGCGATTCTGTCCAGGCACTGGCGCTTCTCATGCGCGACTCCGGCGTGCGGTCACTCCCCGTCGTTGATGATACCGGGAGGGTGATCGGTGTCGTCGGACTGAAAGACATAGCAAAACACTATATGGACAGCGCCGGATTTTCCGATCTCTCGGGGATGCCGATAAACCTTGATATCTTCATAAAGACCCTTGACGGCCGGGTGATCAGCAACACCGGGCGGACGGAATACCTGTCTGGAAGGGTCATTACTGCGGCCATGCAGAAGGGGACAGTACTCAACCGGATACGACCAGGAGACATTGTTATTGCCGGCGACCAGCAGGACATCCAGCTTGATGTGGTACGCATGGGGTGCTCGGCTCTTATCGTAACGGATTCCCTGCCGGTAGGCACTGAGGTGATCTCAGCCGCGCAGGAGCGCGGTACGGTCATCATTTCTTCGCCCCATGCCGCTTTCGCCACGGTCCAGCTCATGACCATGTCGGAGCCGGTCGGCGTGGTAATGTGCCGCACGTTTACTGCTGTCGGTCTGTATACACCGATCTCTGAACTGAGAAAGCGTATTATCGAGTCCGAGTACCGCTCTGTTGTGGTTGCAGACAGCGACAAGAGGCTGATCGGTTTTGTCACACGGACCGACATCCTGAAGCCGGTGCGCAAGCGCGCCATTCTCGTCGACCATAATGAGGTCTCCCAGGCAGTGGACAACATCGAAGAAGCTGAGATCCTTGAGATCATCGACCACCATCGCGTGGGCGATATCTCGACCGTAGCGCCGATCTACGTCTACAACGACCCGGTCGGCAGCACCTGCACGGTCGTCGCGGGCGTCATGTTCCTTTACCAGATCGACATCCCCAGGGAGATCGCGGGTATACTTCTTTCCGGCATCCTTTCTGATACCCTGCTCCTTACGCTTTCGACCACAACAGAGCGTGATCGCCAGATCGCGCACCGCCTTGCGGAGACTGCTGGCGTTGACTGGAAAGCGTACGGCAAGGAACTGCTCCACGCAAGCATTAACCTTGAGAACAAGACCCCGGAAGAACTGATTGCCGCTGACTTCAAGGAATTCCAGATCGGAGGACGTAAGCTCGGCATAAGCCAGATGATGGTGCTCGACTGCAAAGAGATCGACCAGCGGGAAAAAGAACTTCTGGCCGAACTTGAACGGCTCCGCCGCGCAAACGGCTACGACCTCACGGCATTGCTCGTGACAAACCCCGTGAGCTCCTCGCATGAAAGAGTTCTCCTGAAGGGGGAGGTATGGATGGTCGAAAAGGCCTTCGATGTCACGGTTGAGGATGACACCTGCATCCTCCCCCGCGTCATGTCCAGGAAGCGGGACTTTATCCCTGCGATCGGCCAGGCGCTCAGCATGGGAAGATAACAAAGACGGAGAAAAAACCTCCCGATAGTGTTTCCTGCGCGGTATGCACTATCCCCCCTTTCAGTCGGAATTTTGTATACTATTATCCGCACGATACACACCAGTGCCGGTGTGGTGGAACTGGCAGACGCGCCGGACTCAAAATCCGGTTGGGGCAACCCAGTGGGAGTTCGATTCTCCCCACCGGCACCATGCTCTCCTCTCTCAACCGATGTGGTTGTCCAGCCTGCTGTTATCATAAAATCTAATAGACGCCCAAGCGTCGTTCCTGTCCTGCCCGTTCCACAGTCAATTGTCGTAATAAATAATGCTTTTCCTGGAAAAAATGATTATCATAAAAAAAGGCTGAGTTTAACGGGGCATGAACAGTACCACACACGAAAAAGAACTTGACTGGCTTCAGCCATTAAAGAAAAGGATCATTGCCGGCCTGCTCGGCATTCTCACCATCTGCATTGCCGTCACGATGATCTTCATTGTCCTTTCGCTCAGATCCCGCCTGATCAAAGACAGCAGGCTCAAGACCCAGGAACTGGGAAGCGCCATAGAATCGGCTTTAAGCGCTCTGATGCAGGCAAGAGACCCGGATATGATCCAGCAGACGGTCGACAGCATCAGGGACAACAGCAGTTCGATCGTCAAGGCCTTCATCATAGACCGCAACGGCAGGATCGTTTACTCTTCGGACAAATCCGAGATAGGGAAGACCCTGGACCGTTTTGCAGAGAAATCCTGTCATGGCTGCCATGCAGCAACCGGCGCGTCTCCGTCAGAGACGACGCTGATCGTTGAAAGCATGGGCCAGAAGGTTCAGCGAAACGTAACGGTCATATACAATAAACCCTCCTGCTACAGCTGTCATCCCCCGGCCGGGCGCATTAATGGCAAGCTCATCATTGACCGTTCACTGAAGGCCACGAATATGATGATCATGTCGACCGTGATACTCATCTCAGGCGCCGGGGTGATCTGCCTGATGATGGTCATTCCGTTCCTCTCCCGGGGCATCTCGCGCGGCGTCAACCGGTACATAAGCGAGATCATGCGGCAGCACTCGGAGCGTTCCCTCCTGTATATGATGATGGAGCGGCTCAGCAAAACGATCGACATGCACGAGCTTGAACATATCATCGTTGAGATCATGATAGACACGTTCAGCCCTGACGAGATCGATCTGCTCATCCATCGCGACGGAAAAGACCACAAGGTCATTTCCTGGCCGTCGGAAGACAACCGGATCGACCGCAAGAAGATCGCACCGGGCTCCGAACTTTCAGCGCTTCGGGATGAATGGGCTGCGGGCAGGGTCACGGAACACCGTGTATCGGATGACAGACGGACGCTTCTGATACCCGTGGCAAAAGGCAACAGACGCTTTGCCCTGATCGTGGCAAGAAAAACGGAAGGCACGTTCGATCCCGAACGTCTCAACCTCATCAGGGCCATGGAAAGTCATGTTGCCGTTGCCCTCGAAAATGCCTTCCTTTATACGATAGCGATCACTGATGAACTGACCCAGCTCTTCACGCAGCGCCATTTCAGGTCTGTCATCGACCGGGAGTACACGGAGTTCGAACGCTTCGGCAAGAAGATTTCGCTCCTGATGATCGACCTCGATGACTTCAAAAAGATCAACGACACGTATGGCCATGTCATTGGCGATACCCTGCTGAAGGACGTAGCCGGCTGGATAGGGAAGTCTGTCAGGGACCAGGACCTGGTATTCCGCTACGGAGGAGAGGAATTTGCGGTGATCCTTCCGTCAACCGATGTAAAGGGCGGGAAACATGTAGCAGAGCGGATCAGGAAGAACATCCATGAGGCCCGCTTTGACGATGAAGGGGTCAGCATACAGATCACGGCAAGTATCGGCGTCGCAAGTTGTCCGGAAAATGCAACCGCGATCAAAGACCTCATTCTCTCCGCAGACAAGGCTCTTTACGCTGCAAAACATGCCGGCAAGAACCGCGTTGCGGTCTCGGAGATAAAGACGGCATCCTGACAACGCTCCGCTGTTTTTCCGGTCAGTCTGTCCGTGTCGTTCCCTTTTTTCTCCCTGCTGCTTTCCCGCAAGCCGGAAAAATGGTAAAGTAGTAATATTATGTCCGGCAAAATCCTCGTGATTGACGACGAATTCCTTATCCTGAATACGGTCGAAAAGGCACTCGTAAAAGTGGGGTATCATGTCACCAGTGCCCGGAACATGCAGGATCTCGCGGCGGCGCTGAAAGATGCGCCGTTTGATCTCATGATCACAGACGTGCATATGGAGGACGAGTCTGCAGAGAACATCATCGCCAGGGTCAAGGAGACATCGCCTTCGATCAAAGTCCTCCTGATGAGCGGATCTTCATATAAGGCCCCTGCTGACAACTTCATCGAAAAACCGTTCAAGCTTGATGAGCTGAGGGAAAAAGTCAGGGCTTTTCTGCATGAGCCTTCCTGAACTGGACACCGCTCTCTTTTTTCTCATAAACAAGGATCTGCAGAACTCTTTTTTTGACCGGATCATGCCCCTTGTCACGTCCCATGCCTTCCTTGATTTTTTCCCGTTCCTCCTGCTTCTCAGCGTAAAAGAAAAAAAGAAGGCCCTGCCCGCAATCCTTACCGGACTTTTCGCCATCGCCCTTGCCGATGCAACCAGTCATATGCTGAAAGAGCTGTTCATGCGGGA